>WFZS01000193.1 GCA_015489465.1 Bacteroidales bacterium | reverse complement strand
ATATAAAATGTTTTGTCAATAGATTTTAACTCTTTTTTAACCTTGATTAATAAGAAATTAAAGACTAATAATCAGCCGATTGTAAATAAATTCATATGTAAAACTCGAATAGGAAAATATTAATTAAACAAGGAAAAAAATCAAACTTTATACTGATTTAAGCCTCACATCATCCTTTGTTGAGCTTTCCACCATTTATCGGGGATGTTATTTTTTAAAGCCTCTTTGTAATCATCATAAGTGCACGGTATAAATTGATGAGGTCTGTACCTGTTTTCTTTAATATTATCCGGTTTAAGAACTATCCACCACCTTGAAGTCTTTTTGCTTTTAAGGAAGATAATACCATCGGCACCATCGATGTTAACGGTAAATTTTATATAATCGTCACTGTTTAAAATCGGTTTGTCATTAACGCGGTTCATAAATCCGTCAATAAAATACCATATCATTTGTGCCGTTAAAAAAGATGTTTGACCTCGATTGTCCAATCCGGGATTAAGGCCGTAAAAGCCGATACTTGTTAATTTATCATTAAGACCTGCGTATCGAGTCATGGCACAAGCTTCCTCACCGGAAAAACCGTTAGGACCCGAATAATAACATCCCGGAGCATCCGATTGTCTTATGGATGCTATGTCGAAAGAAACAATATCGGCATTTCGTATGGGCGGCTCGGTGTATTCCAAATCCGAACGCATTTCACCCAAACGGTATGCGTCAAAATACAACTCTTTCATCAGTTGTATAGATTCCTTGTTAACCAAATACGACTGGTAACCGATATTTGTAAAATTGAATAAATAATTGGGTTTATGAAGTATTATTTTACTCAACCACGAGTGGGTGTTTATTTCATCATCATGGTGACCGAGGTCGAAAACAGAGTCTATCGAAGTTATGTTTATTATCTTATTAAACTTTTCATAAGCCAGATAATTTGCATAAGTAAGATCTTGCGGACCTCCTAATATAATGCTAATAACATTGTTTTCAAGCAAATGTTCAACAACTTCTTTTAGTGCAAAATAGGTATCTTCAATAGTGTTCCCGTTTTTAATATTTCCCAAATCGACAATTTTAAGGTTGTTCCAATGGGAATAAAGGGAGTAAAAATATTTTCTTATGTTGTCGGGAGCATCTTTTGCCCCTTTGTTTTTCAACGAACTTCTGTCTTCGGGAACCCCGATTAAGGCAATGTCAAAATCTTGTAACTCTTCAATTTTCCCGTTTTCGTTTTGGTAGGAACCGAGCTTGTGGTAATTACGGATAATATTGTAAATCCTGTTGGGATCTTTATCAATATTCAATTGTATTGTTGAAATATCAAAAGGTTCCAAATAAATATCAATTGACATACTTTTAAAATTTTTGATAAAAATAGTTCAAAAAAAAAATCCGTGAACATAAATGCC
The DNA here is from genome assembly GCA_015489465.1 of Bacteroidales bacterium. Taxonomy (GTDB): domain Bacteria; phylum Bacteroidota; class Bacteroidia; order Bacteroidales; family F082; genus B16-G9. Next base: position 9,429 of record WFZS01000193.1, on the reverse strand, counting down.
AACATTAACTTACAAGAAAACTTTTTACTTTTACCACATGGAAATAGAAAAGATAAGACGGGAACTGTCCGGAAAAATAGTAAAAATAGAACCGTTGGGTAAGAAGCTTAAATTCAAACTCGATGACGATGTAATTCTTATTGACGGAACAAAAGACGTAAATACTCTTTCGGATAAAGACGAAGAGGCGGATTGCACGATAATTATGAGTAAAGAAACGTACGGCAAACTTCAAAGAAATGAGATAAAACCCATGATGGCAACGCTTACCGGAAAAATAAAAATTAAAGGTGATTTGGGCCTTGCCAAAAAACTTAAACAATTAACTTAGCAATGGGGTTTTTAAATCGGAATGATATTTACATAAAACGTTCTTCCACTTTAAAATTTTTAAACGGTTTAGGTAAGGTTTTAAAAAAAACCGGATTGGATCCTTTTAAACTTGATGCAGGTTCCATAATTTCGAAAGCACGTAAAAAAGCTGAATATAACGAACCTTTGCCGGGACAAACGGAGACGGGACTTATAAAACTTGTCGATTCCGTAAAAAAGGAAGCCGGTGCTAACGCTTTCGGTTTGTTGGCTTCAAAAACTCTTTTCGAGCAAACACTTTACGGACGTTTGAAAGTGGAGCAGGTAATAAAACAAAACCCCGGCATAGAGAAGGAAGAAATAAAAGAGCCGGTTTTCATCATCGGCATGCCTCGAACAGGTACCACTATTTTACATGCTTTAATGTACCGTGATAATGCCCACAGATCACCGTTGGCTTGGGAATGTTTATTGCCGTATCCACCTCCCGTGCCGGAAACTTATTACGACAATCCTCAGATAAGAAAAGTTGAGAAAACCTTTGAACAGCTTTTTAAACTGGTTCCCGATTTCAAGGTAAAACATTACATGGAGGCTACGGAACCTCAAGAATGCTTAGCCATAAATTTTTTGGATTTTAATTCTTTTCAACCTGTTGCTCAATTTTACATCCCGTCATATTACAAGTGGTTTATGGAAAAGGCTGACAAGTTGGAGACCATGCGTTTTCATAAAAGATTTTTGCAATATCTGCAGTCGGGTGGCGTTAAAGCGGAAAGATGGCTTTTAAAAACACCCGTTCATCTTATGAGGTTACCGGAACTTTTTGAAGTTTACCCCGATGCCCGTATAATAGTAACACACCGTCATCCTTCAAAAATAGTAGCCTCAACAGCCAGCTTGATTTCTTCGGTTAGGTCACTTTACGGAGATGAGGAAAATCCGGAAAGGACGGGACATGAGCAGGCGGATATATGGAGCGACTATTTTAACAGATTTCTGGAAAGCAGAAAAAAACTTAATAAAGAAGACCAAATTATTGATATAAAATTCGATGATTTTGTTAAAGACCAAGTTGGAACGGTAAAAAGCATTTATGAACATTTCGGGTGGAAACTAACGGATAAAACCGTTGAAAAATTTAAAAGATTCTTAAAAGAAAACCCCAAAGATAAAAACGGAGCACATATTTATTCATTGGAAGAATTCGGGCTTACCGGAAAAGATATTGAAGAAAAATATGCAGTATATATCGATTTTTTATCAAAACTTTAAATTAATAAATCATGGAAAACAAATATAAAAGCAGAGAAGCTCTTGATGAATTTTTGGAAGTAATAAAAAATGCCGATAAAACATTTTTGGATCCGGATAAAGAAATAGACCGGCAAGGACATGTTGACGGTTACAAGCACATTTTTCACATTTTAAGGTCTAGTATAGACTTCTTCCTTTTTAATGACCCGTTGAGGCCCGGTTTTATGTTACTCGCCGATGATTATCAAAAATTATTGGGAGATAATGTGGATTCGGTTTATTACTTCACTCAACTGCAAGGCGACCAGGAATATCTAATTAAAGGACGCCGTTACGACAGCTGCTACCTCTCATTTACCGTTTATAGCGGCGGCACCAACGGCGAAATGCCTGAAAGAGTTAGTTTGAGTGTTAATCACAGGGATATTGAATTTGAAGAAGACGGTAGTTTTGAAATAAAACTTACTCCGAACCCAAAGGGAAAAAACGAGTTTAAACTTGATAAAGATGCCGCCAGCATGTTTACCCGCGAATATTTTTTCGACCGTTTTAACAGCCGTGAAAGCGATTTGCAAATTAAAAATCTTATTAAACACGATCCTCCCGGACCTATAAGTGACGATGAGTTGGCAAAACGCATTAAAAAGATGCGGACATTTTTCGAACAAACAACGTGGATAGCTCCTCTTCCGGTACAATTTCCGGTAAATGATTTTCTTCCCCCTTTCAATTTTGAAGCCGACCAAGGAGGTTGGGGTACTGTTGATAATATTTATTGTTTCGGAAAGTTCCGCCTCGAAGATGATGAATATTTGAAAATTGATTTCAAGTCACCCGAATGTGTTTACTGGGGTATGCAAACATGGAATTACTACATGCAGTCAATGGATTTCAAACATTACAAGGTTAGTATTAATAAAAAGCAGGCAAAACCTAATGATGACGGTTCATACACAATATATTTGAGTCATAAACCCATGAATGTTGACAATTGGTTAAGCACTGCGGGATATAAGGAAGCCATTATGTTTTTCAGGTGGCTGTTATCCGAAGAGATGCCCGGACAACCCGAAGTTGAGCTTCATAAGTTTTAAAACAGGTAATGATATATGGATTAGTGCACGGTGTATAAAATGTAAAAATAATTACAACACGGTTAATAATTAACCCGGCTAACTGTTTTGGCTTTTGATTTTTGACTTGCCGTCTTCACTGCCTTTCTCAATTAAAACTAAAATCATAATTTCGCAGTTTTATAACTTAATGATACATGAAACGGAAAACCGGAGAAAACAGAAATTTTGCAGTCTTTAAAAGATGGACCAGAAAGTCGTTTGCTGTTTTTAACAGCCTGAAAAAAGTTATAAAGATATCGGCTCTTTCCGTTTCGATATCGTCGTTATTTCTTCCTAAAATCGCCGGAGCTCAACACGACACTCTGAATACGGTAAAAGAGTACGATTTGGATAGCGTGGAGATTGTTGACAGCTCATTAACGGATGCATTTGAAATTTCGTCGCAAGTAATTCAAGTCGTTACTTCAAAAGATTTAAAAACTTCCCCCGTCCTAAGTATTCAGGATGTGTTGGAGATTGTACCGGAGATAGATGTACGGCAACGGGGCGGTAACGATATTCAAGCGGACATATCAATTGGAGGAAGCAGCTTCGACCAAGTATTAATAATGCTTAACGGTATAAATATTACCAATCCGCAAACGGGTCATCACAATTTGGATCTTCCGGTATCTCTTTCACAAATTGAACGCGTGGAGATTTTAAACGGGGCGGGTTCACAGAGTTATGGAGCTAATGCATACAGCGGTGCCATAAATTTTGTTACCGAAAATTCATATATTAATAAAATTGAAGCGAGATTGGTAGCAGGCAGTTACGGATTTTACAATATAGACGCTTCCGTCAATATTGCCGGAAAAAAACAAAGGCATTTTATCGCTTTTGACCGTTCCGCATCATCCGGATATATTGAAAATACCGATTTCAAAAAACATAATATTTATTATAACGGCCGGAAAAATTTCAAAAATTCTTTTTTGGAATGGCAAATAGGAGGAGGGTTTAAGTCGTTCGGTGCCAATAGTTTTTACACGGCCAGATTTCCTAATCAGTACGAAGAAACGGGAAACATTTTAACATCTTTAAGTTACAGGTCGTTCGGCAAAACCGGAATAAGCAGTCATATTTATTGGACAATGCATTCGGATAAATTCGAGCTTTTCAGGGATATGATTAATGCTCCTTCATGGTACAAAAATCATAATTATCATTTAACCGGCGTGGCCGGAACTAATAACAGGTTCACAAGAAAAAATGTTCTCGGAATAACAACTTTAGGTTTTGACATACGTTACGAACATATTGCTGGAAATGTTTTGGGATTACCCACCGGTGATACCGTAAAAGCACTTTTTTACAAAGACGGTTTTTACACACGGGCGGATTCAAGAACAAATTTTTCCGTTTTTACCGAACATAAGGTTTCGTTTAAGAATTTAAACATCCTTTTATCGTTAACGGCTAACACCAACACGGCTTATAAAGGCAAGATTAGGCTTTATCCCGGATTGAATATTGATTACCGCGCAGGAAAACATTGGTTGATAAAAGCATATTTTAACAGGTCTTTACGGTTGCCGACGTTTACGGATTTATATTATTCGGGACCTGCAAATACCGGGAATCCTGAGCTTAAACCCGAAGAAGCAATAAATGTAAATGCAAGTTTAAATTTCAAATGGAATTTATTAAAATCGCACATATCGTTTTTCAGCACTTTCGGCAACAACAGTATCGACTGGGTACGTTTATCGAATACCTTGAAATGGAAACCCATGAATGTTACACGTGTTGTTACAACAGGATTTGATTTAAGCGCTTCATTGGATTTCAGTAATAAAAACATATTTATCAATAAAATTTCCGTTCAATACATTTTCATCAATAAAAACAGTTCCGCCGGCGAATATCAATCACACTACGTTATGGATTACCTGCGTGACAATGTTGTTGTAACAGCCGGATTTACTATTTATAAAGGAGTTGGTACCGACTGGTTTTATTCGTTTAAACACCGTAACGGTAATTATTTGAAATGGGATGAGGAAACAGGAAAAGAGGAACAGGTTCCTTATGGACATTACAATATTGTTGATGCGAGAATTTACTGGAAACATAAGAGATTTATGATTTTTACAGATGTAAAAAACATACTTAATGTAACCTATTACGATTACGGTAACGTGCCGCAACCGGGCAGGTGGTTTTACTTAGGTGTTAAATATAAATTTGAGAAATAACGGGAGTTTTACGGATATCCGGTTGAATAGGTTAAGGCAGGTATTAAAAAATCATGCGTTTTAATATTTAACCGGTTTTTAAAAAAACAAAAAACGGGACTATAAACAGCCCCGTTTTATTTTTATGAATATGGTGATTTATTCACCTCTTTTGTAGATAATACATGTTACGGTAACGTCGTCGCCACCCATATTAATTGTCATACCGTAAGGACGGTCGGCAGGAATATTAATTTGAGCATCGCCGGCGTTTCCGGTTAGCTGTTGCCAGATGGTTACAGCCTGATGAACACCGGTGGCACCTACAGGGTGTCCCCAGCCTATAAGTCCGCCAGTGGTATTCATGGGAACCTCACCGTCGGCAGCCGTTTTACCTTCGGCAACATAGTCGGCACCTTCACCTTTGGGTGCAAGACCCAAAGCTTCAACAGCCATAATTCCCGCTATCGAGAAACAGTCGTGTGTTTCAACTGTAGCCAAATCTTTTGCCGTTATACCCGCATCAGCCATAGCTTGTTGCACAGCCCTGCGAATGGTTTCCAATTCCGTTGGATCCGTCGGATCTTTCGTAATGTCTCTGATAACGTTGGCAAAGCTGATTACCTCAACGGCATCTTTTTTATCAACGCCAATTCTTTTAAGTCCTTCTTCCGAAGTAACAACCAAAGCCGAAGCGGCATCTGAAACTTTCGAACAGTCGAGAACGGTGAGGTGATCAACAAAAACTTTTCCGTTGGGTTGCATTTTGTATGCCGTAGCAAACGGGTCGGGATTTGTGTTGTGATACTCCTGTGCCGTGGGATCTTTGCGAGCATTTATTATGGCGTTGTGATACCACATAGCCATTCCTTTACGCGTACGGTCGTAGCCGTATTTTTCGTAATAGACACCGGCTCTGTCGCTAAACTGACCGGGGAAGAAATGGGCATGACCTTTTTTACGCACTTTGTACCAGCCTGCGCCGGCAAGAACATCGGCACCGTAAACCGCTTTCATGGTATTTTGAACCTCAAAGCCGAGAGCCATAACAACGTCGGCGGTTTCGGCAAGTACCGACCTTATTGAAGTGGTAAGTCCCAAACCTCCCGAACCGCAAGCTCCTTCAACACTTACGGCGGGTTTCCATAAAAGACCTTCGTCTATCATGGGTGCAAATCCCGGCAAGTTTGCCTGACGGTTATACCGTGGTGCCATAAAATTGGAAATTACGGTTTCATCAACATTTTTTGCACCACCTACTTTTTCCAAAACAGCTTGTCCGGCTTCTTTAATATAATGTTCTATTCCCGGACGGGGTTTTTTAGGGTTGAATTCTTTTCTTCCGGTTCCCAACGAAACGGTGTTGTAACCGGCAGTCATATATATTTTTTTCTTTGGTTTCATGATTTTCTGTTTTTAGGGTTAATCAAAATAGTTGTTGATAGGTCCGTAAGCATGGAAAAATCCGGTAAGCATAACGGTGTTTACATCATCGGCATTGTTGGCAACACCGTCGGAAACAAGTTTTTCACCGATAGCTTTCGAATTTTTGGCGTATTTAACAGCAAGCTTAGCTCCTAATGTGTCGGAGTTTTTAATGTCGTTAAAGAATTTCGAAAGCACTTCATCTTTATTTTTCATTTTCAAAGTGGATTTCCAAGAAACGGCACTTTCAGGTAACTCGCCCAGCATTTTATCGGCTTCTTCAGCAAATTCGCTAACGGGAACATACTCTTTTTTATCGGGGTCGTAAACGGCTGTAATTTTTCCTTTTTCATATTTTAAGAAACCGTCTTTTTGGGCTCCGCTGGAATATTGACCGCCTTTTACGCCCTGTTCCATCATTGTATCCAAAAGATCGCTGTGCAAATCCTCGTCTTCCAGATAAGGGTTCATTACATTCATAATAAACTGCATAACGTCAATACCCACATAGTCCATAAGCTGGAATATACCCATGGGTCGAACAAGATAATCTTGGGTTACTTTGTTAATCATATATATAGCCTGAGGTAACGAGATACCTTTTTCTTTTGCCAATGCCAGAGCTTCGTTTATTCCGAAAAGGGCATCGCGCATAAAATGACCGTTACCGATAAATCCTGCAAAGTCGTTGGAAGGAACTATTATCTTTTTCAGGTTTTTAGCATATTCCAAAGCAAATTTTTCCAACTCGGGGTCGGTATTTTCCGTTTTGATAAGTTCCACAAGTTTTTGAACTGCCGGAGGATTGTAAAAATGGAAACCTATTATCCTTCCTTTAACACCGGCATTTTCTTCTAGGTAATGTATAGGAACCGAGGAGGTGTTGGTAAAAAACCAAACTTTATCGTTATGTTCTTTAATTTGTTTGAAAAGTTTGACTTTAAGGTCTTTGTTTTCGTTAACGGCTTCAAAAACCAAATTGGCTTTATAAGCGGCTTCCATAACGTCAACGGGACGAACGATTTTCATAACATCGAAAATGTATTCGTCAATCATTTCCCCGTTTTCAACCAAGTCTTCGCGATCTTCATAAACGGCGCGTAACCAGTTTATCTTTTTTTCGGCTATTTTACGCACTTGCACGCGTAAATAATCCATCAATCCCGTCAGTGCTTTGTTTGAAACGTCAATGGCATAAAGCACGTAAGTTTTGTCTTTGTTTTGAAGTTGCAGATCTGCCATGTGCACAGCCGTAAGAAGCAGGATACCGCTTCCCATCTTGCCGGCAGCACCCAGAACCGCAACATTTTCCAGTCTTTCTTCGTATGTCATAATTTTTATGTTTTTAGGGTTATATATTTTTTTTAAAATTGGGTTTTCTCTTTTCCAGAAAAGCACTCATTCCTTCCTTACCTTCCTTACCTTCACCGAATAAAGAACCGAAATTGTCCGCTTCCATTGCCGAGGCTTTATCAAAGTCCATTGCAATACCCTGGCGAACAACTTTTTTAATCAGTTTAACGGCTTCCGGTCCTTTGGTTGTGATGTTTTCGGCAATTTTCAAAGTCTCTTCCATTAGGTTTTCGGGTTCAAAAACCTTTTGAACGAGGCCTATTCTCAAAGCATCGTCGGCACCAATCATATCGGCAGTCATAAGCAAATAAAGGGCATCACCCAAACCCACAAGACGCGGAAGGCGCTGAGTTCCGGCATAACCGGGAATAAGACCGAGGTTTACTTCCGGTTGTCCGAATTTTGCCTTTGTACTTGCCGTACGGAAGTCGCATGCCATAGCGAGTTCAAGCCCTCCACCCAAGGCGAAACCGTTAATGGCAGCTATCACGGGTTTGTCTAGCAACTCCAAAGTTCTGAAAACTTTTTGACCTAACAATGAAAATGCCGTGCCTTCTTCACTGTTTTTGTTAACCATTTCGGCAATATCGGCTCCGGCAACAAATGCTTTGCCTTCACCTGTTATCACCACTACTTTTACATTATCATCGTTTTTTATCTTTTCAAGATAATCGGACATTTCTTCAAAGAAACGTGTATTTAAAGCATTTAATGCTTTTGGACGGCTTATTGTAACAACAGCTATTCCGTCCTTTAATTCCGGTTTTAATATTTCATATTCCATAGTTCGATATTTTTAATGCTATCAAAGTTAAAAAAAAGCACAATAGCCGGGTAATAAATGTGTAATTTGGAAATGCGTAAAAACATATCCCCGAAACTGTAATAAAAAGAGCATCCATATTACCCTGTTGTCATAATATGACGAGGACTTGAATATCCTTACATTTTATAGAATAATCTGTATTAAGTACTAATTAAAAATGAAAACAAGTTGTTTCTTGTTATTTTGATGTCTCTTTTTCATCTTTTAAATGGACATCCATTTGCGGAAAAGGAACTGTGATATTATGTTTTATAAAATTTTTGTTAATTATTTTTCTAATATCACTTTTAACTTTCTCAATCCGGAAAATGTTTTTACTGTAAAACAAAAGTTCAAAATCAAGTGACGAATCACCGAAATCTATAAATCTTGCTTCAACAGAATCTTTTTTGTAAATATCCGGATGTTCCAATGCACTTTGTTCAAGTATTTTTATTACCAAATCAACATCACTTCCATAGGCTACACCCACTTTTATTCGGAATCTCGTTTTTTTCTCCTGGTGAGACCAATTTATGACTTTGTCATTTATTATCTTGGAATTTGGAATAATAATAGCAATATCATCACGGTTAACACCTTCCGAAGTTCTTAATCCTATTTCTTTTAACATTACAACGTCATTGTCAAATTCAAGGATATCACCAACGCGTGTTTTACCTTCCAATAGCAAAATTATACCTGAAACAAAATCGTTAAATGTTTGTTGGAGTCCAATACCAACACCCACCAATAAAGCTGCTGAACCTGTTAGAAGTACAGTTATTTTAATTCCTAAAGTATCTAAAATTAAAATAAAAGCTATAATCCATCCTGTGTAATTTAAAATTTGAATAATAGAAAAAACACTTCCTTGATCTTTAGGTTTTAACTTTTTAGATTTTAGTATTGACCTTTTTATGGCAACAAGTATTAATTTTGTCACCACTATAATTAAAACAGCAATTATTAACTTATAAAC
>WFZS01000192.1 GCA_015489465.1 Bacteroidales bacterium | reverse complement strand
GTACTGGATGAACAAAAAATATTTTCATTCGGAGCCTGACGAGAGAGAACCTTATACTATTGTTATACCTCCTCCTAATGTGACGGGTGTTCTGCACATGGGCCACATGCTTAACAATACCATTCAGGATGTTTTGGTAAGGCGTGCCAGGATGCAAGGAAAAAATGCATGTTGGGTTCCGGGAACCGACCATGCGTCCATTGCTACCGAAGCAAAGGTTGTTAACAAACTGAAACGGGAAGGAATTGACAAAGAGGATATAGGAAGGGAAAAGTTTTTGGAGCATGCCTGGGAGTGGAAAGAAAAACACGGCGGAATAATCCTTGAACAGCTTAAGAAATTAGGTGCTTCGTGCGATTGGGATCGTACCAAATTTACCATGGACCCGGAACTTTACGAGTCGGTAATAGAAGTTTTTATCGATTTGTACAACAAAGGTCTTATATACCGCGGTGTAAGGATGATAAATTGGGATCCTGCTGCACAAACCGCCGTTTCCGACGAAGAAGTTATTTACAAGGAGGTTCCCGGAAAACTTTATTATCTGCGCTATAAAGTTGAAGGCGAGGATGATTACATTACCATTGCCACAACACGACCGGAGACAATTTTGGGCGATACAGCCGTTTGTGTCCACCCTGAAGACGAGAGGTTTAAAAAATATCACGGTAAAAAAGTGATTGTACCTCTTGTTAACCGTGCTGTGCCCGTAATAACCGATGAATATGTTGACCGTGAGTTCGGTACCGGTGCTTTGAAGATTACACCTGCCCACGATATTAACGACTACGAGCTGGGTATAAAACACAAACTTAAAACTATTGATATTTTCAATGATGACGGTACTTTAAGCGAATCTGCCGGATTGTTTGTGGGAAAAGACAGGTTTGTCGTTCGCGAAGAGATAATCCCCGAACTTGAAAAAGCGGGAAGTCTGGTGAAGATAGAAGATTATATTCATAAAGTAGGGTTTAGCGAAAGAACGGATGCGGTTATCGAACCTAAACTTTCGTTGCAATGGTTCCTTAAAATGAAAGAACTTGCAAAACCCGCTCTCGATGCCGTGATGAATGATGATATTAAATTTCACCCGGCAAAATTTAAAAATACGTACCGTCATTGGATGGAAAACGTAAAAGACTGGTGTATATCGCGTCAGCTGTGGTGGGGACAAAGGATACCTGTTTATTATCTGCCCGGCGGTGAAATGATTGTGGCACGTTCACTTGAAGAAGCTGTTGAGAAAGCACATAACGAACTGGGTTTGAAAGATGTTAAACCCGAAGATTTAAAGCAAGATGAAGACGTAATGGATACATGGTTTTCATCATGGCTTTGGCCCATAAGTGTTTTCGACGGTATAAGAAATCCCGATAATAAGGATATAAATTATTATTACCCTACCAATGACCTAGTTACTGGTCCCGATATTATTTTCTTTTGGGTGGCACGAATGATTATGGCGGGTTTGGAATATAGAAAAGAAGTTCCTTTTAAGAACGTGTACTTCACGGGGATAGTTCGTGATAAATTGGGACGTAAAATGTCGAAAACATTGGGTAACTCGCCCGACCCGTTGGAGTTGATAAAAAAATACGGTGCCGACGGTGTTCGCGTGGGAATGCTTCTTACCGCACCTGCCGGAAACGACCTGCCTTTCGACCCGGCATTGAGTGAGCAAGGAAGAAATTTCAGTAACAAAATATGGAATGCATTAAGGTTGGTAAAAGGTTGGGAAATAGACGACAAAATAGAACAACCGGAGCATACCCGCCTTGCCGTTAATTGGTTCAAAGCAAAATTCAACAAAACACTCAAAGGTATTGAAGAAAACTTCGACAAATACCGTATTTCGGATGCTTTGATGGCTACTTATAAGCATATTTGGGATGACTTCTGTTCATCTTATCTGGAAGTAATAAAACCCGAATATCAAAAACCCGTTGACAAAGCTACTTACGATGTTACCATTGAATTTTTTGAAAATTTAATGAAAATACTTCATCCTTTCATGCCTTTTATAACCGAAGAAATCTGGCACTTGTTGCGTGAAAGAAAAGAAGGTGATGACATAATAGTGGCAAAACTTCCCGTTTCCGAAGATTATGACGAAAAAATAATCCGGGCTTTTGAAAGGGGAGGCGAAATAATTCAGGTAATCAGAAATTTCCGCAAGGATAAAAACATACCCAACAAAGAAAAACTTGTTTTGAAAGTTAAATCGGGTGAAGGTGCCGATTGTATTATGTATCCCGTAGTGAAAAAAATGGGTAATATTGAGGATATAGAGGTAGTTGACGAAAAACCCGAAGGAGCAGTTACATTGATAGTTAAATCTCAAGAGTATTACATTCCTCTTACGGGCAGTATAGATGTGGATGCGGAAATAAAAAAACTTGAAGAGGAACTAAAATATACTGAAGGATTTTTAAAATCCGTTGAGAAAAAACTTTCAAACGAAAGGTTTGTAAATAATGCTCCAGCAGCGGTTGTTGATAAGGAAAAAAAGAAAAAAACCGATGCGGAAGCAAGAATTAAAGTTCTTAAAGAACAGATTGAAAATTTAAAAGGATAACGTCTTTTTACAAAATTTTCGAAAGAGTGCCGGCAGCTTTATGCAGGCACTCTTTTTTAATTCTCTTTACTACTATCGATATTAAAAGAAAAATTTTATTGCTAAATGCCTTTAAATATTAAAACGGTTTTTGTGTTCAAGAAACTTAAACAAAGGTTAAATATAAAATGACCAAGTATGCAATAGTTGTAAATGAGGCGGGTAAGGTTCCCAAAACTGTGGTCGGCGTAAGCGTGAATGATAAAAGAATTACAGATACGTGCAAAAGCGTTTACGTTTTGTATTTAAACATAAAGGTAGGATAGTAGCAGGGCAGTTTGAATACAACTCTTTTGCCGTAGATGTTTTTCTTTTAGCAGAGCGGGAAGAAACGTTGTTTTGGGTCGTCTTCTTTGGTTCGTTTCTTGGCGAAACAAGAAATGAACATAAAAAGATTAGAATTTCCTATTTTAAAATAAATTTTATGAAAATCATATAGGATAGAATCTTTTTACAAAATTCCCGAAAGAGTGCTTACAGCTTTATGCAGGCACACTTTTTTTATACCTGTGGATATGTTGTTGGTTTCAAAATAATCAATTAATGTCAGTGTATTTACATTGGAAACAAGCTCTTTACCCGTCATGGGACAACCTCCCAGACCGCCTGTCACCGAGTCGAAATGCCTGATGCCGCTGTCATAGGCAGCTTTGATTTTAGGAATGCTGCCCTCAGGTAACGAGTGAAGATGAAAGCCGAAATCTGCATGAGGAAATTCTTTTGTTAAAAAATCAAATACTTCTTTAATAATTTTCGGAGTAGCCTCGCCGTCAATATCCGATAATGGAAAATATTTCAAACCTTTACGTGTCATTTTATAAACCGATTCGGCCAAAATATCTATATTCCAAACGTCACCGTATGGATTCCCGAAACCCCAAGAATAATAAATAACCGTTTCTTTTCCGTGTTTGTTCGAAAGTTCCACTAACTTGTCAATGGTGTTTTCGGCTTGAATTATGGTTTTGTTGATATTTTTTTTAAGGAAAGTTTCCGATAACGAAAAGGGGTAAAAGATTTTATCTATTCGTTCAAAATCACATGCTTTTTTACCTCCGGTTTCATTAACAACCAAAACGGCAATTTTGGTATTACCTTTATCCGTATCCAAATTTCTAAGAATTTCTTCCGTGTCCCTCATCTGAGGTATTGCCTTGGGAGAAACAAAACTACCTATCTCCAACGTATCGAAACCACAACGTAAAAGGTTGTTTATCAGTTCAATCTTTACTTTTGTAGGGATAAAGTTTTTTAAACCTTGAAGGCCGTCTCTTGGTGTTTCGGTGATATATACTTTGTTTTTCAAACTTTTGTATTTATAAAAAATCGTATTCTATTTTTGTGAGGAACAAGCCGTGAGCCGGGACTGAAAATCCTGCTTTTCCGCGGTCTTTGGCTTCTATTATCTCCTTTATTTTTTCAGGTTCCATTTTGCCTTTGCCAATTTCCAAAAGAGTGCCGACAACAGCTCTAACCATATTTCTTAAAAATCTGTCGGCTTTTATGGTAAAAACAATGTCGCCGTTATCATGTTCATCCCAACGCGCCTCAAAAACTTTACAATTGTTGGTATAGGTTTGGGTATGTAGTTTTGAAAAACTTGTAAAATCTTCATATTCAAGTATAAAATTAGCTGCAATATTCATTTTTTTCAAACCGGGTTTTTGCGGAAGAAAATAGCTGAATTTCGTTTTAAAAGGATTTTTTACCGTATTTATATAATATTTGTAAGTCCTTGAAATTGCGTCAAATCGGGCGTGCTTGTTATAATCTACTTTAAAGATTTTAAAAACGGCTATATCGTCAGGTAAAAAACGGTTAAGTTTATAAACCGTGTCTTTGGGAGAAAATATTAATTTTTCCGCGTCAAAATGAGCATAAAATTCCGATGCATGCACACCGGCATCGGTTCGTCCGCAACCGGTAACTTCGATTTTTTCTCCCAGCATCAAACTTAATTTTTCTTCAAGTTCGGCTTGGACCGTATGTGCATTTTCTTGTTTTTGCCAACCGTGGTATGACGTGCCGTCATAAGCTAATTTTATAAAAAATCTCATTGTTAATTTTTAACTTGTCAAACAAAGCTATTAAAAATAATTTTCGTTAGGTTTGTCAAAAATTATTTTATGGAAAAAAATAAATATTACGACATACTTTTTAGAGCGTCACTGGAAGCGGGAGAAGAGATTCTTAAAATATATGAAACCGATTTTGATGTTGAATTTAAAGAAGATGAGTCGCCGTTAACAAAAGCGGATATTAATGCTAACGGTGTAATAATGAGATATTTAAAAGAGACCGGAATACCCGTTTTAAGTGAAGAGGGCAGGGATATACCGTACCAAGAGCGTAAAAACTGGAAAAGATTATGGATTGTCGATCCTCTTGACGGCACCAAAGAGTTTGTTAAAAAAAACGGTGAGTTTAC
>WFZS01000191.1 GCA_015489465.1 Bacteroidales bacterium | reverse complement strand
GCCTTTGGAAGATGATAATAATGATGATAAAAGCGATCTTTCAAATAATGATAATGAATTTTTGAAACCATAAAAAAATATTACTTATGGCAACAGATGAAAATAAAAATATAAACGTTTCTCACAATAATGAGGATGATTACGAATACGATACGCTAACTAATGATAGATTAATAAAAGGTCATAATTACGATGGTATTCGTGAACTTGACAACGATTTGCCGCCTTGGTGGGTTTGGCTGTTTTATATAACAATTGCTTTCGCAGTAATTTATTCTATACGTCTTTTTGTATTCCATGCCGATGATTTGGTTCAAGCCAAAGAATTTGAAAAGGAGATGGCTGAATACCATGCAAAAGCTGCAACGTCGGGTGCTGAAAATAACGATACATTTGAGGTGAAGCTTTTGACAGATGAAGCTTCGTTGGCTGAAGGAAAAAAAACGTGGGAAAGCATTTGTGCAGCATGCCACTTAAAAGACGGAGGCGGTTTAGTAGGTCCTAATATGACCGATAATTATTGGCTCCATGGTAACACCGTTCAGGATCTTTACAATGTTGTTACTAATGGTGTTATTGAAAAAGGGATGCTTTCATATAAACAACAGCTTACCGACCAGCAGAGGTTACAGGTTGTGAGCTATGTTTTGGAAAAGTTGCAGGGTACTACTCCTGCTAATCCGAAAGCTCCTCAAGGTAAAAAATATTAAAAGGAGTTTATCCTTTATTGATTTGGAAGCCGGGTTTTAAAATCCGGCTTCTTTCAATTATAATAATAATAAAAAAAGAAATATAGGTACATAAATAAATATTACTTATTATGGCAACAGAAAAAAAGAGTTCCGGGGGTTCGTTTAGGGATAAGTTGACAACCGTTGACGAATCGGGAAAGAGGGTTTGGATATTTGCACGAAAACCTAAAGGTAGATGGTATAATCGAAGGCAGATTGTAGCTTACATATTATTAGCTGCATTTTATATAATGCCTTGGATAAAATATAAAGGCGACCAGTTTATGATGTTCAATATTCTTGAACGTAAGTTCATAATTTTCGGCACCATCTTTTGGCCTCAGGATTTTCATCTCATTGTACTTTCTTTCATTACAATGATATTGTTTATTATACTTTTTACGATAATATTCGGTCGTCTGTTTTGCGGGTGGGTATGTCCGCAGACATTGTTTATGGAGTTTGTGTTCAGAAGAATAGAATATCTGATCGAAGGAGATGCCCCGGCTCAAAAAAGACTTGCCAAACAACCTTGGAACTTTGAAAAGATCTGGAAAAAAAGTCTAAAGCATCTTATATTTTATCTGATAGCATTTTTTACGGGATCAACATTTTTGGCATACATTATAGGTTCAGACAAGCTGTTGATGTTGGTTCACGAAGGTATCGGTAATCATATTGCAGGATTCATAGGTTTGTTAATATTTTCAGGAGTTTTTTATTTCATATTTGCATTTTTCCGCGAACAAGTTTGTACCATTGCCTGTCCTTACGGACGTTTACAAGGTGTTCTTATCGACCCCAAAACACTTATTGTCGCTTACGACTATAAAAGAGGAGAACCCAGAGGTCCGCTTAACAAACCCGGTACCGGCGATTGTGTTGATTGTAGAGCTTGTGTTCAGGTTTGTCCTACTGGAATTGACATACGTAACGGAACACAACTTGAATGTATTAACTGTACGGCATGTATTGATGCTTGTGATGCCACTATGGATAGGATAAAAAAACCGCGCGGATTGATAAGGTATGACTCCGAGGAAGGAATAGAAAAAGGTGAACATCACTTGTTTAATGCACGTACAATGTTTTATTCTTTTGTACTTACAGCCTTGCTTTTGTTTGTTGCATTCCTTTTTTATCAACGCGGTGATTACGAAACTGTAATTTTGAGGGCACGCGGTACACTGTATCAGGATATGGGCGATAGCTTGAGTAATATTTATAATTACCAAATTGTAAACAAATCGCGTAAGACCATAAAAGTTGATTTTAAATTGGAAGACCTTCCCGGAAGGATTAACTTTATCGGTAACAAACCCGAGGTTAAAAAAGGAGAAGTCGGGAAAGGCTCGTTTTTGGTTATAATCCCCAAAAAAGCTTTGCATAAATCAAAGACTCCCATAATAATAGGTATTTACCATAACGGTAAGAGAGTGGAAGGTTATGAAACCATGTTTGTAGGACCCAACAGTTTGGATAAAGTTAACAAATGATAAATAGTTGTAATTAATATGAAAATCAAATGGAATTGGGGAACTAAACTTACGATAGCTATAATCTTATTTATGAGTTTTATATTGGCTTTGGTTTATTTAACTACCAAAAACAGTATAATCCTTGTTGAGAAAGACTACTATCCACAAGGATTGAAATATCAACAACGGATAGAGAAAATTAAAAATGCTAGAAAGTTCAGGGATTCTTTAAAAATAAAGATAGATAAGCGGAATGTTAAATTAATGATAAGTGGTGTTAAACCCGATTCCGGAAATGTGGTTTTTTACCGTCCCGACCAAGAAAAGGAAGAGGACCGTGTTTTTAATTTTGATTCCGGGAAGCAAATTAAATATTCTTATCCTTTAAAATACTTTAGAAAAGGTATTTATGTTTTGAAAATAACCTGGTGGGATGAATGGAAAGGATATTATCTTGAGGAGAAAATATTTATAAATAAGTAGGTTATGTACTATGTTACGGCTTTGATGATAGGGTTGGTGGGAAGTTTGCACTGTATAGGTATGTGCGGGCCCATAGCTGTTGCTTTGCCTTTGGGTAATAAAGGATGGGGATATAAAGTTTTAGGAGGAATTACTTATAATTTCGGGAGGATATTATCATATGCCGTTCTGGGTGCCGTTTTCGGTTTAGTGGGGCAGGGTATTGAAATGGCGGGATTGCAAAAATGGGCATCAATTCTGATAGGAGCTGTTATGATAATATCGGTACTGGCACCGGCCCTGTTTAAAGGTAAAGCAAAAATAGAAAGTGTTTTGTTCGGTTATGCCGGAAAAATGATAGGGAAGTTCAGAAAGCTTTTTAAAATTAGTTCATTACCGTCGTTGTTTACAATCGGCGTTTTGAACGGGTTTTTGCCGTGCGGTCTTGTTTATGTTGCCATTGCAGGTGCAATAAATACAAACAGTTTAACGGACGGTGTTATTTTTATGATTCTTTTCGGGTTGGGCACGTTGCCGGT
>WFZS01000190.1 GCA_015489465.1 Bacteroidales bacterium | reverse complement strand
GGGTTGGGCAAAGCCCTGCAATCAAACACAAAACCTCCTCCGTTTTCCGTAATATCAACGGGATAGCCGGTTTTTTTATAAGAAAAACTTGTTATGTAAACGTTCAACTTATCCTTCGAAAATGCCGGGAAATCATAACTTTTTAAATCTGCTATCTGAATCAAAACATTTTTAAGCTCCGGATATTCATCTGAAAACGGATTTGTATCCATAAATTTTTTCAGATTCTCAATGGCAAAAGGAATACTTTGCAAAAAATGGGATTTTTTTTGAAAAAGTCCTCTGAAACCGTAAGCTCCCAAAACCTGCATCAATCTGAAATAAACAAAATGAGGATAATATTTTTTAAAGTCGGCGGATTGACCGGGCAATATCTCTTCAAGACCTTTTAAATAAACTTCCAAAAGCTCATCACGGAATTCGTCCGGCAAAGCGGCTTTTGCTTGGTAAAGCAACGACACCACATCATATTGTAACGGTCCTTTTCGTCCGCCCTGAAAATCAATATACCACAGACTATCATCTTTTACCATTATGTTTCGTGCTTGAAAGTCGCGGTACATAAAAAAATTCAAATCCGTGTCAAGCAAACTTTTTGCGAATCTTTCAAAATCGTTCTCAAGCAGGTTTTCATCAAAAGAAATGTCATTGGTTTTTACGAAAGAGTATTTAAAATAATTCAAATCCCACATCACCGACCTGTAATCGAAACTTCCAGACGGATACGCTTTACTTATATCCAAATCTTTTATTCCCTCCACCTGAAACCTCAAAAGATCCTTTACCGCTTTATGGTAAACCCCTTTTATCCTTTCCGAAAGCCCTTCCTTTTCTTTTAGAGCCAACAATGTGTCATCGCCCAAATCCTCAAGAATAAAATATTGAAATGTTTCGTCTTTAGCCAAAATATCCGGAACCGGCAATCCTTTTTTTCTGAAATGCTTTGTAAAAACATAATGAGCCTCATTTTCCTTAACATCGGGATTAAACGAACCTATTAACGTGTCACCGTTCTCAAAAAAGAACCTGTAATATTTTCTGTTGGAACCTGATAGAGGTAACGGTTTTACCATTGCAGGCTCATCTTTACCGATAAAATTTAAAAGTGATAAAAATTTATCCATTAGAGATGTTGGAGATTAAAAATAAATTAAATACCCACTCCGAAACCAACCGATAACATCGGGTTTTGATATGGGGAGTTATATTCGGCATTGCTGTTATCCAAAACATTCCATAATAAACCGACATGCATAAATGTGTGTCCCATATGCTGATAAAAACCTCCTCCCAAAAATAGTGCGGGAGTCCATTCTCTTCCCAATTCACCTTTATCGAAATTAAGCTCTTGAAATTCGACATGAGCATATAAAAACTTTAAGAAATGATAACGGGTAAAAATACTGATGCCGTAATCGTGGTAATGTTCTTTATAACCGTAATAATTACTACTGCTGTAAATGTAAGTAAACCTGGTTCCCACATGTAATTTCGGTGTAACAAGATACGAAACCGTAGGAGAGATTTCAAAATAACCTCCGTAGCCCGACCATCCTCCGCCTAAATAACCCCCTAAAACAACTCTTCGGTTATGTTGTTTCACACGTTTTTTCTTTACAACCCTCTCTTTAACGAAGCTATTATGCGTACTATCCTTTTGACTCAAATTATCGTATTGGGCCGAAACATTGAGCGAAATCACCATTAAAACAGCAAAAAACAACACGTATATCCTTTTCATATTTTTTCTTTTTTATTTATGGTAAAAGTACAATATTATTTAAATTGCTGCGTAAACATTATAACAATGCAAAATTGAAATTACCAATTCGTACTATAAGAATAATTAATCTTAAACCAAAACACCTTTTTATATTAAAAAAAGAAGCATTTTTGCCAAAAATTTTATTTATAAAAGAAAAAGAATCATTAAAGACGGAAAAGATTACGATTTGAAATAGAAAAAATGATCGGAAAAAGTTATTACAATCATATTAAAATCGCCCTACCGTTATTATACCTTTTTATTGTATTATTATCAAGTTGCAATAAAGATATAATCAACACCGATCCGTCCGTTAAACTTGAGTTTTCAACAGATACGGTAGCTTTCGACACCGTATTCACCACAATAGGTTCCGCAACAAGACAACTTCACGTTTACAACAATACAAACGGTAAAATAGTAATCTCAAAAATCGAAATTTCAGGAGGTGAATCGTCCGTTTTCAGGATGAATGTTGACGGCACTCCCGGAATATCCGTTAAAGATGTTGAAATAGATGCCAACGACAGCATTTTTATTTTTATCAGGGCAACCATAGACCCCAACAACGAAAACAACCCTTTTATAGTAAAAGACTCCATTATGTTTTCCGTAAATGGAAACGTTCAATTTGTAAACCTGGAAGCATGGGGTCAAAATGCCAACTATATAGTTGCCGACACATACACTCCCGGATTTCCGGAATATAAAATTGTTGCCGACAGTCTTGAAACCGTACATTGGACAAATGAAAAGCCTTATGTTATTTACGGTTATGCCGTTATAAACTCTTACGGAACTTTGATAATAGACCCGGGTACAAAAATCTATTTCCATGCAAATTCGGGCTTATGGGCTTATGCCGAGAGTACTCTTAAAGTGTTGGGAACCATTGATGAACCCGTTCATTTTTCGGGTGACAGACTTGAACCCGAATATCAGCAACTACCCGGTCAGTGGGACAGAATTTGGCTTATGGAAAATACCCACGGCGAAAATCACGAAATAAGAAATGCTGTAATCGAGAACGGTTTTGTAGGCATTCAAACAGAAAGTTTCCTGAACGTTACGAATAATTTGCTTATTTTGAAAAATGTAACCATCCGGAACATGACAGGTATAGGGTTGTTTTCACGTTTATACAGTATAATGGGAGGAAATGTTGTTGTTGCAAACTGCGGAGGTTACGGTATTGCACTTACAGGAGGAGGCAATTACGGCTTTATACAGACTACGGTTGCAAATTATTGGAATTACGGAGTAAGAAAAACACCGTCGTTGTTCCTCAACAATTTTATCCCCGACACTTCGAACAATCCGGTACCTGTTCCTATAAACTTTTACATGGCAAACTCAATTGTTTACGGTAACAATGAGGAGGAGTTTGAAACCGATATGGTTGATGGAGCCGACTCACTTTATACATTTGCATTCGACATTTTAAAAACCCGGAGGGATATCTCCGATGAAGAAACCTATTACAAGGTATGGTTGAATAAAGACCCGCTTTTTAAAGATTTTACTAAAAACGATTACAGGCTCGACACACTTTCTCCGGCTATAGACAGTGCCGATGTTGAGATAGCATCCGAACTTCCCGAAGATATCCGCGGAATATCACGACTGCCCAAACCCGATTTAGGAGCATACGAATTTGTTCCTGGTGAAGATACCACATCGGGTACTAAAACGGAAAACCGTATCATTTACGACAGATTTAAGATTTTAAGCAAAAAACGATTATTTAAATCACCGGGCAGAAGAACAATCCCCGGGAAATCAAATATTATTAGATTAAAATGATAGTAGCAATTGGCGGTTGCAGTAATTCGGGAAAATCCGTTTTAGCGAAAAAGTTGGCGGAAACACAGCCTGACAAAAAATCCGTAATCTTATGTCAGGATGATTTCACAAAACCGAAACCGGAAATTCCGCTTTTTAAAAACCATACCGATTGGGAAGTTCCCGAATCTATCGACTTCCGGAAACTGAAAGAAGCGATTATCGAAAATTCCGGAAAATTCGATATTGTAATAGCCGAAGGACTGATGATTTATCATTCCCCCGACATAAATAAACTTTTCGACAAAAAACTTTTCGTTAACATAGACAAGGAGACTTTTTTCAAAAGAAAACGAAACGATTTACGTTGGGGCAAAGAACCCGAATGGTATATCAATCATATATGGGAAAGTTTTCTTAAATACGGACAGCCCCCCGAAAACGACAATGAAATAATATTTATTGACGGCACCAAAGAATTTAACATTCAAGAGATTGCATCAAAAGTTTTCGGAAAAAGTCAATAAAAACACAATCTTTAAGCCGTATTACTTTTTAAAAAGCTAATTTTGTACAATGAATTACAAAGAAACTACACAATGGTTGTTTGCACAATTGCCGATGTTCCAAAAGGTCGGTAAATCGGCATATAAAGCCAACCTTGACACTACGGTTAAGCTACTTGACGCTCTGGGAAACCCGCAAAACAAATTTAAAGCCGTTCATGTTGCCGGCACCAACGGAAAAGGCAGCGTATCACATATTGTTGCTTCAACACTCCAAGAAGCAGGATATAAAACAGGACTTTATACCTCCCCGCACTTAAAAGATTTCAGGGAAAGAATAAAAATCGATGGTGAGATGATTACCGAAGACTCGGTAGTGGAATTCGTTGAAAAACACAAAGAAATATTTCAAAAGTTAAAGCCTTCTTTTTTTGAGATGACCGTGGCAATGGCTTTTGACTATTTCGCTAAAAACAATGTGGATATTGCCGTAGTGGAAGTCGGCCTCGGAGGAAGACTCGACTCGACTAATATCATTAATCCCGTGGTAAGTGTTATTACCAACATAAGTTTTGATCATGTACAATACCTGGGCGACACATTGGAAAAAATAGCATCCGAAAAAGCGGGAATTATAAAAGAAAAAGTTCCGGTGGTTATAGGTAAAAAACAAACCGGAACATTACCCGTTTTTGAAAAATTTGCTAAAAAACACAAAACAGACCTTTATTTTGCCGAAGACCATTACGACATAAAAATTTTAAACAACATGTCGCCAACCGAACGGCACATTGACATCTGGCGTAATAACGAAATTTTTCTGGAAGATGTAAACACTATTCTTCTCGGAAAATATCAAATGGAAAACATAGCCACTGCCCTTGAAACCCTTGATGTGCTTAACGAAAAAACAAGCTACAATATTTCGCGTGAAAACATTAGAGAAGGTCTTGAATACATCAAAAAAAACACGGGATTTATAGGACGATGGCATGTACTGGACACCAATCCTTTAACGGTTTGCGACACCGCTCATAATGAAGACGGTATAAAAACGGCAATGGAGCAATTAAAAGAAACATTTTACGACCATCTTCATTTTGTGTTGGGCATGGTAAACGACAAAGATTCCGATAAAATATTAAGTTTGCTACCGAAAGACGCTACTTATTATTTTTGTAAACCCGACATTCCGAGAGGAATGGACGAAGAGGAGTTGAAAATACGTGCCGAAAAGCACGGCTTAAACGGTCTTTTTTACAATTCCGTTGAAAGAGCTTTCGGTTCGGCATTCAATAATGCAAGACCCAGGGATATGGTTTTTGTGGGCGGTAGCACTTTTGTTGTTGCGGAACTTATTTAAATAAAAAATATCGATTATGAAGAGATTTATTACATTGTTTTTTATTGCAATCAGTATTTTTAGCCTGAATGCACAAAACAAAAAAACGGTTGCAGTTGTGGTAGGTTTTTACAACCTTGAAAACCTTTTCGACACCATAAACCAGCCGGGTGTAAGAGACGGTGAATTTACCCCTCAAGGTTCCAAACATTGGAATTCAAAAAAATATTGGCACAAAGAGAAACACATGGCTAAAGTGATATCCGAAATGGGAACAAAATACAATCCCGACGGTCCGGCCATATTAGGTGTTTCCGAAGTGGAAAACAGAAGTGTTTTAGAAGATTTAATAAGCCAGCCTTCAATAAAAGACAGAAATTATCATATAATTCATTATGATTCTCCCGACCACAGGGGCATTGACGTTGCAATGCTCTATAACCCGAAATATTTCAAACCCTACAAGACTTCATCACACAGGTTGTATATAGAGCAACTTAAAGATTTCAGAACCCGTGATCAACTTCTGGTTGACGGTGTTTTGGTTGGTGGTGATACAATACATATTATTGTAAACCACTGGCCTTCGAGATATGGCGGCGAAAAACGTTCGAGATGGCTTAGAAACGCCGCTGCCGACTTATCTAAAAAAATTGCCGACTCAATCTTTGCCGAAAATCCTGATGCAAGGATTATTATGATGGGAGACCTTAACGATGACCCCGTAAACGAAAGCGTTTTAAAACATTTCGGTGCAAAAGGAAAAATTAAAAAAGTTAAACAAGGTGAATTTTTTAACCCCATGTATTCTTTCTACAAAAAAGGGTTGGGTAGTTTGGCTTACCGAGATTCGTGGAACATGTTCGATCAAATTATGGTTTCAAAAGCTTTATTGGGAAACGATTACAGCCACTACAAATTTTTTAAAGCCGAAATTTTCAGAAAACCTTATCTCGTTAATAAAGAAGGCAGGTTTAAAGGGTATCCGTACAGAACATTTGTAGGCAATACATGGCAAGGAGGATACAGCGATCACCTTCCGGTATTCATCGTGTTGGTAAAAGAATTTAAGTAAAACCCTGAAACCGGCATCAACTGAAATGAACTTGACCCGACGTACCGAAGCTTTTGAGAAACTCGGAAATATTTTAAGAAATATAGACAATTACGATTTTATCAAATCGCTTGATAACCCGGCAGTATTAAAACTTGCCGGAACGGTGGAAAGCGTACAAAACCATAACGGTTGGTTTACTCCGGAAATGGTTACCACCGCCTTAAAATCGTTTGGCGAAAGTTTAAAAAGAGAAAATCTGAACCGGTGGATTGCCGGTTACAAAGATGATATAGAAAAACAAAAAAAACCGAAAACTATTGCCGTAGTAATGGCAGGCAACGTTCCTGCAGTTGGCTTTCACGACTTTTTAACGGTTCTGGTTAGCGGGAATAAATTATTGGGGAAATTATCTTCCGACGACACAAAACTTTTACCTGCAATAGCCGGAGTTTTAAAATCCTTTGAGCCGGAATTTGAAAAAATGATCGAATTGACAACGGAGCGAATAAAAGATTTTGATGCGGTAATTGCTACGGGAAGTAATAATTCGGCAAGATACTTTGAATATTATTTCGGTAAATACCCTTCGGTGATAAGGAAAAACAGAAACGGTGTTGCCGTTTTAACGGGAAGTGAGAGTAAAGAAGATCTTAAAAATCTTACCCGTGATATTTTCCTGTATTACGGTTTGGGTTGCAGAAACGTGGCAAAACTGTATTTGCCCGAAGGATACGACTTCGAACCTCTTTTAAAAGAAATTGAAAAGAACAAAGAGGTTACGGAAAACAACAAATATTTTAACAATTACGAGTACAACAAAGCTATTTTTCTGGTAAATAAAACAATTCATTATGACACCGGAAATTTGTTATTAACGGAAAATTCAAATTTCTCGTCACCCGTAAGTGTGGTTCATTATTCCTTTTATAATGGTCCGCAAGCGTTGAAAAACGAACTGACGGTAAACTCCCATAACATTCAATGTATAGTGTCTTCGGCACAATTTTTAAAAGAAAAAGTTCCTTTCGGAAAAAGTCAATATCCCAAACTATGGGATTATGCCGATGGTGTTGACACAATGCAATTTATATTACAACTCAACGATTAAATATTTCAAAAGCACTGTAAAATCAACCGGTTTGAAAAGGAAAATAAAAAAGCATCAAATAAAATCAAAAAAATTAGGTAGTTATAACAAATATTTATATTTTTGCACCCCTCAAAATTAAGGACGGAAAAATAAAGGAAAATGAAAAAAGATATTCACCCGACAAATTACAGACTGGTTGTTTTCAAAGACATGTCAAACGACTATGCTTTCTTGACCAGATCAACGGTAAACACAAAAGAAACCATTAAATGGGAAGACGGAAACGAGTACCCTCTTTTCAAAGTTGAGATTTCACACACATCACACCCATTCTTCACGGGTAAGATGAAACTTGTGGATACTGCAGGACGTGTTGACAAGTTTATGAACAAATACAAAAAGACATACAAAAGAAAAACAGTGGACGAATAAAAAACACCGTTTTTTTGAAGATTTAAAAAACCCGTTTCGATACACCGGAACGGGTTTTTTATTGCTTTTCAAATTACTTGCGGAACTTGACTTTTTATTTTGACTAAAATAAATTTGTGTTTCCAAACCAAAAATGTTTAGCCATGAAAAAAGCAATAATTTTATTTTCAATTATCCTGACAAGTATTTATTCAATCAATGCACAACCAAACTTGATAAAAATGGCTCCTCAAATAGTGGTTATTAACCTGGGGCCGAAAAATCCCACTTTTGACGAGTCCATATTCCCGCATCTTAAATTTTTATACGCTCCGGATTTAAAGGCAAATATTAAATCGGAAAACGACATTAACAAGCATTTTACCGTTTCGGGTGAACCGGAATTTCTTTCAAAAGCTTTTAATAACGGTAAAATAAAAGAATACGGATTTTGGCTTTTTGATAATAAAGGTAATTGCTATACCGAAGGTGACGGTATGGACATAGAAATTGCATCAACGGAATGTTCAAACGGAAAAACATTGGGAGATAATGTAAAAGCCGTGGTAAAAAAATACAAAACCGTTTCCCCTTCAAATAAAGAACTTGACTGGAAACATTCCGGAAACCTCAAATTAAGCTTAAAAGCTTCTACGGTCGTAAAAAAACCTTTTTTAACGGGACATCCCGCTCCCGACATAGAACTGGTTGACGGAAACGGCAACAAAGTAAACTTACGCAGTGTCGTTGACCACAAACCTACACTGGTAACATTTATTTACCTTCCTCAAAAAGGTGATCTTAACGCAGCGTATAAATGGTATAACGGACCCGTCCCGCGACCTTCAAAAGCCGTTATCAATAAAATGTCAAGAATTTACTTACATCTTTCAATGATTGAAGGGCAGTTTTTCAATTTCAACCCAAAAAAAGCATTAAAAGCCAAGTATAAAAAATAATCACGGCTTTGGGGATTTCCGGGAATTTAAGTATAAAGC
>WFZS01000189.1 GCA_015489465.1 Bacteroidales bacterium | reverse complement strand
GGATAGAAAAAATTGCAGTAAAATAAAAATTCACGGAAAAACATAACAATTAGTGAATATATTCACCGATTGTTATAACATTTGGTGAATTTGTAACAATAAAAGAAATTTTCAAAACATAATAAAATGAAAAGAATATGTGTTTTTTGCGGGTCGAGTATGGGTAAAGGTGACCGGTACAAAAAAGCTGCCGAAGAACTTGCCGACCTGTTTATCAAACAAAATATAGGAATGATATACGGAGGGGCAAACGTAGGGTTGATGAAAGTACTTGCCGATAAATTGCTTGCCGCGGGTAAAGAAGTAATAGGTATTATGCCGTATCATCTTATAAATAAATATGAAGTAGCCCACAACGGTCTTGAACATTTTATAGAAGTGGAAACAATGTCGGAGAGGAAAAACAAAATGGCCGAACTTGCCGATGCATTCATTGCACTTCCGGGTGGTTTCGGTACTTTGGACGAGCTTTCGGAGGTTCTAACATATAATCAATTACGTATTTGCGACAAACCTTTGGGCTTTTTAAATACCAAAAACTATTATGATAAACTTCTTGCTTTTATCGACCATGCCGTTGAGGAAGGTTTCGTAAGACCCGAACACAGGAAAAACTTAATTGTTTCATCCGATGTAAATGAACTCTTACAAAAACTGAAAAACTATAAACCTCTTGAAACGGAAAAGTGGATAAAGGATATTAAAAAGGAAAGTAAGGATTAATCGCTGACTTTTTTCCTTGTATCTTCCAAAGCCGTGGCAGTACCGAAAACGTGAAGAACATCACCTTTTCTTATGTAAGTATCACCGTGAGGAATATATGATTCGTTAC
Organism: Bacteroidales bacterium; assembly: GCA_015489465.1. Lineage (GTDB taxonomy): Bacteria > Bacteroidota > Bacteroidia > Bacteroidales > F082 > B16-G9. Next base: position 4,567 of record WFZS01000189.1, on the reverse strand, counting down.
CTCGTTTTATTATCATCAAAATTGCATCCTTATGGAACGGAATGGTTTTAACCTGCCTTCCGTCAATATTTTTACCGGTAACGGGAATCTCGTCCAAAACAAAATTCTCAAACGATTCCACCAAATCATGATAGGTTACAGGACGAATTATAAGGTTTTCAATGGTTGTTGCCATAACCCGCCTTGCGTCAACAGCTTCCACTCCTAGGTTTTTCAGCTTTTGTTCAATTTTTAAACTACCGGAACGTGTTATTATCCTTTCGTGCTGAAATTCATTTCTCAAAAGTTTGCTTACTTTTATATTCATCTCGTCCGAACCGCATTCCACAACAACATAATTATCGGGTTTTAACTTTATATTTTCATAAAGAGCCAGGTCTAAACCGTCACCTTGCATCACCCAAAGTCCTTTATCCTTAATCTCTTTGTAACGTTTAGGGTCTTTTTCCACTATCAAAGTATGTTTGCCTATAAGGTGCATCCTCCGTGAAAGCAACACTGCGGTGGAGCTGCCTCCAATAATTACCGTTTTTGAACCCTCCAATTTTTTAACCGGAAAAATTATGTTAAAAACGGTAGGTGATATCAAACACGTAGCAACCGCCATCATTACAAAACTTGCATTTATACCGGGAGTTATAACGCCAAGTTGCAACCCTATTGCTGATGCGGCAATTATCAAACTTAAACGCGATGACATAAGGAAACCGCCGGCAATAGCCTGTCTTAACCCGAACAACCTTACCCAAAGAAATGAAGGAATTATTTTAATCAGAAACAGTGAAACAAATAAAAAAGCCAAAAAATACCCCAGTGAACTTTCAAATTCTTGAAATGCCGAAGGGTTGAACTCATAACCAACCATTACGAAAAATATGGGAATAAAAAATCCGTATCCCATACCGTCAAGTTTTATCAAAACCAAAGACCTTTCCCGATGCAAAAATGAAGATAACAGCAATCCCGATAAAAATGCACCAAGTAAAATAACCTCTTCACCTATATATTGCGAGATTACGACAAATATCAAGATTATGAAAATAATACTCCTTACGTTTATTTGTGAGGCTGCATGTGACAGTTGGTACGATATCCTTTTTAACAAAGGAATATTTTTAAGTCGTAAGCCGATGATGTAGAAAATATAAAAGACAAAAAAGAGTGCTATTATCAGTAAAAGGTCAAAATGAAACCCGCTTTTTAAAATAGAAGCCGTAAAGGTGAAAAGTAAAATACTCATTATGTCGGCAACGGCAGCTGCGGTGATAAGCATTTGTCCGAACCGTGTGTGCAGTTCTCCGCGATTTTTTAGTACCGGAAGAATTATCCCTACCGATGTTGTTACCATTATCAACGAAAAGTACCAAACGCTTTTTATTTCGGTTAAACGGGATAGTACTAATGTTGCCAGGTAAGACAAAATCAATGCAATCAAAAAATGTGATATTCCGATGAGTAACGGGTTGTTAAGATATGTTGCCACCGTTAATTTCCGGTGGGGAAGCGATGCTACAAGCTGATCCATATCAATTTCAAGTCCGCTCAAAAACATCAAAAAAACAAATCCGGATAGCGCCAGAAACCTCAATATCATAAGATTATCATCGTCAAACTCAATGAAATAATGCCCTACCAAAAAGCCGAGAATTATTTCCATTATCACAGACGGAACTTTTCTGAGCCCGAAAACCGACAACAATACGGGTGTAATCCACGCAATAGCCAAAACTATCAACAGCGGATAAAAGTCAAAATGAAATGATATGTTGAGCAGCATAAATTACCGTTGAAATGCAAAGTGAATATATGAAAATATTCAATACATCTGCATTTTAATATCTACATGGTTCAAAATGTGCATTTATAACCGTTCATAGTTCAGAGTACAGCACGGAAACAGGCAAACCTTTTTAATGAAAAACGATTAACTTATCAAGGATTTGACTTTCAAACCTTTGACCTTCCGACTTTACTACCTTATGCGCCGGTTTGTCACGCTGAGGGGGTAGAAAAATTTTCAACAATCATAAATGACGCCATACGGGGGTGAGTGGGCTGTCACCCTGAGCTTTGTCGAAGGGTGGCAGTGGAAGCCTCCGCACTGTCACACGTTCGAGAGCCTCAGTGTGACACCCCGCGCGCAGGGAAATACTATTAACGATTAACTGTTAACTTTTAAACTACTTTGAACAATATTGAACAACTCCGAACACCGTATTGAATATCTAACGCCGAATGTCGAATATCGATTAACGATGTAAGATTGAATGAATGTTTGATTGATTGATCGGAAAATCGTGACGTTGTAACGTTTGAACAACTTTGAACAATTTAAAACCGTTCCTCCTTCCCTCTCACATTTCGATACACTGCTCCCAAAGTAGCAGCACTCAATGTGACAAAGCCCACGCAATTAACAGGTTACATAACTCAAAACGCTGAACGCCAACCACCAAAGACCAAAAGCTAACAGCCGAATATCGAACACCGAATGCCGAATATCAATTTAAGATTGAGTGAAGAATGAAGATTTTGAGACTTTCGACTTTCAGACCTTCCGACCTTTCATACCTTATTTCTCCTCAAACTCCGAAGTAAAATAAAACTTAATATCCGGATATTTTTCCCGGGCCATTTGAAGTGCAAAAGGCGACTCGGCCATAAACACCTCCCTGCCCTCTTTGTCAAGTGCAATATTGGTGGCTTTTCTTTTTCTGAAATCTTCCAGTTGTTCTTTATTATCGCTGATAAACCACGCGGTTTTATAAAGAGTAATGGGTTCATAACGGCATTTAGCTCCGTATTCGTGCAACAATCTGTATTGGATAACCTCAAACTGCAAAGCGCCAACGGTTCCTATTATTTTTCTTCCCGTATGTTTGCCTGTAAAAAGCTGTGCCACTCCCTCATCGCTTAACTGCACAAGTCCTTTAGCAAGCTGCTTTGACTTCATCGGGTCGGCATTCTCAACGTATTTGAAAAGCTCGGGCGAAAAACTGGGAATACCTTTGAATTTAAGCACCTCACCCTCAGTCAATGTATCGCCGATTTTAAAATTTCCGGTATCGTGCAACCCCACAATATCTCCGGGAAAAACCTCGTCTATCACCGACTTCTTTTGAGCCATAAAAGCCGTAGGGCTTGCAAACTTTATCCTCCTGTCAAGGCGAACATGGTAATACGGTGTATTTCTTTTAAAAACCCCCGAAACAACCCTTACAAACGCAATCCTGTCGCGATGATTGGGGTCCATATTGGCATGAATTTTAAACACAAAACCGGTAAACTTATCTTCATCGGGTTTTACAAAACGTTGCTCGGCTTCACGACCAAGTGGTGTAGGAGCAATTTCGATAAAAGTGTCCAAAAGCTCTTTAACCCCGAAATTGTTAAGAGCGCTACCAAAAAAAACGGGAGAGAGTTCGCCGTCAAGATACTTTTGTTTTTCAAAGCCGGGATACACACCTCTTACCAACTCAAGTTCTTCACGCAATGTTCCGGCACTGTCACCCAGATAGCTTTCCAACTCAGGATTATTGATATCCGAAAACTCTATCCCTTCTTCAACGGTTTGTTTGTTCGGCGTAAAAAGATTTAACTTTTCGTTATATATATTGTAAACACCTTTAAAGGATTTTCCCATACCTATAGGCCAGCTCAAAGGCGTAACGTGCAATCCGAGTTTCTGCTCTATTTCGTCCATCAACTCAAAACCGTCTTTCCCTTCCCTGTCGAGCTTATTGATAAAAACTATAATCGGAGTATTCCGCATACGGCAAACTTTAACAAGTTTTTCGGTTTGAGGCTCAACACCTTTGGCAACGTCAATAACAACAACCACGCTGTCAACGGCGGTAAGAGTACGAAAAGTATCTTCGGCAAAATCCTGGTGTCCCGGAGTGTCGAGTATGTTAATTTTAGTATCGGAGTATTCAAAACCCATTACCGAAGTTGCCACCGATATACCACGCTGACGTTCTATTTCCATCCAGTCGGATGTAGCGGTTTTTTTAATTTTATTTGACTTTACCGCTCCCGCCACCTGAATAGCGCCTCCGAACAATAAAAGTTTCTCAGTTAAAGTGGTCTTCCCCGCATCAGGGTGACTAATGATAGCAAAAGTTCGTCTTTTATTTATCTCTTTCTTAATGTTTGCCATAGCTCTGAAAAAATTAGCGGCAAAGGTAATAATTTATCGTGTGGGAAGCTTTACACTATGCTTTGATTCGTAAAAAGGAAAATTAACGCTCCTCATAAGAGGTAATAATCTTTTCAACACTTGGTAAATGATGTTGTATCAGGGCGGGAGAGGCAGTCATGGTGAGCTTGTCGAACCATGGCAGGGGAAGCCTCCGCACACACGGTTCGACCAGCTCACCGTAACAACCCTTTACACTGATATACAACCCTTTATATAAGACGTCATTGGTAGAGAGAAGAAAATAAATTTTCAACAATCAGTAAATGACGTATAGCGGTACATTAGGAAGGTGTCACCCTGAGCACGGTCGAAGGGTGGCGGGGAAGGCCTCCGCACTGTCACACATTCGACGGGGCTCAGTGTGAC
>WFZS01000188.1 GCA_015489465.1 Bacteroidales bacterium | reverse complement strand
ATTCTTTACCTTGTTTCGGCAATATTGCTATCGGTAATAATTTTATTGTTAGTGCTGAAACCCGTGCAAAAAGCGATGTTTACAAGCGGATTTTCCGCATCGGCCTCGGAAGTTTTGATACTGCTGGCCTTTCAGGTTATTTCGGGATATATGTATCTTATGTTGGGAATTTTGGCATCTTTGTTTATGGCCGGACTTGCTGCGGGGTCGTACACCGGAAAATTTAATAAACGGGGTCCGGACTACAAAAACACATTCCTTTTGCAATTGGTAAGCGGCTTGTTGATGATTGCAACGGCAATAATATTATTAACGGAAAACCGTACGGTTATCTATATTTCATTATTTGTAACGATATTTATAATTGCTTTTTTAACCGGAAAACAATACTCTGTTTCCGTTAGCAATAACGATAGTTCATTACCGTATTCTTACTCGGTTGACCTGCTTGGTGCTGCACTGGGAGGGTTGCTTCCCGTGATTTTGTTTATTCCGCAATTCGGTATTGTCAATACCTTTTTCATCCTTGCGGGATTGCATTTGCTGGTGTCCGTAATGGTAATTACCAAATAAAATGTTAAAGGCTATTGCTTTTTTTCAACTTTTTCAAGTTTCATACCGCAAACGGGGCATTTGCCGGGATGATCATAGGTTTTGTCACCTTCACACTTCATCGGACATTGATATCCGGTTATTTCCTTGGCTTGTACGGTTTTTGCCTTATCGTTGTTTTTTACGGTTTTTGATGTATCATTATTACAGCAACTCGAAAAGGTTAAAGAACCTGCTAACAAAAAAACAATAAATCCCGATGCTATTAAAATCTTTCTCATTTTTCGTTTTTTTAACTGTTTAATTTACCTATAGCACAACTTACAAAAGATTTGGCTTTTGAACCTATTGAATTATTTCCCGCTTCGGGATATCCCAACCGGGAAAGTTTCTTTTTGATAATATTTAAAATATCGTCGTCTTTATATGTTACCGTAACTTCCGATTCCTTTACATTTACCTCGGCTTGCTTAACACCTTCTATTTTCAACAGACCGTTTTTAATGGTGTTGGCACATCCGCGACATTTGATATTTTCCAGTTTTAAAATTGTTGTAATCATTTTTATTCGTTTTATGCGCAACATCCGTTACCGTAACAATCCGTTGCATTTGCTTCCTGAACGGAAGGACAAGGGTTTGTTCCGTAAGAACAGTAAACACAACAATCACCGGGTTTAGGCTTTAATACGGTATGACAATTTTCGCACTCGTAAAAATATTGACATGCGTCAACCGGCATGGTTTCCTCTTTTTGAAAACCACATTCGGGACAGGTTATAACAGATGTAAGTTTAATATCCATAATTTTAATTTTTATAATTTTAAATTGCTTAACACCAACAAATATATAGTTAATTATTTAACAATAATTATATGTTCTTATAAAAGAGTTATAAAATTTTTTGATTATCAAACCTTACTATTTTTCCGGTTATAAACTGTTGATAACCCTTTGAAGTTTTTCTGCTATTTCGTCGGCAATATTTTTCATTTCCTGACTATCAACTGTTTGCATTGCAGCAACGGGATTAATGGAACTGACTTCTATTTGTCCGTCTTTTTCCTGAACTGCAAAGTTACATGGAAGAACCGTTCCTATTTTATCATCAGCAGTAAGAGATTTAAGTGCATAAGGAGGATTACAGGCTTCCAGTACTTTGTATTTTCTGAAATCCACATTCAGCTTTTCTTTTAATGTTTTCTGAAAATCCACTTCGGCAACTATTCCGAAACCTTCTTTTTTCAATTCTTGTTGTGTCTTTTCAACGGCTTCTTCAAATGAAACGCCTTTTAACGTTGTTGTGAAATAATATTTCATGGTTTTATTTTTTTATTGATTTCTATGAAACAAAGATAGGTTTACGAACTGTGACGGGCATTACACAATTTTGTAAATGAGTTATATGATTTTTTGGTCTGGGTTTGTTTAAAAAAGGAGGGGAAATCGGTTGGAGGTACTTAAGACAGATAATATGTGATAGTGAGAAATTAATGTAGTTGAATACAGAGGGAAACCTCCATTATTAAAAAGCCTTCATCCTGTGTTATACCAGAGATGAAGGCTCGACTATCCGATTTGCACCAAAACCGGAAAACTTAATTGTCACTTGGGTTATCGGTGCAAATCAATTATCCAACATTTTTATTTGCCCGAACCTTTCATGGTACTGTGCATTCCTTTCATTTTGTTTATTTTTTTAATGCTTTTGTTCATCGATTTTTCATCCATTATTCCTTTTTCGTGCATCATTTGCATCATCATTTTCATCATTTCGGGTTTTTCCATAAACATACTCATCATCTTCATCCTCATCTCGGGGTCTTTTTCGGCTTTGTCCATCATATTAGCCATCATCGATTGCATCATCTCTTTTTTTAATTCCGGATTTTGCTGCATCATTTTGTGCATATTGGTTCTTATCAACATCATAAGCTCCTTTTGTGCAGCTGTATCGCCTTCGGTTAGTGCCATCATATGACTCATCATTTTGTTCAACATTTTGTTGCGCAATGCAGGATCATTTTTGGCTTTCTCCGTCATTTTAGCCATCATATTTTTCATCATGACTTTGCGCATAGCTGTATCGCTTTGCATCATTTGCATCATCTTATGCATCATTTCCTTCTTTTTCATATCCGGCATATTTCCGTTTTTCATCATTCCCATAGATTGTTTTTTTCTTTTCATGTCTTGCATAAAAAGTTTCATCAGTTCGGGATTACTTTGGATATAGATAAATACTTTTTCACGTTTAACCGAATCGTTCAAAAGTGTTTGTATCTCATGGTCCTGTGCAACAGTTACCGTAGATGTCAACGTTATAACAATTAACGCCAGAATTGATATTTTAAAATATTTTTTCATTTTTTTATGTTTTTAATAGGTTTGTTATTTAATTAATTTTATTGTCTTTTTAATCGTAATGCATTGGCTATCACCGAAACGGAACTAAAGCTCATAGCTGCAGCCGCAATGATAGGGCTTAGCAGCAATCCGAAAACAGGATAAAGAATGCCTGCTGCTACCGGAACACCGACGGAATTGTAAACAAAGGCAAAAAACAGGTTTTGTTTAATATTTTTCATCACTTTGTGACTTAATTCACGTGCCCTGACAATGCCGTTAAGGTCACCTTTAATCAATGTTATTTCCGCGCTTTGCATTGCTATGTCTGTTCCTGTTCCCATGGCAATACCTACATTTGCCTGCATTAAAGCGGGTGCATCGTTGATACCGTCACCGGCCATTGCTACAATGTGTCCCTGTTCTTGTAGCTCTTTTACTTTATTGTATTTATCCTGTGGCAGGCAGTCGGCTTCAAAACCGTTTAGACCAAGTTCATCAGCTACCGCTTTTGCGGTAAACTTATTATCGCCGGTAAGCATATATACACTTATGCCCTGTTTTTGTAAAGCTTTTACCGCTTTGGCGGAAGTTTCCTTGATGGCATCAGCCACACTAATCATTCCTTCCACTTTGTTTCCTATTACCAGAAACATTACGGTTTGACCCGCGGATTGCCATTCATTGGCAATCTTTTGATAATTTTCAGGAATTTCAGCACCAAAATCTTCAACTAATCTAAGATTACCTAATCCTAATTTTTGTTGTTTATAAACAGCCTGAACACCTTTTCCCGTAACCGATTCAAAATCCGTCACTTTAAAAAGTTCTGTTCCCTTTTCTTTTGCACCCGCCACAATGGCATCGGCAATGGGATGTTCGCTGCCTGCATCGATGGATGCTGCACATTTGAGTACATCTTCATCATTTAGCATGCCGAATGATTTATATCCTTTCAAGCCGGGTTTCCCTTCGGTAAGCGTACCGGTTTTGTCAATGATTAACGTATCCACCTTATCCATTTCTTCAATGGCGGCAGCATCTTTCACCAAAACACCTGATTGTGCCATACGACCCGTACCTACCATTATGGACATTGGAGTAGCAAGTCCCAATGCACAAGGGCAAGCAATAATTAATACCGAAACAGCATTGACAAAGGCAAAGACCACTGCGGGCTCAGGACCCCAGAAATACCAAGTAATAAATGTCAGAACAGATATAATCACTACGATTTGCACAAAATATTTGGCAACAACGTCGGCCAATTTTTGAATAGGTGCTCTTGACCGGCTGGCTTCGTTAACCATTTCGATGATTTGTGCCAGCAGTGTGTCGGAACCCACTTTTTCCGCCTTCATTTCAAAAACCGTTTTTCCATTGATTGTGCCACCGGTAATTTTATCACCCGCAACCTTTTCAACAGGTACCGGCTCACCGGTTATCATACTTTCGTCAACAATTGCCTTACCTGAAATAACCACTCCGTCAACCGGAATCTTTTCTCCGGGTTTTACAATCAGGATATCTCCCACTCTGACTTCTTCCAAAGGTATTTCTTCTTCTTTACCGTTACGCAAAACACGTGCTACAGGCGGTACAAGGTTTAGCAACTCTTTTATTGCCGAATTTGTCTTGCTGTGTGCCCTGAGTTCCAATACTTGCCCCAATAAAACAAGTGTGAGAATAATGGCGGCAGCCTCAAAATAAAGGTGAACATTGCCATTTACATCTTTAAACTGATCGGGGAACATTCCCGGGAACAAAAGCCCGAAGACGCTAAACAGATAGGCTGCTCCAACACCAATGGATATCAGTGTCCACATGTTTGGTGTCCTGCGTCTAACGGAGTTCCATCCTCTAACAAAGAAATCACGGCTTGAATAAAGAAGAACGGGAGTGGTAAGAGCAAATTGAATCCATGCCCAAACTTTTACAGGAGCAATGGTTTCCGGGTTAATGAAAGGGAGATAATCCGACATCGAAATAATAAAGACCGGCAACGACAGTGCAAAAGCAATCCAAAAACGTTTCAGCATACTTTTGTATGCCTTTTCTTCTTCACTTTCCAATTCACCGGTCATGGGTATCAGCTCCATACCGCAAATAGGGCAACTGCCCGGACGGTCACTTTTAACTTCCGGATGCATAGAGCAAGTGTACATGGTATTTGCCGGTGCAGCTTTTACCGCTTTTACCAAATGCATCCCACAAACGGGACAATCACCGGGTTTGTCATAGGTTTTGTCGCCTTCACAGCGCATCGGGCAGTAATATTCACCTTGTGATGCATTATGGTTGTGGTGGTCGTGAGACTTATGCGAATTACCTTGATGTTTGTGAGATTCATTGTGACTATGGTGGTTGTGATGATCGTGATGTTTATGTTCCATTTTGTGCATATCTTGCTTAGCGGATCCCACCGGAACCAGTTTCATATGGCATACAGGGCAGTTACCCGGTTCATCATAAACCTTTTCTCCCTCACATTTCATGGGGCAAAACCAAGTCGTTCCTTTCGTTAAATCGGAATCGCCATGGTTATGGTTATTATGAATATTATTCTTAGCTTTTGAACCGGTAACATTATTTTTATTTTCGTGTTCCATTTCTTTTAATTTATTAGCAATTACTGTTTGGCAATATTAATCCCTAACACTGTCATTAGCGTTACAGAATTATAGAAATGATTTATATATTTATGGGCTTCCCTCTACTCGAAAAAATTACTTTTTTCAGCAAGAGCCAAAGTCAGGTAACATGCTATTGCCGGAACACGGAATGACAGGTAACACAATAATTCAATGTAAGTGTTAACGCTTCTAATGCTTTGTTTTTATTTTTTGTTTTCATTACTTCGCTCATTTTATCAGCACTTTTATGGAATTCAAGGCCTAAATTTTCAAACTTCTCATTTCCGAATGAGGAACACATCTTTTTCATCTCATTAGTCAACCCCAACCGCGAAGAAGCAATAAAAGAAGCGCTGTCAAAATCATCTTTTGACAAATAATTAATAATCTGTTGCACCGCCTGAAGATGGTTTCGCATATTCATCAACTGGTGTTTTGCTTTTTCAGGTGAAAGATGGAGCGAAACACGATGATCTTCCATCGAATGCATGTTATGCATTATTTTGTCGCCGGTATGTGATTCCATTGCAGCTTTGTTTTGTTGTTTTTCGTTTGTGTTACCTGAACAACCTGTCAGTAAAAGTGCTGTGGTAATTACAAAGACTATCAAAAGTAATGTGATTTTTTTCATTTTTACGTAATCATTATGTGATTTAATATGCTTTTCTTTATTGTGACCTAGTCCGGTTAAGGCGCTTAAAATAATCAGTACAATAGGTATAAATTTCAGAGCAGCTCTCATTTTATTTTTTATTTATTGGTTCCAAATCACTTAAGAATGATTTTATCTGTAAATACTGAATTTTCCGTATGTACCTTTATGAAATAAAGACCTGCATTAAGTCCTGAAACATTGATTTTAACTTGAGATTTTTTATCATTCACCGTTTGCCGTAAAACTCTGCTTCCTGTTACGTTATATATTTCGTATGAAACGACTTTTTTATTCTTTTCAAGTAATTTCAGTGTTAAGTTTCCATTTATAACGGGATTTGGGTATAATTTGTAAATATCTTTAACAGCATCAACATCTTCTATTCCTGCTGTTCCGTCAACAACTTCAAATTGAAGCATCATCCCCTGGTCTTCGTGTACCAGCATGTGGCAATGAAGCATGTACGGAACGGGGTCGTTTGCAAAATCTTCAAATTTTGTAATGAACCTGACCGTTTCTTGCGGTTTTACCAAAATCACAT
>WFZS01000187.1 GCA_015489465.1 Bacteroidales bacterium | reverse complement strand
TCCGACCACGCTTATTACAGTTTGATTTACAATTGTTTAAAAAAGACGTCATTGGTAGAGAGAAGAAAATAAATTTTCAAAAATCGGTAAATGACGTTGTATCAGGGCGGTAGAGGCAGTCATGGTGAGCTGGTCGAACCATGGCAGGGGAAGCCTCCGCGTACACGGTTCGACAAGCCTGCCATTCGGCAGGCAAGCTTACCGTGACAACCCTTTACACTGATATACAATCCTTTATAGAAGTCATCATTGGTAGCCTGTCGAACCGTGCGTGTCGATAGGAGGGATTGGATGCTTTTTAAAATCACCGGTAACCTATTCCTCAACGGGAATAAGCCTTTCTTCCTCATCCCAAATGGGGTAAAATTTGTTTCTTTCCAAATCGTAATGCCAATAATAAGTTAAGGTATCTCCTTTTTCCTTATTTTTCATTATGTAACTGTTCATCAGATAATCAAAAGTATATTCGGCATATCTTTTCCCCAATGTAACGGCAAGGTTATAAACATCTTTTACCTCAAGTGTGTCTATTTTGTAAAAATATTTCAACTGATCGGTTTTGTCGTCATATTTAAATTCGCTTTCCAATAAATCCGTTAAAATATCTCCGGCATATAAAACTGTCGGTTGTTTTGAGGTTGTATCGTTCAGTTCGTTTATTTCAAACCAAGTGCTTACATCCAAAGCATTCAGATAATGCAGGTGAAAATAAGTGTAGCCGTTAAATATCGTTTCGTCTTTATAAGGATATGTTGTTTCCTCCAACTCTATTTGCGGAATGTTAATTATGTAGGCATTACTGTCTTTTTGCATAAAAACACCGGTAAATGCAGGAGTAAATATGTCGAAACCGTAATCGGCAAGCCGGTACTCATAACCTTTTCTGAAATTTCTCAAATATGTGGAATCATCAATGTTTTTTACCAATCTTGACATCTCCCAAAGTAGCGAATCTTTTTCCTCTTCGGTAAGATTTTTGTCAAGACTGTCCAAAAGCCATTCGTTACGGTTATATTTATATATAAAATCGGGAGGTATTACCAGAGCATACCTTTTTGGAGTTTTGTAAACAAATTGTTTGGCAAATTTTTTCTCTGGAGTACAAGAAAAAACCATAAAAAAAACCAGGGATAATAAAAATAATTTCCCGTAAAAATTTATCCCCGGTTTTATGTGTTTTAATGGCATTTTCCGTTTTTTTCGGCCATTTTATTCAATTCTTTACCGAATGCTTTTCCGTAAGCAATAGCCTCTTCCTTTTGATCGTCGCTAGGGCTGAATTTCAAAAATACGCCTTCACCGAAAAACTTAAGTTTTAAGGCTGAAAGGTTGTTTTTTATCATGCTTTTGTTTTCACCGCTCCACCCGAACGAACCGAAACCTCCGGCAAGTTTTCCTTTATCCCTGTAAGGATTTATCAATGAGAAAAGTTTATAAATAGGAAGAAGTATATTTTGGTTGATAACCGGACTTCCCACAATAATAGCATTTGCCTGGGTAAGTTTCATATCCAAAACTCCTAGAGGAACCATTTCTATATCAAGTATCTCAATATCGAAATCGCCTGCCTGACGTAATCCTTCGGCAATGTAATCTGCAATAACACCGGTTTTATGATATGCCGATACATATGGAATGAAAACCCTGTCTTTATGCGGTTGTTGGATAAACTTTTCGGACCACATTTTTGTCATATCCACAAAACGTTTCCAATCTTTGCGCAACATTGGTCCGTGCCCCGGCAAAATCATTTTAATATCCAAAGGTTCTATTTTATCAATCGCTTTCAGCATAAACTTGCTAAAAGGTTTTATGATAACGTCAAAATAATATCTGAATGCCGGATTAAAATCGTCAACTTCATCGTCAAACATTCTGTCGTCGGCAAAATGGCAACCGAAAGAATCGCAGGTAAACAATAACTGCTCGTCTTCCAAATAGGTGTACATGGTATCGGGCCAGTGCAGGTTGGGTGCCGAAATGAATTTTAACGTCTTGTTCCCTAGGTCCAAAGTATTGCCGTCTTTTACTATTATGTGTTTGAAATCCTCGTGAAACATATCTTTCAGGTACCTTATGGCATTACCCGTTCCAACAACCGTTGCGTTGGGAGCTGTCTTCAAGAGGTTCATCAGGTTACCGGAATGATCGGGTTCCGTATGGTTAAGTACTATGTATTCAATTTCTTCGGGATTTACAACCGCTCTAACTTTACTTTCATAAATATCCCAAAATTTCTCTTTCGAAGTGTCGATTATGGTTTTCTTATCGGCATCAATAAAGTAAGAATTGTATGTTGAACCGTACTCGGTTGTCATAACCACATCAAAAGTGATAAGGTCGTAATCCATTATACCTATCCATTTAACATCGTTGGTAACGTCGATGACTTTGTTTTTTCTCATTCTTTTTAACATAATAGTCAGGTCTTTTAATTCGCTGCAAAATTAGTAAAAAAGGTGCAAAATATTAATGAATACATATATTTAACAAAAATTACTATTTATCATAATTGGTTTAACTTTGACACTATAAACCGAATTCTAAAGAATTGAATAAAAAATTAACAATATCATTTTTTTTAATTTTGTTTTCCACCTTGCTTAATGCTCAGATTTATGTGTTGGGACAAGACCCGGCATCAATAAAATGGCGTCAATTAAAAACTTCAAATTTCAGAATAATATACCCTGAAAATTATAAGGATAGAGCGTTGAAATATATTGCAGCTTTGGAAAGTTCCGGAAAATATACCTTAGCTACATTTAACAAAGGGCAAAAGATACCGGTTTTTAATATAGTTCTTCATAACAAATCAACAATGGCAAATGCCATGGTTTTGCCTGTACCTCTACACGGTGATTTTTTTGATATTCCGGGGCAAACGCTTTATCCTCAACGGTGGGAATACCAACTTGCACTTCATGAATACCGCCATTATTCACAGTTCAGAAAATTGTACACAGGATTCGGTAAAGGGTTGTATTATGTTTTCGGTCAAATGGGACCCGCGGCTCTTTTGGGAGGTTTTGTTCCTTTATGGTTTTTGGAGGGAGATGCCGTTGTTAACGAAACGTTACATAGCAAAAGCGGTAGGGGAAGGAGTCCCGGTTTTTGGATGGACCTAAAAGCGCAACTGATAGAAAAAAAGGTTTACAAATATGATAAAGCGGTTTTGGGATCGTATAAAGATTATGTCCCCGACCATTACACGTTAGGGTATCAACTTCTTTTATACGGAATTAAAAATTGGGGTTATGAAATGTGGAATTTTGCATTATCGAGAGTAGCCGGACGTCCGTATTATATTAAACCTTTTGTAAACGGTATTAAAAAATATTCCGGAAAAAGAAAAGTTAAGTTTTATAATACCGTAATGGACTCTTTAAAACGGGAATGGAGACGGGATGTTGCAGTAACTAAAATAACCGAACCGCATTTTATCAAGACAAAATCATCCGGAAAAATGTTTTCGAACTACCGTTTTCCTATGATGACCGGCACCGGAAAAATTATAGCCGAAAAATCAAAAATTGATGACATAAGGAGGTTTGTAGAAATTGATCGTAATGGCAATGAAAAAGTTCTTTTCACTCCGGGATTCGATTATTTCGAGTCTCTTTCGGCAAACGACAGTCTTATATGTTGGAATGAAAAGGAATATAATATACGTTGGAGTCTTAGCGATAAATCGGTGGTGAAAATATTGAACTTCAAAACGGGAAAATTAAAAAAAATAAAAAGTGATAATAATTTGTTTGCACCCGGTTTATCTCCTGACGGCAGCAAAATAGTTGCAGTAGCCGTATCACAAACGGGAAAATACTCCTTACGCATAATTGATATTGCTTCGGGAAAAACACTTGATGATTTCAAAACGGAGGATAACCTTTATTTTTTAACACCCAAATGGTCTGATGACGGGTCGAGAATAGTATCTGTGGTTTTAGGCGATAAAGGAAAATCGCTTTTCGTTTACAATGTAAAAAGTAAAAAGGGTTATACGGTTTTGCCGTTTACATTTACGGAAATAAGCAGCCCTTTTTTAAAAGGATACAAGATTTATTATACGGGTACTTATAAAGGTAAAAGTGATATTTACGTAACCGATATAAGAAGCGGTGATTTATTCAGAATAGTGTCGTCAAAGTACGGCGCAACGGATGTTTTCGTTAATAAAGACACCATTTTTTGTTCATATTATACCGCCGACGGCTACAAACTTGCTTATTTTCCCGTTAAAGAATTGAAAAAGGAAAGGGTGGCGACTAATAGCGTATTTCATTATCCTGTTGATGATATTGTTAAACCCGAAACATATGTTTTTGAAAACAGCCCTCATAAACTTTCTGATTATAAAGATGAAAAATACCGGAAAATTTTACATCTGTTTAATATCCACAGTTGGGGACCGTTAGTTGTTGACATAAATACCTATGAATTTGTTCCAAATGCCGTTTTAATGTCGCAAAACCTGTTGGGTACTGCCGTGTCAACTTTGGGATATTATTACGACATAAACGAGAAAGCCGGAAAAGTCAAATTTACCTTCGATTACACAGGATTATTCCCTGTATTGGGATTTTCGGCCGAAAGCGGTTACAGACATAAAACCATGACCGATGATAACGGTAATAGCCGGAAAGTGGATTGGTTGGAAACGGATATCAGGTTTAACGGTTACGTGCCTTTAAGGTTCGTTACTAATAAATGGATAAGAGGTGTAAAACCGTCATTTTCTGCCGGACAAAAATTTATTCATCTTAATGAAAATTCCGGGGTTCGGCTGAAAGAGGATAATTTTATAATATTTTCTTACGGCTTGTCGGCATATAATTCATTAAAAAGGAGCAGGTTTGACATTCATAGTCCGTGGTCGCAATCATTTTCAATATATTTCAGGCATACTCCTTTATCTATCGAACCTTCGGATGAACTTTTGTTGTCGGGGACAGTTGCTTTTCCTGGAGTTTTAAAACATCACGGTTTTAGTGTTTATGCAGCAAAACAATGGAAAACAGACGGTATTTATCTGTTTAACGACCTTGTTAGAACACCCAGAGGATATAGCGAATTGTCATTTATGGACATGGTGTCGTTTAAGGCGGATTATTATTTTCCTGTTGCTTATCCCGATTTTGATATTCCTTCGGCAATGTATTTGACGAGGATTTATGCCGACATCTTTTATGATAAAGCATTTTATACCGGAACCGACTCAAACAACTATGAAATTTCGTCAACGGGACTGGAACTTTACACCAATTGGCATTTTTTGAGTTTGCCCGTTGAGTTTACTTTGGGAGGAAGGTTTTCTTATCTTTTTAATGATAAATTGAAAGCCGAGTTTTTGTTTTCTTTCGGTTATTGAGATAATGTAAAACAAACAGTATCTTTGCCGCAGAAAAGAAGTAAATTTATGAGTGATAAAAAGTTGATACTTGTAACCAACGATGATGGTTTTGAGGCTCCGGGCTACCGTAAGCTTATTAATTTGATGAGAGGGTTGGGTGATGTTATTGCCGTTTCTTCCGTTGAACCGATGTCGGCAATGAGTCATGCCGTAACCATGAAAGTGCCTCTACGCCAGAGGCTGGTAAAAGAGGAGATAGGTTTTAAAGAGTATCTTACCAACGGAACTCCCGTTGATAATGTGAAAATGGGAAAGCATCTGTTTCTTGACAGATTCCCAGATATCGTGGTTTCGGGGATAAATCACGGTTCAAATTCGGCAATAAATGTTATTTATTCCGGGACTGTTGCCGCTGCTTTGGAAGCTGCTATTGACGGTATTCCTGCTATCGGTTTTTCCGTAAACGAGTACGGAAGGGATATTAACATGTCGCATACCGATGATTATATTTTAAAAATTACACGAAAAGTATTGGTTGAGGGGTTACCCGAAGGCGTAGCACTAAATGTAAATTTCCCCAAATTCAACGGTGAGCCTTTAAAAGGGATAAAAGTAGTTAAGCAGGCAAAAGCCACCTGGCGCGAGACATACGAGGAACGTATAGACCCTTACGGTCAAAAATATTATTGGATGGGCGGAGTTTTCCTTGACGGTGACGGTCGTCCCGATACCGATGAAAAAGCAATGTTGGAAAATTACGTTGCCGTGGTTCCCGTTAAAATAGACTTTACGGCTCACGAATTACTTGATAAATTAAATTTTGATGATTAAAAAAGATAACTACATAACAGGGTTTTTAATAGCTGTAATCACACCATTGGTATTTTATGCCTTTTTACTCGGATTCGACTGGTTTTTTGTTAAAGCATTCGGTAAAAGTATGGTGCGCGCACCTCATTACTTGTATTTGTTAGCTGTTACGCCCAACTTGATTTGGGCACGTTATTATTTAGGGAAATTGAAATTTACAAAAAGCGGATTTTCAATACTTTTGGTGACAATAGTTTTTGTTTTAATTTACTTTTTCAAATATTTTCAAAACGTTTAAAATCCTGTGAAATATTACATAATTGCCGGTGAAGCTTCGGGTGATTTGCACGCCTCCAACCTTATGAAAAAAATTAAGGAAAAGGATGATGATGCTCAATTCCGTTTTTGGGGTGGCGATTTGATGCTTAAGCAAGGAGGTGAGCAGGTGAAACATTATAAGGATTTGGCGTTTATGGGGTTTGTGGAGGTGTTGTTAAACATATCTACAATATTGAAAAACATATCGTTTTGCAAAAAGGATATTGTAAATTATAATCCCGATGTTTTGGTGCTTGTCGATTATCCCGGCTTTAACCTCAGAATAGCTGAATTTGCCAAAAAAAGAGGTATTAAGGTAGTTTATTACATTTCACCGCAGGTGTGGGCTTGGAAACAGGGGAGGGTGAAAAAGATAAAGAAAATAGTGGATAAGATGCTGGTAATCCTCCCGTTTGAAAAGGATTTCTACAAAAAATTCGGTATGGATGTGGATTTTGTAGGTCATCCGCTACTAGACGCAATTAGGGAAGAAAAATATTCAACTTTCGAGGAGTTTCGCAGAAAAAACGGATTAAACGGAAATCCTGTTGTGGCTGTTTTACCCGGCAGTAGAAAGCAGGAAGTTAAAAAGATGCTCGGTGTTATGCTCAAAACGGCTGCCGGATATAAGAAATATAACTTTATTATTTGCGGTGTTAATTCCCTCGGTAAAGAGTTTTATGATAGTATTTTACGGCAGTATGATGAAAAAAACGTAACCGTTGTTTTTAATCAAACACACGATGTGCTTTATCACTCCAAAGCCGCAATGGTTACATCCGGTACTGCTACTTTGGAAACGGCTTTAATCGGAACGCCGGAAGTCGTTTGTTATAAAGGAGGTCGTATTTCGTACGAAATTGCAAAAAGGGTCATAAAAGTTAAATACATTTCTTTGGTAAATCTTATTATGGATGAAGAGATTGTAAAAGAGCTTATTCAGGATGAATTTAATATTGAAAATTTGGATTATGAGCTGAACGGGTTACTGAATGATGAGGATTACCGTCAAAAAATAATTGTCGGCTATGATAATCTGCGTGAAAAATTAGGTAAAAGCGGAGCTTCGGAAAAAGCAGCCGGTATTATTGTAAACTTTGCAAAACAATAACCTTTTTTAAGAAAATTATTCCGTTAATTTTAAGGTTAAAAATTCACACTATTTTAATTACTTTTGCCGCTTAAAAAGAAAACTGTTTTAATATGGAAATTCCCAGCAAATACAATCCGTCTGATAAAGAAGAAAAATGGTATCAGTACTGGATGAACAAAAAATATTTTCATTCGGAGCCTGACGAGAGAGAACCTTATACTATTGTTATACCTCCTCCTAATGTGACGGGTGTTCTGCACATGGG
>WFZS01000186.1 GCA_015489465.1 Bacteroidales bacterium | reverse complement strand
TCCCTTCTTTTATCTTATTGATACACAAGTATATAAAAATAACGTCATTGGTAGGGGGAAGAAAATAAATTTTCAACAATCAGTAAATGACGTTGTAAAATGGTGGAACAGGCAGTCATGGTGAGCTGGTCGAACCATGGCAGGGAAAGGAATTTGCCCGCCCGCTGTCACGCATTCGACGTAGCTCAGCGTGACAATGCTAACACGTTGATATTCTGGTAACTAAAAAGACATCATTGGTAGTATTTGCATCAATTTTTCCAAAGTTAAGACAGGGGCAAATTTTTTTATTATACTTTTGTTAATTGATTTATTGGCAGTTAACTTTAATATAGATAAAGATTATTGAAAAGATTAAAAAAAATACTAAGCTATATTTGGCCTCAAACAACTGTTGTAAGTTCTCAAAGAAACGGAAACCTTGAAATTACCACCTACAACGGTAAAAAAGTATTAAACTCCCGGCATGCAAACTACTCTTTCGGCTCCTTACAGAGAATTTTGGAGTATGGACTTTCAAAAATTGAAATGTCCCGGTTACATTCCGTATTAATACTCGGGATGGGTGGTGGCAGTGTCATTAAATCAATAAGGCAAAAGTTTAACTTTAAGGGATTTATTCGTGCCGTGGAAATAGATGAAAAAATAATTTCAATTGCAAAATCGGAATTTAATATTGCCCGGACACCTGATATTATCATCGAAAATGCCGATGCTTTTGAGTTTGTTCAAAACCACCAAAAGCAATACGATTTAATAATCATCGATCTGTTTATTGATAATGAAGTTCCGCGACAGTTTTATTCGGTTCAGTTTTGCAACAATATTTCAAAACTTGTAACCGACGGAGGATATGTTTTATTTAACCTTGGCATTGACGGGGTGATGCCCGAAGAAGCAAAAGAGGTAATTGCCTGTTTTCAAGCCAAATCTTTCAAAGTGGAATTGTTTGAACACGTTGGAAAGGTTAATACCTTGTTAATAGGTCACAAAAACCCGGGCTAAGTTGCTCCGGCTCTATTTAGCGCGACGTGATTGATTCTCTGACGGTTGTGTCAGCCCTGTTCGGGGAAAAGCCGCCCAATGCTATTAATAATTGCGATACGAGTGTTTTTTTTAAGTAAACTTCAAGAAATTTTAAGATTGTTTTTACAATTTAAGTCCATATTGCTATTATTGCCATCAGGCTGAAGCCCGATACCATAAAACCGAATATTTCTTTGCGTTTCGACTGTTTTTCAAAAACTTCATTAATAATTTCCATTATAGCGATATATATAAAAGTTCCCGCTGCCAGCGAATCGAAAATGGCTTCAAACCAAATTGAAATATTCGATGATTCAATATTGTCGAGTATGCCACCAATCAAAATGCCGGCGGGGGTCATAATTGAAAAGAGGGCAATGCTCTTTTTTATTTTATTGACCGGGTTATTGTTGCTTACCATGTTTACGCTGAGTGAAAAGGCTGCCGATGCTTTATGTGAAATTATTGCAATGAATATAACTATTCCCTCCAGCAATGTTGATTCAAGTCCCAGTGACATGCCGGCAATAATTGAATGGATTGATAAAACCAGAAACAATACCAAGGGGAATTTGTCGCTTTTTTTGATGATTTCGCTTTCTTCGTCACCGGCAATTAGTTTTTCTATCATTAGTACCAGCAAAAAACCTAAACCTGCAATAAGAGGAGCAAAAGGATAGTCGATAGAAAGTTTTAGTTGAGAAAAATTATCGGATGCATCGGGGAGCATATGCAATAGGCCGGCACCCAGAAAAACACCGCCGGCAAAAGCGTTTCCATACAACAAAATCATCGTTTTGCCGTCTGATACCGACTTCCTTAAAGGTATATAACCACCGGCGAAAGCGGCAGCAATTATCAGTACTATGCTTAATGCTTTAAATAACAATATATTCATAATTTTGTTGTTTTTAAAAATTGTTAAAAATCCAAAAACCCCGGGTAGAATACGATATTCGGTTCAAATTAGGGTCTTGTCCTTGGCTAATTCCCATTTTGATGTGAAAAGGCACTTATCAAATCAAATAAAACATTACTTATTTTACGGAATGTTACACCAAAGAGTAAAACACAAGGTAATTAGTACCGTATTCCATGAGTTTAGCAATAAAAAATTAAAATAATTTCAACAAATTTAATTAAAATAATTCATTACAATTATTATAGGTGTTATTCATTTAACAATAGTGGTTTAAAGATTTAGACTTTAAACAACTTCATTAATAAATAATAATGCTGTTTTAAAAGATAAATCCAAAGTTTTTTATTGTAAATTAAAAAATTATCCCCTCCTGAAACAACCAAAGCTACCGGAGGAGATATAAAATAAATTATTTTGATTTTACAAAATCTTTCTCAAACTCAAATTACCACTTATTGTAGTTTGAAGTATTTCTGTTGTCATGTGTAAATCTGGGCCATCCGTTATGTTCCAAAGAGGCATCCCACTTAATGGCAAATATTCCGTATCTATCTTCACCTGTTTCACCTTCGTAGGAACCTGAAAAATATAAAACTTCATCATTTGATAACGTTATGGACTTTCCGTTTACACCTACTTTATCGTATTTCCATAACTCTTCTCCGTCTTTATCTGACGAGACGATAACATTTGGGAAAGCCATACTCTTAACTCCCGTTAAATTTCCTTTAGTATCTATGTTTGGAAATAACGGGATATATATGTTTTTTGGAGAAGTTACTTCGCCAGTAGCATCTGAGGGTATATAAACAGTACCTATCGAACTATAAATAACCGCAAACAAATTATCATTTTTATCTATTACAGAATGCAAATATAATTCTCCATAATTTTTAAGGTTCCAAATAGAACTAGTACCATCATTTTCCAACCTCACAAGTTCGTCATTCTGTATTAACGGAAAAATCACATCCCCATCCGAAGTAAATACAGGTTTGTTTTCCAAAAGATCCGGAAAAGCCTTTTTATTCCACAAAAACATACCGTTTTCAGAATTGGAAACTACCAATTTTGGAATAAAAGTAGCAGCAGCAGCATCCCACGGTAGAGCTATATCATAAAGGTTACC
>WFZS01000185.1 GCA_015489465.1 Bacteroidales bacterium | reverse complement strand
GTGGGCCGGTATTGATAAAAGGTGTAAACCGTCATGAGCACGATGAATTTACGGCTCATGTCATTTCGCGAAAATCCATGTTGAAGGATATCGAGTTGATGAAAAAAAATAACATAAATGCCGTCAGGACATGTCATTATCCCGATGATCCTTTTTGGTACCAGCTGTGCGATAAATACGGTATTTATGTTTTGGACGAGGCTAATATTGAATCTCACGGAATGGGATACAGACCCGACAGAACGTTGGGAAATAAACCTTCGTGGAAAAAAGCGCATTTGGAGAGGGCAAGAAGAATGGTTGAAAGGGACAAAAATCATCCTTCCGTAATAATTTGGTCAATGGGTAACGAAGCGGGCGACGGTGTTAATTTCGATACTATTTCGAAATGGATGCATAAACGCGACCCATCACGACCCGTTCATTACGAGCGTGCCGGCAGACGTAAAATCGTTGACATTTATTCTCCAATGTATCCGGGAATCAAATTTTTAGAGAGGTATGCCAAGTCTAATCCCGACAGACCTTTGATAATGTGCGAGTATGCACATTCAATGGGAAACAGCACGGGAAACCTTCAAGATTATTGGGATGTAATAGAAAAATATCCGGTATTACAAGGTGGTTTTATATGGGACTGGGTTGACCAAGGTCTTGCCAAATATACAAAAGACGGGGTAAAATATTGGGCTTACGGCGGTGATTTCGGTCCTGAAAATGTTCCCAGTGACGGCAATTTTTGTATCAACGGAATCATAAATCCCGACAGAACTCCTCACCCTGCGTTGCACGAGGTGAAGAAGGTTTATCAGTATATAAAAATTACTCCCGTTGATGTGAAAAACGGGAAGTTCGAAATCACGAATATGTATGATTTTACAAATTTGAAAGGTTATGAACTTAAATGGCAGTTGATGGGTAACGGTGAAAAAGTTACGGG
This sequence comes from Bacteroidales bacterium, assembly GCA_015489465.1. Taxonomy (GTDB): domain Bacteria; phylum Bacteroidota; class Bacteroidia; order Bacteroidales; family F082; genus B16-G9. The sequence continues at coordinate 49,419 of WFZS01000185.1, read as the reverse complement.
GGGAACACTCGGTAATATCAATCTTGAACCTCATAAAAATGTAGAAATAACAGTACCTTTCAAAAATTTTGATTTTAAAAACGGTACCGAGTATTTTATAAACTTCAGCCTTGTAACTGCAAAAGATCAACCTTTTAAACCGAAAGGGTTTGAGGTGGCAAAAGAACAATATCTTGTTGGGAAATATCCTGATATACAAACGGCAATCATTAAAAATCACAATCCAGTTAAATACTCTGAAAAAGGTAATGAGCTTATTGTTTATTCAGGTGGTGCCGTTTATAAATTTGACAAAAAGAGAGGATTTTTGACATCAATAATTGTGAACGGCACAGAGCTCTTGGAGAAACCCGTTAGACCCGACTTTTGGAGAGCTCCGACGGATAACGATTTTGGTAACGGGATGGATAAAAGATGTGCCGTATGGAAAACCGCAGGTAAAAACACGGATTTACAATCGTTTAAATATGAAATTGATGACAATGGCGATATTAAAGTGATTTCCGGTTTTATGATTGATAAATTAGACACCCGGATTAACCTTACTTACGTGATTGACGATAAAGGAAGAATTGATGTTAACATGAATTTTAAGCCAAGTAAGCAAGGGCTTCCGGAAATTCCAAGGCTGGGATTATTATTTGTTTTAAGGGATGCCGACAGTTTAGAATATTACGGTAAAGGTGATTTTGAAAATTATTGCGACAGGAACACTTCTGCTTTTGTTGGAAAATATAAAGGAACTGTTTCTGGACAATATTTTGCATACATACGTCCTCAAGAAAACGGATACAGAACCGGTACGAGATGGCTTGTCATTGGTGAAAACGATAAAAAGCTGAAATTTGAATCGGAGAATCCGTTTGGTTTTTCGGCACTTCATATTCCGGTTTCACAATTGGATCAAGGCACGAAAAAGAATTACCACCATACAATTGATATTCATCCGGTTAAGGAAACATATCTATATGTTGATTACAAACAAATGGGTGTTGGCGGCGACAATTCGTGGGGAGCAAAACCTCATGAACAATATCTGATTCGTCCGGGAAATTATACTTTTGAATTTAGCATGAAGCCTGTTAAATAAAAGAAAGCCGGCGGAATTCCGCCGGCTTAAAAACACAGAATTAAATTAACCAAAAACCATATTGTGTGTGCGAGAAGTTATAGATCGTACTCTACAAACAGTTCGATAGCTTCGTATTCGGCCATTCCCAGTTTATCGTATTTTTTAGCGGATTCTTTGTTTCTTTCAATGGCAAACCTCCAAATTTCCAGGTCGTCTGAACCCGGGAACATAACTTCTTTTTGACTCGAATGTTTAAAAATGGCGTTACGTTTTATTTTAAGTTCTTCGGGACTAACGGGAACAGCCATATCAACATCAGCTATATCCCATTCTTTCCATGTTCCGTGGTACAACCAAACCCTGCAATCTCTTAACCAAATATCTTTTTTAACTATTTCCAAAGCTTTTTGTATGGAGTCGAAACACTTGCGGTGTGTTCCGTGCGGGTCGGTAAGGTCGCCGGCAGCATATATCTGATGAGGTTGTACACGACGCAAAGTTTCGACGACAATATTTATGTCTTCATCCTTTAAAGAAGCTTTTTTAATGGTTCCGGTTTCGTAAAACGGCATGTTTAAAAACATAACATGTTCTTCGTCTATACCTTGAAACTTACAAGATGTGAGAGCTTCCGCCTGACGGATAAATGTCTTTAATTGACGTACTTTGTGACTGTCTATTTCACCCGATTTTTTGTTGTTAAGTTCTGTTTTTACACTTTTAACATCAATTTTAAAATCACCCGAAATGTTATCGGCAAAATACAGATATTTTTGAACGATACTGTCGTCAACGGCAATGTTTCCTGATGTTTGATAAGCAATATAAACTTCATGCCCTTGTTTCACCAAGCGGTTTACAGTTCCGCCCATTGCCAACATATCGTCGCCGGGATGAGGACTGAAAATAAGAACCCTTTTGGGATAAGGTTTTGCACGTTCCGGTCGTTGCGAATCGTCGGCATTGGGTTTACCACCGGGCCATCCCGTTATGCTCTTTTGTAACATATTGAAAACCTTGAGGTTTATATCATATGCCGGACCGTGGTTTACAACCAAATCGCCAAGATGATTATCGTTATAGTCTCTGTTAGTCAGTTTTAAAATAGGCTTGTCAAGTTTTTCACAAAGCCATATCGTTGCTCTTCTTATGAGTTTATCATTCCATTTAACATCGCGGACAAGCCAAGGTGTTTTGAATCTGACAAGTTCGGCGGCAGCTTCTTTATCAAGTATAAAGGTTGTGTTTTTATGGTAATGCAGATATGTTGCCGGAACGTTTTCCACAACAGGTCCTTCCACGGCTTTTTTGATGATGGAAGCTTTCTTTTCACCCCAAGCCATTAAAACTATCTTACGTGCCGACATTATTGTACCGACACCCATAGTAATGGCTTTTTTCGGAACATTGTCAACAGATTGGAAGTCGCCGGCAGCATCCGAGATTGTTAACGAGTCAAGGGTAACCATTCTGGTGGGAGAATTTATCCCGGAGCCGGGTTCGTTAAAGCCTATATGGCCTGTTCTTCCTATACCGAGTATCTGAAAATCTATTCCGCCGGCTTCTTTTATTGCCGTTTCATAATTTTGACAAAATTCATAAACTTTATCTTCGGGAATAGTTCCGTCGGGGATGTGAATGTTGGAAGGGTCTATGTCAATATGGTTGAACAAGTGTTCGTGCATAAAATACCAGTAGCTCTGCGGGTTTTCCCTTTCAATGGGATAATATTCGTCGAGGTTGAAAGTGATAACGTTTTTAAAACTCAAACCTTCTTCTTTATGCATCCTGACAAGCTCTTTATAAACACCTATCGGACTCGAACCCGTTGCAAGTCCAAGTACGGCTTTTTCGCCTTTGGCTTCCTTGTCTTTAATAAGTGATGCTATCTCTTTTGCTATCTTTTTTGAAGCTACGGAAGCATTTTCATAAACTTCGGTATAAACTTTTTCGTATTTTCTTTCAAGACGTTCTAAAACGTTAAGTTTTTCCAGTTGTTCTGTCATTTTATTGATTTTTTATTTTTTCAAACTTTTGTTTTGAGCATCATAATACAATGCCGCCGCACCCAAAACGGCAATATCTTGTTGTTCGGTTGCCACTATTTTTAATTTTGCCAAAGCATGTTTGTAAGGGAATGTGTTTATTTTGTCCCACATGGCTTTTTCAAAATAAGGAAATGCTTGGGAAAGATATCCTCCAATAACTATTATCTCGGGGTCAACACTGAACAATATGGTTTTTATAAGATTTCCCAGGTCTGTTCCGTATTGTTCGAATATTGCCAAAGCTATTTTATCTTTTCTTTTGGCACGGTTCAAAAATGTTGTTGCCGCAACACCGTATTTATATTCAAAATATGCGTCGTTAAGATAAAACTCGTAATTATGGTCTTTGTACGGTATTTCACCGAATTCACCGGCACCGCAATGGGTTCCCGAATAAAGATGTCCTTTAAAAATTATACCTGCTCCCACACCTGCTGCAAGAATTAATCCCACACTGTTTTCGTAACCTTTTGTTTTGCCGAAATAACTTTCACCTATTGCAAAACAGTTGGCGTCGTTGTTAACATACACCTTATATCCGAACTGGCTTTCAAGAATTTCTTTAATATGCACTTCGCGCCACGACGGAATGTTAACAACATTGTAAACAATTCCTTTTTCAACATCAACAAGTGACGGAACTCCAATACCTATACCTTGAACTTCGTCATCTTTAACTTCGTTAATTATATTTATAACTTCTGAAATTATCAGTTCTTCACTGCCTTTGTTATTAATCTTTTTAGTGATACTTTTTTCAATTTTACCGTTTTTCACTTTTCCGGCAATAAGTGTTTTACCACTTAATGAAATACCGAGTATTGATTCTTCCATAGTAAATGTTTTATCCTGTCAATAATTAAGTTAATTTGTCAATTGTACTTTTTTATCCAGAACCAATGATGCTGCACCTAAAATAGCTATTTCTTTAATATTTGAAAATATAACTTCAAAATCTTTCATTGCATTGGGAAGCGGAAAATCCAACAGGCTTTTCCACATGCTGACCTCGTAATGTTTATGGGATTTTGATACCGAACCGCCGATAATGACTTTTTTGGGATCGACGGCAAATTTTATCGTCTTAATGGCATTACCAAGATGTTTACCGAATTCTTCAAAAGCCAAAACAGCTAACGGGTCTTTATTATCGGCCGCTTTTGCGAGGTCTTCACCGTTAATGTTGTATTTGTTTTTAAAAAATTTGCCGCTACAATAATCTTCGTAGATACTGTCGAGATACATTATGTTACCGAACTCTCCCGAGCCGCAGTTAGCGTCTTGCATCAAGCTGCCGTTTTTTATTATTCCCGCACCCATACCGGTTCCCAGCGTCAAACCTACAAAATCGTCAACACCTTTTCCTCTGCCGAATTTGGCTTCCCCCAAGGCGAAACAATTGGCGTCGTTATCAAGAAAAACAGGTACGTCGAAATGGTTTTCCAAAATATCTTTTAAATGTATTTCCGTCCACGAAGGTATGTTTTGAACATCACTGACTATTCCTTTTTCACGATCTACAAGCCCCGGAATGCCTATTCCGATACCGCTTACATTTTCATTAAAAACTTTTTCAACAGCTTTTATAACTGCATTTATGATATCGCCGGCGTCATTACTTTTTGCAGGTATAAATTTGTAAAAAACATCTGCCAAAATCCCGTTGTCGATTCTGCCTGCGGCAACTTTGGTACCACCGAGGTCAACCCCTAAAATAGATCCCTTGTTCATAATCACTCTAACTGTTTTTTTTATTAAATAATTCTTTAAAACTTATTGTTTTGTTGTTGATAACAGGTTTAGCCCAGAAGCTGATACTCAAAATGTAACCGAGAGTTATAAAAATTATCATCATCCCTGTTTTTAACGAAGTAATGTCGCTTATACCTCCTATCAATATTTGTATTACCGCACCTCCGGCGATACCCGTCATCAAAATTCCGGCAAAGGAACCGTGATGCTTTGTAACAGAATTAAGTCCCAACGAAACTATAACCGGATACATTACCGAAAGGAAAAATCCCGATACCGGAAACGCCCATAAAGAAACTTCTTTACTTCCGAAAAGGGCAAAACCCATTGTTATTATTGCCAATGTTGTAAATATTCTTAATACCTTTTTGCTATCCATAAATTTAAGGAGTATCAAGCCCAGCACGCCGCCGACAGTCATAAGTCCCCAGAAATAAGAAACCGCATCGGCACCCGTTGTATCGGGGTCGTATCCGTGATATATGTAAAGAAATTTCGACATCCAGTATGAAATGCCTTGTTCCGTACCTACGTACATAAATATTCCGAGGAAATAGAGTATTACATATTTGTTTTTGAAAAGTTCCTTGTAACTGTCTTTCGTTCCTACCTTTTCATCTTCCTGAAGTTCTACTTCCGGGAATTTTACGAAAAGGATGATTATTATCATTAAGATGCTGAGGATTGCAAAAATCCAATACATTGATACCCACGACATTGAAGGGGGAACAAGTTTGGACATAAGACCTATAAGAGGCTTGTCAACTTCACCTTTATCGATATTTGTTACCAGATATGAGTAAACCTGAGGACTTACAAAAGAAGCAAGTCCGAATATCAATTGTGCCAAAACCGAATTGAAAGCGTAATGCTCTTCACCACCCGAAACACGTAAGAGCGGGTTTATAACCACCTGAAGAATAGCCATTCCCGTACCTATGGTGAAAAGAGAAAAAACAAAAACATTGAACTTGGGGTCAACGGCAAATATCAAAGCTCCGGCAAAAGACATGAAAAATGCCAAAATCATCATTGTTTTTTCTCCCCATTTTTCAAGTAGAAAACCCGAGGGAACAGACATTATACCGTAAGCGATGAAAAATGCAAAAGGTAGAAAACCGGCCATAGTTTCCGTAAGTGCGTAACTTTCGGAAACATTAGGATTCAAGGCTCCCAAAATGTTTGTCAAAAACGATATCACAAAAAATGTGACAAGTATTAAAACCACTAACGTATAATTCCTTTTCATTACTTTTTTGTTTTTCTATTGTTATTCGTTATACCATTTAACCTCGGGTTCTATTTTTTTACCTTCAATAATTTTATTTTCTATGGTTGCGCTTATAATTTCAGTTCGATTTGGCAAAAGCGAAACATAATTATCCGACCATAACACCGGAAGAATGGTAAGCCCCGTTTTTTTATCCTTAAGTGATACATTAATAAAAAAGGCGATATTTCCGGTAGAGTTTTTCAGTTCGATATAGAAAGTAGTTGTGTTGTCATTTTTTACAACATCTTTTACGGAATACTCAACAATAGTTTCGGGCATAGAGTTCAGAGCCGTAAAATCGGCATATTGTTTTGAAGGAGTATAATAATACCACGGCTGGACTTCTGTTTTGTAATCAAGAATATCTTTTTTGTAAGAAATCCAATAAAAATTTTCGTCTATTTCCTTGTTTTGAGAGTTATAAAGTTCGAGGTTTACGAAACATACGTTTTTGTTCCAGTCAAAAGCAGGCAACTTCATTATTTCTTTTGAAGAATTTTCATCCAGGTTGACATCAACTTTTTTGATAAACTTCAATTTTGAATTTATATCGTAAGCTTTTACAACCGCTTTTAAGTTTTTTTGCTTTCTTAGTTTATCGTTTACCGCATAAACCGAATGTCCTGCATAATCATAAATAAGGTGGATTCGGCTTGACCCTTTTTTGGCACCGTAATAAGCACCGTTGGGCATCAGATAATAATCGTAAAGTTGCCAATACATTTCGGGCCATGCGGAGTTTAACATCCACTGGATAACACCCGTGGCTTTATATCTGTATGCCGAAAACGCTTCAAACATCGGACGCATCAATTCATAATTAAGGACCTGGGCTTTTTTCGTATAATCTTCCAACGAAGCGGCTTTGCCGTACCTTTTTTCAAGAGCCGTAGTATATCTGTCCAAGGTGTTGAACTCATGACGTCCGCAATGAAAATTCCAAACCGAATCAATGGGCCAACGGTGTTGCGGAGACAGCATTTTCTTAATACTTTCCAAGGGAGGCACTTGAGCTCCGGGCCCCGTTTCCGTATTAAAACCGAAAGCACCGCCGTATAGAGTGTCGGCAAACCAGTAAACGGGAGGTTCATAAGCATACGGACCGCGCATTTTAACGCCCGAAGGTCCTGAAAGTGAGATATCCCATTCTTTTGCTGAAGGAAGATAAACCCTTGTGCTGTCGTATTCGTCAAATATTTTGAAATATTTTTTTTCAAGTTTTGGTGCCGGCACACAATCACTTCCGCCAAGCCAAGTAAAGATTGAGGGATGATTTCTTAACCATACAATCTGGTCTTGCCATGCCTTACTCATCATATCTATATCGGAATCTTTTAAAATACCGCCGTATTCAGGGTCACAATATGTACCCAGATAATCTTCCCATTCCCAATGACAACTCCACCCGACCATTATCAAAATCCCCATCTTATCGCACAAGGTGTATAAAGTTTGATCTTTTCCCCAAAACCCTTCCAGGCGTATGGTGTTAAGGTTCATATCTTTAACATATTCAAGTTGATGACGAATGCTTTCCGGGGTGTCGTCAAGCAAAAGTCTGTCAACCCAGCCGCCACCTCTTATTAATATTTTTTTGCCGTTTATTTTAAATCCTCTATGACCGTCTTTCGTAAAAAAAGTTGATACCGTACGTATTCCGAAATCTATATCTTTTTTATCGGTAACGGCAGTGTTTTTACGAAATTCAAAAGAAGCATGGTAAAGATGAGGCTTTCCGTAAGTATGAGGCCACCAAAGTTCCGGATTGTTAATTATAAGTTCATCAAACTCACCGGTAGTTAGAACAATCTTTTTATCCGAATGGCTTTTAATATCAACAATCTTTTTGATTGTTTTTCCGTTAAATTTAACCAGCAAAGAACCCTTTATGTCTTTATCCGAGGTGTTTCTAAGGTTTACGGATGCCGTTAAAAACGCTTTTGAATTATCATCGTTTAATTTAGTTACTATGAAAGGATCGTAAACACCCACTTCATTAAAAGCTTCCAAATACACATTTCGGAATATACCCATATTATTATCCGGCGGTGCAGGGTTCCAATCAACAAATCCTATTGAAAAATCTCCCGCTTCGGGAGGAAACACTTCCACCGCCAAAATATTTTTTCCTTTTTTCACATATTTAGAAATATTAAACCGGAAATGTCTGAAAGTATTCTTCAAAACTGAACTGTCGGCAATTTTTTTACCGTTAAGCCACACATTGGCTTTATAGTTGATGCCTTCAAATCTCAACATCAGTGTTTGGGGAATGTTATCAAGACTGAATTCTTTTCTGTACCACCACGGCACTTTAAATTGAGCCGCAGGTATGTTTTTGATGTTTTCGTCAACAAAAATATCTTTGTAAACCCCGTTTTCAACAAGAGCATGTAATACCGTTGAAGGAATGTTCACATTATACCAGCTATGTGTATCAAAATCTTTATTGCTTATTTCCGTGCCGTTAGCCGTTACTTTTTCAGAGGAGATAAGTTTCCAATTACCGTTGATATTTTTACTGTAAAAAGGTTTTACTTCACCCGTTTTACTACACGAGGAAAAAAACAGTATAACATACAATAGAAAAACACCTTTAAAAAATTTCAATAAAAAATTCATTTTACACCTTATAATATACTTATTCCGGAAATAACCGTGCTTTTAAAAACGGGTGTAAAAGTAAACAAATAATTTTATTAATGCAAAAAATTGCACACTTTTTGGAATAATCTTACCTTTAATACTTGAAACCCGAAGCATCGATAAAAACTGATTATTAATCTAACTTGAAAAATATATCAGTGACATACTTTATTTTACTAAATTTATACACATTAAAAAAAATATGCAATGAGCAAAATAAATGTGAAAAAATTTGCATTTAAAAAAACAATATATATATTTGCATGCAAATAGTTGCGCTGTTTTTTACAAAAAACCTGTTTATGAAGAAATACTATTTACTTTTTGTGGTGTTTTTTTCGGTGCTTGGCTTGTCGGCACAGCAAATAACGGTAGAAGGTACTGTTTATTCGAAAGAAACAAATGAAACTTTGCCGGGAGTTACCGTTTTGGTTGAAGGAACGTCAAACGGTACCGTTACGGACCTTGACGGAAAATATAAAATAGCCACGGCTCCCGATGCAATCCTTAAGTTCTCGTATGTGGGTTATAAACCTATGGAAGTACCTGTTAATAACAGGACGAAAATAGATGTTTCACTTAATACCGATACAGAAAACCTTGACGAGGTTGTAGTAGTAGGTTACGGTGTCCAGAAAAAAAGCGATGTAACCGGTGCTCTTGTTTCCATCAGCGGAGATGAAATGCAGCAAACTCACCAGCAAAATATAGCCTCCATACTTCAAGGTAGGGCAGCAGGTGTAACTGTAATTACCAATAGCGGTGCACCCGGAAAAGATGAAGAAATAAATATCAGAGGTATCAGTTCTATAAACGGTTCCCCTCCATTGTGGATTGTTGACGGTGTTCCGACGTCTGCAGGTGTTAATCCTCAGGATATTGAAAGTATAGAAATTTTAAAAGACGCTTCCGCAACCGCTATTTACGGAACAAAAGGGGCTAACGGTGTTATTCTTGTTACAACCAAAAAAGGTAAAAACGGACAGACTCACATAAATTATGAAAACAGATTTTCATGGGGGCATTTGTATAAAGAACTTAAGCTGACTACTGCTAAAGAGTGGGCTAAACTTCGCTCCGAAGCTTATTCAAATGCGGGATTGCCTGTTCCTCCCATACTCGAAGAACCTTACGGAAAAGGTACGGATTGGCAAAAAGCCGTTACACGTACCGCTGCTTCCATGAATCATTATTTATCATTCTCCGGAGGTTCCGACAAGCTTACGTGGTTTTTAAGTGCTAATTACAACGACCAACAGGGGATAGTTAAAAAGTCAAGTTTTTCGTCGTTAGACCTTCGTTTGAACACAAGCGCAAAACTTACAGATTGGCTGAAAGTAGGTGAAAATATTTCTTTTTCGGGAACAAATACTCATCCCGTTAACGAAGATGATGAATGGAATGCAATAATGATAGAAGCCATTGCGATAGATCCTATTACGAAAGTCAGAAAAGAAGACGGTAGTTGGGACGGTTCAAAATTTAATACCGTTAACAATCCCGTGGCGCATCTCGACAGGACTAAACAGGTTTTAAAAGATTATTCGGTTGGCGGTGATGTTTATGCCGACATTACTTTTCTTAAAGATTTTGTATTTACATCGAGATTGGGATATTTTCAGATATTTTCAAACAATTATGACTGGATGCCCACTTTCTTTGTTAAAACCGGTGAAGAAAACTCACAAACATCGGTAACAAGGGATTATTCCGAAGGTCAAAACTGGGTTTTTACCAATTATTTGACATGGGCTCATAAATACGGCGATCATGACATAAAGGTGATGGCAGGGATGGAAGCCGAAAGAGATTATTCCGAATGGTTCGGTGTTACAGCTTCGGACCTTATATCCGAGATGGAACATCTTATATACATAGATAACGCCACCGGTAATCAAAGTTCATCATCGTACGGTTTGGCAAGTGATGTTCGATATGCTTCATATTTCGGTAGATTAAACTATAACTATAACAGTAAATATTTTCTAACTGTTAATTTCCGTCGTCAAGGCTCCTCGATGTTCGGTCCCGATCACCGTTGGGGTAGTTTCCCGTCGGCATCGGTAGGTTGGAGAATTGACAAGGAAAATTTCATGAAAAATGTGGAGCTTATTACAAATCTTAAATTCAGAGCCGGATATGGTATGTCGGGTAATGATTTGGCACTTCAACCATATTCATATTTTGCAACTTCTGTTTCCGGACAACGTTATGTTTTCGGAAATCACATAATCGATGGTGTTGCTTTTCCGCGTATTCCCAACAGCGAGCTTCATTGGGAAGAGAAATCTTCTTTCAATGTCGGTGTTGACATGGCAATGTGGGATGACAGGTTCACATTATCAGGCGATTTCTTTATAGATAAAACAGGTCAAATGCTTTACGACCCCGACCTTCCCGGACATGTGGGAACACAAGAAATGCCTTTTACAAATGTGGCATCTATGAAAAATACCGGTGTTGAGTTTGTAATAGGATACAGAAACGCAACAAAAAAGAACTTTAAATATGATTTTAAGTTTAACATAAGTCATGTTAAAAATGAGGTTACCGGCTTAGGTAGTGCAAAATATATTCCGGCTGTAACATTCATGCAAATGGGATACATTTCTCATACGGAAGTGGGTCATCCCATGGCAGCGTTTTACGGTTATATTACCGACGGTTTGTTTCAAACACAGGAAGAAATTGACAATTATGTTAAACCCGACGGAACACCTATACAGCCCAATGCCGCACCTGGAGATATAAGATATAAAGCCGATAAAGACGGTAATTTGATAACAGATTTTATAGGTGATCCTTTCCCCGATTTCACGGCAGGTTTAAATATGAAATTCGATTACAAAGGTTTTTCGTTCCTCATGTTTTTTTATGGGGTTTACGGTAATGAAATATTTAATGCAACCAAGTTTTATAATAATAACTCGAGTGTAAGATATAACGAGAGTGAAGAAATGATGAACAGGTGGCTGTTACCGGGTGATACCGATGATCCTAACCTTGCACGTTTGAATATCAACGATGCAAACAATAGTTTACGCTCGGACAGGTTTGTTGAAGACGGTAGTTATTTAAGACTTAAAAATGTTCAACTTGAATACAATTTACCGGCTAAATTATTTGAAAAGATAGATATTTCATCTTTAAAAGTTTTTGCAGGTTGCGACAATGCATTTACGCTTACCAAATATTCGGGATTTGACCCCGAAGTAGGTATAGGATATGACAATAACCCTCTTGACAGGGGAATTGACAGGGCACGTTATCCGAGTCCCAGAACAATTTATGTCGGTTTGAACTTAAACTTTTAAAAACAGGTAAAAATGAAAAAAATTAACATAATATCGGCTGTTTTAGTATTACTTATTATAACTACAACAAGTTGCCGCAAAGAATTTTTGGATACAAAGCCGCCGACTTTGGTTATGGAAGATTTCTTTACCAGCGAAGAAAATGCCCGTCTTGCCGTTAACGGCTGTTACGATGTTATGGGATGGGACGGAAATCATAATACCATACCTTTCTTCTTCGGTGACATAATCGGGCGTGACGGTTGGAAAGGCGGTGATGTGGGAAGTGACCAGGATTGGATGGACAATCTCATTAACTTTACCTATACTCCCGATAACTATATGCTAAACATTGCCTGGAAAAATTATTATATAGCGGTAAACCGTTGTAATACGGCGATAGAAAATATTTCTGCAATGAGTTCCGATATAATATCCGATGATGTAAGAAAAGAGCTTATTGCCGAAGCACGTTTTGTAAGAGGTTATTTTTACTTTGAGTTGGAAAAAACATGGGGTAAAGTTCCTTTGGTTGATCACGTGCTGAGTCCGAGCGAATACCAACAACCGCTTGCAAGTGAAGAGGAAATATGGAACTTTATTGAAGAGGATTTTAAAGCTGCGGCAAAAGACCTTCCGGAACGTTCGGAGCAAGACCCCGAAGATATAGGACGTGCTACTGCAGGAGCAGCCAAAGCTTTTCTTGCCAAAGCTTATATTTTCCAAAAAAAATGGCAAGAGGCGGCAGATGTAACGGATGAGATTATAAATTCAGGTGAATATGACTTAATGCCAAATTATGCCGATGTTTTTAAACTTGAAAATGAGAATAACGAAGAAATAGTTTTCTCAATACAGTTTAAGGAAACGGGTAACGGCGATTACGGTGATGATAATGAAGGGACAATGCTTTGTGTTTATATGGAAACACGTAATCATCCTTTTGCGGGAATAGGCGGATGGGGTTTTAACTGCCCTACACAGGATTTGGTTGACGAATATGAACCTGAAGATTCGATCAGACGGGAATCAACAATAATCCGTAACGGTGAAACATTATGGAAAGGTACTCCGGATGAATCAACTTTCAACACTACCTTTCCTACCAATATAGACCATTACAGCAATCAAAAGTATGTATTGCCTGCCTCGCAGCAGCCGGCAGACTTTTCGGACGCTTCGAAAAATTGGATTGTAATACGTTATGCCGAGGTATTACTTTGGAATGCAGAAGCTAAATTCCATCTGGGTGGCGATTGGCAAACGCCGTTACAAAAAGTACGTAGCCGTGTTGGTTTGGGTCCTACACCTTATAGTGGAATAGACGCAATATACCATGAAAGAAGAGTTGAGTTGGCGATGGAAGGTCATCGTTTTTGGGATATTGTACGACAGGGTAGAGGTGAAGAAGTATTGGGAAAATACGGTTTTGTAGAAGGTGTTAACAACCACTTCCCCATAGCACAGGATCAATTGGATTTAAGTGACATTTGGTAGAAAAATAAAAATATGATGAATAACATTTTATTAACTAAAACTTTAAAAATCATGAAGAAGTATTTGTATTTATTAATTGCATTTGCAATTGTATCATTGACATCTTGTAAAAAAGAGGATGATAACACGGGTGCAGACAAACCCGGAGAAGTAAAGATAACTTACCAGGTCAACGGAAACGTTGTTAATTATCATGCTGAAGCCGAAAACGCAATAAGTTATGCGTGGGACCTTGGTAACGGTGAAACTCCTACCGGACAAGATGTTACGGGAACTTACAGTTTCCCCGGAGACTATGAAGTAACATGTACCGCAAAAGGTCGTGTTGAAGACTCAAAAGCTACTGTTACCGTTAAAGTAGAACAGGGAGATCCCGATATCTTTAACAAAGTAAACCTTTTACTTTCCGGATACAACGCTGAAACCGGTGAAAGTGAAGCGGTTTGGACTTGGACGGACGCTCCGGGTGTTTTTGCCGACGGTCCGAGGGAAGGTGAACCCGATACGGTTTATTTCAATCCCATTGACTACAGCTGGTGGCAAAATGAAGGTGGCGATATAGACGAAAATGCTCTTGACGATGAATATATGTTCAAACTTAATCCAAAAATGGAATACGTTAATGATTTCAAAACGGCATTTATGGTTAACTGGGCTTGGGCTGCAGTAAGAGGACATACCAATGGCGAAATTCCGGGAATTTGGGAAGATGTTGCTTGGGAAGGATATAACAACGGTCAATCACCGATGGTGGCAAGCTGGAGTGTTGAACATATTCCGAATATTAACGATACACTTACATTCAAAACACAAGTAGGCGACGAAATGCTTGACGGTGCTTATGTTATACACCTTACAAATAATGCATCATTGGGTATGGAATCCGCAGGGTACGATTATCAAATCCTTAAACTCACTCAAGATACACTTTGGGTACGTTTTGATAATACTTTCCCTGAAAATTTAGGTGATTACTACAATATTGACGAACTGGAAAGTGAAGGGGCAGCACCGGGAGATCCCGATGAATCATACTTGAAACTTGTTCGCAAGAAATAATAAAAACCAAGTAGTTTATTTAAGATTAATTTTGGGGGCTGCCTGTTTTCGGCAGCCTTTTTGCTGTAAAAATTATAAAGTCAAGCCATGAGAAGATTATTTACTTTATTTTTTGTTTTATTGGTATTGAAATCATTTTCGCAACATTTTCCTTTTCCTCAACACACATATTACCATACCCATATTAAACCCGACAATTATACACAAGAGCAACTTGATGAACATGTAAAAACTTTTTACGATGCTTGGAAATCGAAATATTTGGTAAACGGTTGCGAAGATGACCAGTATTATGTTTTTTTTGATGAAGATAATATTGTTACCGTTTCCGAAGGTATGGGCTATGGAATGATGATAGTACCTTTAATGGCAGGTTACGATCCTGATGCCCGAATGTATTTTGACGGTTTATACCGTTATTACAAAGCTCATCCCAGTCATATTATGTCTCACCTGATGGCATGGAAACAAATAACGGGGTGTATTGATGCCGGTGGACCTGACTCGGCAACCGACGGTGATATTGATATTGCTTTCGGGTTGTTGCTAGCCCATGCACAATGGGGAAGTAACGGTCCGATAAACTATTTCCACGAGGCGGAATTAATTATACAGGATATTATGGGTACAACTCCTGAAGAGGGTGATATTAACCAGAATTTTTATTCTGTTAAACTGGGTGACTGGGTTCGTAGCGGACATTACATGAAAGGGACCAGGACTTCCGATTTTATTACCGACCATTTCAAGGTGTTTAAAATCGCCGTTAAAGATACGGCCTGGAGTTTTGTAGTTGACAAATGTTATGCATTGATAGATTCCATTCAAACAAATTACAGCCCTCTAACGGGATTGTTACCCGATTTTATTGATGATGTTGATACAAATCCAAAACCTGCAGCCCCCTATTACTTGGAAGATGAACATGACGGTGATTATTTTTACAATGCTTGCCGCGATCCTTGGAGATTGGCAACCGATTATTTGATTTCAGGGGATGAAAGAGCGAAAAACGCCGTTTTGAAAATTGCTCAATGGCTTTATCAATCATCGGGAGGTAGTGTAAATAATGTTTACGGCGGTTATCACCTTGACGGAACTAAAATTTACGGATGGACCGATATCTCTTTTATAGCTCCATTTGCAGTAGGGGCCATGGTTGATACAACACATCAGGTATGGTTGAATAAACTTTATAATAAAGTTAAATCCGCAAGTTTGATAAGTGGAGATTATTACAGTAATACTTTGAAAATGTTGGCGATGATTACTATTTCGGGTAATTATTGGGTTCCTCCTGCCGATATACTTAACGGTATTAAAAATAACAAAACACCCGTGTTAATATATTTTGATATTACCGGAAATCCGGGTTCTCAAAAAATAAAACTAAGATTCAGTAACAAGCTAATAGGTAATAATTACAGGGTTTCGCTGTACGATATTAGAGGCAAACAAATTCTTGATGAAAAAGTAATAGCGGAAAATCAAACATTGGAAACGGGTACATTACCATCGGGGATTTATATTTTGACACTGAAAAACAAAGAAGGAAAAATACTTCAAACCGAAAAGGTTTTAAAGTAAATATTAAGTTTATAAATTCTTTTCGTGATTCCTGAAATAGAGTATCTTTTTGCCAAAATGAATTGTTATTTTTGTAGAAAAGAATTAAAAGGTGAAACTAACAAAACAGCATGCCGATTATCTGAAATGGGTTGACACCATAAAATTAAAAATAAGAACCACCCAAATTAAAGCAGCTCTTGCTGCTAATTCTGAGCTAATAAAACTTTATTGGGATTTAGGAAAAGATATTTTTGAAAAACAAGAAATAAAAGGTTGGGGTAATTCGGTAGTTGATAATTTATCAAAAGATTTAAAATCGGAATTTCCGAATATTAAAGGGTTTTCTAGAAGAAACCTCTTTTATATGAAGAAGTTTTATAGTTTCTATAAAGGCGATTTTGAAAAAGTGCAACAACTTGTTGCACAAATTCCGTGGGGTCATAATATATTGATCATCAGTAAGTCACAAAATATAAACGAGGCAATATTTTATCTTAAAGAGGCTCTTGAAAATAATTGGTCAAGAGATATTCTGGATCTGCAAATAAGTAATGATTTATACGGAAGAAAAGGTAAGGCAATAACAAATTTTACACAATCATTACCACAACCTAATTCGGATTTAGCTAATCAAACTTTAAAAGACCCTTATTTATTTGATTTTTTAACATTAAAAAAAGATCTTGATGAGAAGAGCATAGAAGAACAATTAACGAAACATATTACACATTTTTTACTTGAATTGGGAAAAGGTTTTGCTTTTGTAGGAAGGCAGTATCATCTGGAGATAGGTAAAAAGGATTATTATATCGACCTGTTATTTTACCATACAAAATTACGTTGTTATGTTGTAATTGAATTAAAGGCTAAAGAGTTTAAAGCTGAATATGCAGGAAAATTAAACTTTTATTTGTCAGCGGTAGATGAAATATTAAAATCAAAAGAAGATAATCCTACAATCGGAATTTTATTATGCAAGGAAAGGAATAAGATTGAGGCTGAATATGCATTGCGCGGGATGACACAACCAATAGGAGTGGCACAATTTCAGTTAAGTAAAGCCATTCCGAAAGAAATTAAGTCCGATTTACCGACAATAGAAGAGATAGAACTTGCAACAATAAAAGCAATAAAATCTTATGATAGTAAACAAGGTAAAAATGATGTATAAAATAATTTAAAAATGTACATTTTTTAGTTATGGAAAATTTTATAAAAACCGTTATATTATCTTCTATCTTACTTTCCTTATTATCATGCAGCAACAAAACGGATAAAAAAACCATAAAAAATCATTATTTAAACCTTCAGACAGGAAAGGTTTACGAAAATATTAAAATTGAATCGGATACATCTTTGTCGTACGCCGTTTATCTTCCGGAAAGCTATACTAAAAACAGAAAAACCAAAGTGTTTTTAATATTTGACCCACATGCCGACGGTGTTTTGCCGGTTAGAAAATATAAAACTCTTGCCGACAAATATGGTGTTATTTTGGCTGCTTCCAATAATTCAAAAAACGGGATGCGACCGTCTTACCGTAATCATGTTATTACGGAATTTATCGGCGATGTCGAAAAACATTTTAACGTGGATAAAGACAGGCTTTTCACAATGGGTCTTTCCGGCGGTGCACGAATAGCCGCCTTAATAGGTATTTTCAATAATAATGTCAAAGGAATTATCGGTTGTGGAGGAGGTTTCCCGAATATTCAACATTTTAAAAACAACTCATTTACATGGATTGGTATTGTCGGTAATAAAGATTTCAATTTTCAAGAGTTAAAAAACCTGTATAACCAACTTATATTAAGTAAGTACAGAGCCTATCTTTTGGTTTTTGACGGAAAACACGAGTGGCCTCCCGTTGATGTTGTTGATGAAGCTTTCGGTATATTGTTGAAAAACAAAACGGAAGGGTTGAAATATGAAGTAAAAAATCCAAATAAGTTATCAAAGTGGGATAAAAAAGAAATGAAACAACAAAATATTATTGTCAGTGATTTTACGGAAAAAGATACGGCATGGTGGAAAAACAGAATAAAATATCTTGATGAAAAAAGAACCTCTTCTGCTGATAAAGGAGAAAGATTGATGAATGCCCGCCTTTATAATTATATCGGAATGGTTTCGTATATGTTTACTTCAAATGCCGCAAAAACACACAATCTTAAAAAACTTGAAAAATATTTGAGTATTTACGAAACCGTAGAACCTTCCAACCCCGATATGTTCTATTACAAAGCATATTATTTTGCCTTGAAAAAAGACAAAAACAAAACCCTTGAATTTTTAAAAAAAGCTGTTGATAACGGTTTAAACGAAAAGTCAAAAATCTTGCGGGAAAAAGTATTTTCTTTTATAGGTAAAGACAATTTGAAAAAACTAATATCCGAAAAACAATAACAAATAACGATTAACGATTAACAAATAACAATTAACGGATAACTCATTCATATCAACAAATAAGTTACCATCCCTGGTGATATAATTTTAAAACTGCAAATAAAAAACTATTCACAAGGACTTAGTTTGTAGGATTTAACCTTTTTTTAATGCTGGAATTTAATTTTAAAAAATTTTTTTAAAAATCCCTTGACTTTTTTCAAAAATGTTTTACTTTTGTAAGTAAGTACTTACATACAGAAATAAAGATGGTAGTCATGAATAATAATTATAAAATAGGACTTGATGTCGGTTCTACAACGGCAAAAATCGTTGTGTTAAATAACAGTGGTGATGTGGTGTTTAATAAATATGTTAGACATAACACAAAAATTGCCGAAACAACCGTTGAATTATTCGATGAGGTAAAAAAGGAAATCGGCGAAAGCCGGTTCCGGATTTCCATAACAGGTTCCGCCGGATACGGTTTGTGTGAGAAACTAGATATACCTTTTGTTCAGGAGGTAATTGCAACAACGGTTTTTGTTAAACAGAAATATCCTGAGGTAAAAACTTTGGTTGATATTGGAGGCGAGGATTCAAAGATGATTTTTTTCAGTGACGATCGTGCGCCGGATATCCGTATGAACGGTTCATGTGCGGGTGGTACGGGTGCATTTATAGATCAAATAGCATCGTTGCTAAACATTCCGACAAGTGATCTGAACGAGTTGGCTAAAAAGCACCAAAAGATTTATCCTATCGCGTCAAGGTGTGGGGTTTTTGCCAAAACCGATATTCAAAATCTGTTGAGCAGGAAAATACCTTTGCCCGATATTGCAATTTCGACGTTTCAGGCTGTTGTGGTTCAGACCATGAATACTTTGGCAAGAGGTTTTGATGTTTTACCGAAGGTTATGTTCATTGGCGGGCCGTTTATGTTTTTAAGTGAACTGAAAAGGCTTTTTATTGAAAATTTAAAAATTACACCGGAAGATGTTGTTGAAACAGAACACAGTTTGTATGTTCCTGCTTTCGGGACAGCTTTATCGGTAGAGGATGAACAACATGTGTTTACTGCCGAAACACTGAAAAACAAAATTAAACTTACTGCAAATAATACAACTTTTAAAAACCGTTTAAATCCGTTGTTCAAGGATGAAGAGGAACGGAAACAGTGGATGGCAAACCGTGAGAAAATGAAAGTGAAAAGGGTTTCGCTGAAAGATTATGACGGTGAACTGTGTTTTATGGGTATTGACTCTGGTTCAACAACAAGTAAAATAGCTATTATCGGACAAAACAAAGAGTTGCTGTTCCACTATTATGTAAACAATAATGGTAATTCCGTTAAAGCTATTGAGGAAGGGTTGGCTCTGTTTGACAGTCAAATGAAATCTCAACGTCCCGGGCGTCCTTTAAAGATTATTCATGCAACTTCAACAGGGTACGGTGAAGACCTTATAAAAGCGGCATTCGGTTTACCCAACGGAGTGGTGGAAACCATAGCCCACTTTACCGCCGCCCGGAATCTTGATCCACAAGTAAGTTTTATTATGGATATCGGCGGTCAGGATATGAAAGCGCTTTTTGTAAATGACGGCGTTATAAACAGGATAGAACTTAATGAAAGTTGTTCGTCCGGATGCGGTTCTTTTATCCAGACTTTCGGAAATACTCTCGGGTTTACGGTAGGGGATTTTGCTACCAGGGCTATGAATGCTTTAAACCCTTCCGACCTCGGTACGCGTTGTACCGTTTTTATGAATTCAAAAGTTAAGCAGTCTCTACGTGAAAATGCTTCCATAGAAGATATTTCGGCCGGACTCGCAATTTCGGTTATTAAAAATGCATTATATAAAGTACTTAAACTCCGCGATGCGGATATCTTGGGAGACCATATTGTGGTACAGGGCGGCACCTTTAAAAATCCCGCTGTACACCGCGCTTTGGAAGTGCTTACCAAAAAAAGTGTAAAATGTAGTGATATGCCTGAAATGATGGGAGCATATGGTGCCGCCCTTATATCATTGAATAGCTACTTGCAGGCATCACCCGAGGAAAGGAAATTTTTCGAACCCGTTAAAACTTTAAACGGAACAGGTAAGCATAAAACAAAAATGCTACATTGTAAAGGATGTACCAATAATTGTTCCATCACAAGGTTCACTTTCGAAAACGGGCATGTATTTTATTCGGGTAATAAATGTGAAAATATTTTTTCCAATTCAGGTGAAAAAAGAGAGCCGGGATTCAGTATGCCCGATTACAAATACCGGTTATTGTTTGACCGTCCTCAAATAAAAAGTAACATTAAAAAACCGGTTTTAAGATATGGAATACCGAGAGTGCTGAATATGTATGAAAACTATCCTTTTTGGAATAAGTTGTTAACATCTTTGGGCTTTGAAGTTGTTTTGTCTGATGAGTCAAACAGCCGCTTGTACGAAAACGGTCAGGGAACCATAATGTCGGATAACGTATGTTTTCCCGCTAAATTGGTACATGGACATATTTTGTCACTGGCCGAAAAAAAAGTTGACAGGATTTTGTATCCTCTTGAGTTTTTCCAAAAAAACGAGTTTGAAAAGTCTGATAATTCATACATGTGTCCGGTGGTAAGCGGTTATGCCGAAGTAATACGTAATAGCATTAACCCTGAGAAAAGGTTTAATATTCCCATTGACGAGCCTGTTATTAATTATAAAGATGAAAAACTTCTTTATAAATCCATTTATCAGTTGTTAAAAGGTTTTGGAATCAAAAAGAGTGCTTTTAACAAAGCGTTTGCCGAAGCATTAACGGCACAAAATGAATTTAAAGAAGCCATACGCCGTAAAGGAGCTGAAATTATTGCAAAGACAAAAAATAGCAAAGAGGATAAAATTACCGTGGTTTTAGCCGGAAGGCCTTACCACAGCGATCCTCTTATAAATCATAAAATTCCTTCCATATTGGTTAATCTCGGTGTGGATGTTCTAACGGAAGATGCCGTGCCGCAGGCTGAAAAATCGGGATTTGAGCAGTTACAAGTTATCAGTCAATGGTCGTACCCCAACAGGGTTTACAATGCCGCTCAATGGGTAGCCGAACAGGATGAAAGATTTCAGTTTGTTCAGCTCAACTCCTTCGGTTGCGGACCCGATGCAATTGTGGTTGATGAAGCAGCCGCTATTTTGCAGACGGGTAACAAAATTCACACTGTTCTTAAAATTGATGATATTAACAGTATGGGCTCGGTTAAACTGAGATTACGTTCATTACTTGAGTCACTTAAAATCAGGGAAACCGAGAAAAATGCCGTTTTAAAAGAACGGGCTAGAACTCCCGAGTTTACTGAAGATGACAAGGAAAGGGTAATTTTAGGTCCTCACTTTTCCGATTTTTATTCACCGTTCTTACCGGCTGTTTTTAAATTGGCCGGATATAAATATGTTAACCTGCCCCCTTCCACTAAAAAGTCGGTTGAATACGGATTGAAATATTCCAACAACGAAATATGTTATCCTGCTACACTGGTTGTGGGTGATGTAATTCATGCTTTGGATTCGGGAAAATACGACAGAAAAAAAGTGGCGGTAGGTATTACTCAAACCGGGGGACAATGCAGGGCAACATCTTATTTGTCGCTGATAAAAAAAGGAATGATTGCCGCAGGTTACGGCGATGTACCTATTGTGGCAATAGGTACAAGCGGTAAAACACTGAATCCGCAACCGGGCTTTAAAATCAACTGGAAAAAAATATTACCTATTACGTTGGCGGGAACACTCTTTGCCGATGCAATGTCGAAAATGTTTTATTCTACGGTTATTCGAGAGAAAGAAAAAGGAGTATCGAAACAATTGATGGACAAGTATTATAACTTGGCATATGGCTATATTGAAAATGCGGATATCAAAGGGCTTTATGCTCTTTTGGAAAATGCGGTTGAAGAATTTAATATGGTTGATGTTGACTTTGAGGAGCGTCCGAAAATAGGTATTGTAGGCGAAATATACATCAAGTATAACAATTTTGGAAATAACCATATTATCAACTGGCTTATTGAACAAGGTGTGGAAGTTAAAGTTCCTCCGATGATTAACTTCTTTCTTCAGGATTTTTTGAATATAAAAATCAATAAGAAGATGAATTTGCGCCGGGCATCGTTTAGTGATTATATTCTGGGTTTCATAAAAAACTATGCAATATATCAAAAGAATAAAGTTGATAAGATATTGAGTTCATTCAGATTTTATCATCCTGAGCACTCCATTTTGGAAATGAGTAAAAAAGCGGAAGAGATTATTTCGTTGGCAAATCAATTTGGCGAAGGATGGCTGATACCGGCGGAAATGGCATCTTTTGCTCAGGATGGCATCAACCAGGTAGTGAGCCTTCAACCTTTCGGGTGCATTGCCAATCATATTATTTCGAAGGGGATTGAGAAAAAGGTAAAAGAGTTATACCCTCAGTTAAGTTTGCTGTTTTTGGATTTTGACAATGACATCAGTGAAGTTAATGTTATCAACAGGCTTCAATTTATAATAATGTCAGCCCGTGAGAAGATGGAGGAGAAAAAAACAGGGGTAATCTATTAATTGATGAAAAAGTTTAAAAAATGAAATAAATGAAAGATACGTGGAACGGCGATAAGTTTAAGTCAATTACCGGACTTCAAGAAAAAATAGGTGATGAACTGATAAAACAGTTATATTTTAATGAATATGATGATGTTCTTGATGCAGGATGTGGTGTTGGAGACTTGACATTTAAGGTTGCTGATATTGTTAAAAAAGGCAGTGTTTTAGGTGTTGATAAATCACCATCGATGATTAAGCAGTGTTATAAAAGATTGAAAGCAAAAAATATTCGGAATATCCGTTTTATCGTTAAAAGTATATGTGAAATAGACTTTAATAACAAGTTTAACATAGTATTTTCAAATTCGGTTTTTCATTGGATTAAAGATCCAAAAAAAGCTTTGGATTTATTGTTTTCCAGTTTAAAACCTTCAGGAAATATCGGAATACAATTTCCTTTATTAAATTCACGGCATCCGATGATAATGCTTTTTACCAAAATAGTAAGCAGGCTAAAGTTAGAAGATGAGTATGAAAATATTGAACTTCCATGGTATGTGCCAACTGTTGATGATTTTAGAAGTCTTTTGGAACATTATAAATTTAAAGAAATTAAAGTATATAAAAAAACATCTGAATATAACTATCGTAAAAGCAATAATCTTTACAATTCGTTTGATTCCGCAGCTTTAAAGATTCTTACTTCCACATTGTCTGAAGAGAATAAAGAGTTATTCAAGTCTGAAATGAAAAAAGAAATAGAGAACCTTACGGAATTGAATAAGCACAATATTAATTTTGACAGGATTTATGCATTTGGCTATAAAAAATTTTGAATTGCAAAATATTATTGTAGTGGGAGAGGTAAAAAGTTTGTAAAATTATAATTTGGACAAAACAAAATAGAAGACTGAAAAAGTATTTCATTTACTAAGATATAATGCTGTTATACTCTTAATTATTTTATTATTTATTTCCGGAGGATTTTTAGAATCATCATATAAACCTGATTACAAAGCTGTTTGTTGTAAAACGATCCTTTTTTCAGGTTTATTTCCAAATTTAAAGTAGATGGGATACCCATATAAAAATCCGATAGTTTTTCGGGTGATACCGATGTGTCCCAAATACCGTTTTCCATACCGTCGGTTATAATTTTGCAGAAATAATCTTTTTGAAGATTGAAAAGTTGTGATAACTCGGTCAATAGTTGTTGATTGTTGTTGTATGTTGCCAACGAGAAAAGTAAAAGAGATACACCACGGTGTGATGTCAGATATTTGTAGTGTTCACAAATAAACATTTTCAGCCTTTTCCGTGGAGGATGACTGCTGTAAGCTATCTTTTGCAATTTGGAAAAAAGATCCTTTTCAACATCACTTACTATACTCAGATAAATATCGGTTTTTGAACTAAAATGACGATAAAGGGTGCCTTCACTGATTCCCGCCTTTTCCGAAATATTTTTTGTGGATAATTTGTTAATACCGTCATTTACAAGAATATCGAAAAGAGCTTCTTTAATCTGTTTTCTTCTTTTAGTGGAGATTTTACTAGTCATGATTAATTTCCTCCAAACCTTAAAAATAAATTCGTTTAACAGTTAGAGGGCCTGTCACAGTGAGTAATGCGACCTGAGGGAGCATAGTATCGAACTGTACGCGGGGAGGCTATCCCCGCCACTATTCGACCCGCCTGCGGGTTGACAGGCAAGCGACCAATGACGTCTTTTAGATAACATAATATCAACGCATTAGCTTGTCATACTGAGCCTATCGAATGTGTGACAGCGGGTGGGTATCTCCTTTCCCTGCCACTTTTCGGACAACCCTGCCAGTATTCGACAAGCTCATACTGACACCTGCCCAAAGTACTTGCAAAACGTCATTGAATAATTGTTGGTAATTTATTTTCTTCTCTCTCACCATGATTACCTCACCCATATTATTGTAAAATCGTTTCCTATTACTTAAAAATTTTCTTTCCACTTACTTTTATAACCATTATAATGACATTTTAAAAACCGGTGGAAAGATTGTATTTAAAGTTCCGGCTTCTGCCTGAGCTACTTTAAAGTTGTTTTCCTCAATAGCTTTTATCCATTTGTTATAGCTATCGTCTAATTTTTTAAATTCTTCATCAAAACCGGAACTGTTCTTTTTGTCCTTTTGTCCGAGAACCATTTTATACAAATCCGGAAGTTTTTTTGCATTCATAGATGCCCCTTTAGTATTACCGGCATTTATCATAAAATTAGTCATGCTTATTTGCTGATACCACATAAACATAACATCGGTTAAATCTATTGTTCCGTTAATTGAGTGCATCTTGATGAAGGTCATGCAAAATCCCGGGCAATTCATAGCTGCTGCGTTGTAATCATTACGGCTAACACGTTCTGAAAGAGTGTCAATGATATCTTTCATTTGAAAAAAGTAGGACCCGAACAGCGGGTCTTTGGCATACTCTTCAGGTGGATTTTTTACGTACTTCGCTTGAAGTTCAGTGATTTCATCTTTCAAGGCGGCAAGACTATCAAGAATCTTTTTATTGTCTTTTTCACCTTCACTTTTAATCATATCACAGGTTTTAAAAATATCCCCGTGTAGTTTTTTCATGTCATTTTCAAACTGTGACATATTTGAATTTGAATTTTTCATTTTATATATTTTTTAATACATTGGTGTAAGTAAACACTTGCTTGCTAAATTAAATAAAAATGTTTTAAAAAAATTAGTTTTTGAATATTTTTTTAATAGGTAAAGACAATTTGAAAAACTTTTTTAAATCCAAAAAAATAACCTTTATTCCCAAGGTCTGAGCTCGTCGGCTTTAGCCCAAGCCTTTACCCATTCGGGAACACCGGGAAGAATGTTTTCCATATTCATGGCTTTCAACACCTCGTCCGTATTCACTATTCCGTTTTTTGAGGTGACGGCGGTCCTTATAAGTGCCGAAGCATGTATCTTGCCGTTACGTATCATTTTTTGATGAAAATAAAACCATTTGTCTTCACGACCTATTACCTGCGTATGAAGTTCATATTTTTGAAAAAGTTTAAGCCTGTGCCTGTATCGAACGCTGGCTCCCGCAACAGCCAATCCCCATTTTTCCTTTTTCACGGTTTTCCAAAGACCCGTTCTGAAGGCAACGTCAAAACGGCCGAAATCCATCATAGTTAGGTATCTTCCGTTGTTTAGCTCCAGAAAAGGATCAATATCAACAAGACAAACTCTTAACTTTATCACACTTGTATCACCGAGTTTAAACTCTTTATTGCTTTTTGTTGCAAGAACCTTTAAAAGTCTCAAGTAGGGATACATGATAAACGTTTATCCATTAAAATCATTACTGTCATCTGAAATTATACGTTGTTACCTCGAAAGGTATGAATAACGTTATAATTTCTTATCCGACAATTTTATATAATTTCTTTTTTCCGTTGAAGGATATGGAAGCGGAGGCATTGACTCTTCTTTAACATTGCCGGTATCAACTGCGGTTACCGTAACGGGTTTAAGATTTTCAACGGCATTTACCCACAATTCAGCGTCACCTTGCCATCCGTTTTTGGCAACTTTCACTGTTATACTTTTTTGGCCAACAGGTATTTCGGCGGTGTACCATTTCCATCTTCCTTTTATACTTTGTGTTAAAATCTTAACATTTTTTCCGTTAACCGATACCGATACTTCCGGGAAATCTTTATCGGATGCAGGCTTTTTTAATAACAAAGCAACTGCCCTCACTTGTCCGGTATTATTCAATTTCCATGTCAAATTCTTTTTTGTTTCTTTGGTTTCATAAGAAATCTTTTCAAGTCCCGGACTTTCATTTTTGAGTTTGTAAAGGTCTTGAAAGTTTGCATCTTTATTGTCGATACTCAATTTATCTACATACTGAGGGTTTAAAAATTTGACATTATTTCCCGTTTCGTAAATAGTATATTTTAGACTTTTCCCTTTATTGTCTATTGTAAATCGTACATCTGCCAACAACGGTCTTTTAGTACTGTCCAAAGGATAAACATGGAAGATTGCCGTTTCGAATCCGTCAAGGGGAATTGTTATGGTACTTCCCGCACCATATATTTGCGGTAAAATCTGCCTGTAAGGATAAACTTGTTCAACAACAAGATTGGCAGCATTTTCGTCAAGACCTTCTTCGGGTTTTAAAGTTAATCGTAAAGTATCGTCTTCTATTTTCGGATTTCTGGCTGCAATAACACCTTTATTTCCTTTAAAATGCATGTAAGCATAACTTTCACCCAAAGCCGGATTACCTCCCTGCATGAAAGTCAGTTCCATTACATCCTGTTTATCCTTAGCCCATTTTATGGCTTGCGACAGAACATTCCACTCTTTTTCGGTTAAGATGTCCGGAGAAATATAAAGTTCCCACATGGTAACACCCCTGGCAAAATAAAGTACAGCGTTATTGGTAAAGCGGTCAAAAGGCTCTCCTTCTTTTGATATATCCTCAAGTCTTCCTTTTATAATTCCGTGGGTCATCAAGTTAGCTACCGGGAACCATAATTTACGTATTTTCAAGTCATCATACAAAGCATAATCACGATAAGTCATCGCATTATCACGTCTGTTAAGCGACGGCACATCCGAAAAAGCATAATCGGCGGCATCCATCCATATTTGGTTTGCATACTGCACCCACCACGGACTTAACCATGTTCCCGAGGTAACGTTAATATATGCCGAAGAGTCTATTTTACGTACTGCGTCACATTTGTCAATTACAGATTCCATAACGGCACGTCTTGAATAAATGCCTACGGGATGACCGTGATCGGGTTCGGAACATACAAACTGTATTCCGTCCCATTTATAATAACCTACTCCGTCGTTTTTGGTAAAGTCGGTAACACGTTTCCTGAAAAGTTTACTGTAATTTTTCCCTGCCATACACATCATTGCCGAACCGTATCTGAACTTATGTCCGGTAACTTCGTAACCGTGTTCTGCCATCCATTTTACCCTTCTCATTGCAAAAGAATAACCTCCGATGGGTCCGAACCAAATACCAAGTCTTGTTCCGGTTTTGGCAAGAGTGTCTGATATCGGTTTTAATCCGTGAGGAAACTGTGCGGGGTTTAATTTCCAGTCGCTTTCATAAATATCCCAACCGTCGTCCAATACAAAAGCATCGAGATGAATACCGTGCTTTTTAATCATATTTTCACGTAACAGCCTTATTATTCGCAAGGTGTTTTCTTCGTTCATTATCCCCGAACTGTCTATTGTTCTGTTTCTAACGTTCATAAACGCCGGAGAACGCAAATCGTACCAGCTGTTGTACAATGTGTAAGGTTTTGCCGGAGCAACTCTTATCGTTTTAACGTAATCGTAAAACCATTTTTTTACATAAGGCTGCGGAACAACTGCCGTAACTTCCCAATCGCTTTTAAAAAAGTTTGTTCCCAGTTTATACCCGAAATATTGAAAACTGTTTACCTTGAAAATGTCGTTTCCCAGATTTTTAATAGTTGTTGTTCCTGTAGGGTATTCAAGACCTATAAATCCGCCACCTTCATTGTTGTTAAAAGCAACAGGTTGACCGAAACCTCCTTCGTTTGCAATTTTAAATGCATTATCGTCATTGCTGGCAATACTTTCGTCCACAACCGAAAAATCCATTCCTTCAACACTTACGGAAATCTTTTTATTTTCATTTTTATCCGAAGTAACAAAAGCAAAAAGACCTTTTCGTGGACTTACCTCGTCGATAAAATGGCCTCTGTCGGATGGATCTTTTATTGCCAACTTTCTTCTCACAAAATAATCGTCATTACCCAATCTGTAAGATATTTTTAAAATAAGAGGGGTGTTGGTTCCTTTAAAATATAAATTAAGTTGTTTTGCCGATTTAAGAGTGTCGGTAACATCGGAATGAGTGAATTTGAAATAATTTTTATTAAAATCAACGGGATTATCCGCATTGTTTTTCTTTCCGGGAGCTCTCCAATCGTTATAAACTATTCGTATGTTAAAATTGGCGTTACTTATTAATTCACAAGGTTTTTTATGATATTTTTTTGTCCAGCTTTCATTGCTTTTGAGTGTGTCCGAAAGCAATTTATTGTTTTTAATAACAATTGTTTGCGTTACTTTTCGGTTCTTAATCGTGAATAAATAATCTTTACCGTTATTGTAATTGGTAATTTCTACATTTTGCGAATATGATAATGCCGAAACGATTATCATTAAAAACAATGGGATAAATTTTTTTCTCATCATTACGGGTTTAAAAGGGTTTATTTACAGCAAAAGTATATTTTCTTTATCAAAATAAAAACCTGTTGCCGTTAATTTTAAAAGAAATGATTCGGCACTATTTATTGGGGTTCCGGAATTTATAAATACTTGTCATATGAACGGTTAGCTGCTTGTAGTCAGGGATAAATCAGGGCGCTTAAAACAAAAATGTTGTAAAACTTTTGTAAGAAATTCTCCTTTGCTACGACTATATCAAAAAACAAGAGTTATTAACCGTCAATATTTTACCGGAATGAAAAAAACAGCATTCTCTTTAATATTCCTTTTATCAGCTTTTTATGTAGCCGGTCAATCATATAAAAAAGTGAACGATGCTCACGGACTTCCGGTTGGTGCCAAAACGCCTTTGTTTAGCGCATTGGATGCCGACAGCAACATTTTTGTTCTTTCGGACGCTTTAAAGGAAGGTCCTGTGGTTTTGATATTTTATCGGGGTTATTGGTGCCCCGTTTGTAACAAACACTTGGGAAAATTGCAAGACAGTTTGAATTTGATAAAGCAAGCCGGGGGAAGGTTAATAGCGGTTTCTCCGGAAAAACCTGTTTTTTTGGATAAAATGGCGGAAAAAACGGGAGCGGAATATACCCTTTTGTATGATGAGGGTTATAAAATTGCCGATGCTTTCGATGTAACTTTCAAACCGAAAAAAACCGAACTGTTTACTTATAATGTCGTTTTGGGAGCTAAGTTGAAAAAGACCCATTCCGATAAGTCCGAACGGTTGCCCATTCCGGCAACATTTATTATAAACACCGATGGTACAATTGTATGGAGACAGTTCGACCCCGATTATCACAACCGTTCCAATGTAAGCGATATACTGAAAGTTCTTGAATCGTTAAAACATTAAATAATTGATAATCTGTAAGGAATCCTAAACCTGCACGACTATTAAAAGGCAAATAATCATAAAACAATCATTAAAACAAAAAACAATGAAAAAATCACTTACAATTTTAGCAATGGCTCTCATATTATCCGTATCGATAATGCGGGGTCAGGTGGTTATTACTTCCACCGACAATTATGTAACGCGCGACCAAATGTTGCTTGCAAATGAGATTAACGAAAGCGGAGAACCTTTTGCCGAAGCGCTGGGGTACGATTTAGACCAGCTGGATCCCATGGTGTTGAATACACCCGATTCAATAGCTTACACTTTGGGTATTGAAAATTACGAATACTCGAGATACCAGCTGGGCACTTTAATTTCCCGTTCGGGTATGGGACTTCATATGATGTGGGGTCCGGTAATTATGCAGATGGCTTCCATGGAACCCGACAGTTTTGACGGGCAATATACCGGAGGAAATGCTAACGGCTTTAAAAACGATGATGAATTGATGAAAAACATTATGCATTTTGCAATGCTTTCCAACGGAACACCTCCCATGCACCCGTGGCCTCAGTTCGCTGAATTTCAAGGAGGCGATCCTCATTTGCCGCAACCTGTAGCCGATGATTTCCGTACCAATTTCGAGAGTCTTCGCTGGGACAGAAATTTAATGGATAAAACTTTAAGTCCGGGAGCAATGGGTCAAACATTGATGAAACAATATTTGTGGGCTCAGGATATGCTCGGAGCTTTTCACGATTCACTAGACAATCCGGTAACCCCCGATGGAGTTAATACCCCTGATTCGGTGGGCAGTCCCAATTTTGATCCTTATAACAACATTTATTACGGTGGTGACAATGTCGATGGTTTTATCGGTCAAGTGCTTACCGCAGAGGCTATAAACAAAACAAAACTATTGATAACCCATTTGGCATATAATGGCGATTCTTTGGGAAGTGTAAACCCTGCAAGTTATGATCCCTCAAACGGTATCCTCTATTTTCCTCATCAAATTGCCGTTGAAGAAACAGCGGTTGGAGGAATGATGCCGCCACGTCCAACAAGTTTTACGGTTACAGACCCGTCCAGCGACCTGTTTGACCAGTTATCCTTCTTATGGGGAACCGTTAGTTTTAAAAACATGATGGATCCTGCTAACAACAGCGATGAAGCACATATTGCCTATCATTCCGTATTTGACGGTAATCCGTTTCCCGCTTCAATGTCGGAAACCGGTGTTCCAGGCCCTTTCGATCTTATGATGGGAACAAGTAAAGTTATTTTTCTTAATCTGATGGCTATGCACTTTAACGGTTCCGACGGGACTTTTGTAAATACCTCTGGATTATCCGGCGGAGTGCCGTCACCCGGCAATGAAATAAGTACGGTAAATGCAGGTTATATCACAATGGTGTTGACTCTTATGTACAAGGAGTTTTCAAATACACCGATGGCACCTATGATTCTTAACGCTATCAATGCACAAAGTAATTTCCTTATCGGTTCGTTAAAAGACCCGGCCGGCGGTTTCTATAACGGATATACTTTGGGTGAAGGTCCTGACAACAGTGCTAAAACGGCGGTTTCACAGGCTGCTGCCGCACGAGGTTTGTATGCCGCTTACTCACTCACGGAAAACGGTGATTATCTTTCTGCGGCAGATGAAGCTTACAACTACCTTATCAATAATTATTATGTTGCAAGTCAGCATGGTTTCAGAACAGTATTCGGTAATAATACGGCAACTTATACACCTTTTAATTTTGCAGTTATTGCGGGTGCTTTACGCGAAGGCGTGTTGGTTGGAGGTCATAACGAGGGTGCAATAATTTATACCCGTTTCTTTAAAAAAGTTGCCAATGTTATGCAATTGGCCGAGTTTGAACCTACCGGAGAAACTGGAAATGATTCCGATGGTGACGGTGTTCCGTTTTTACCTCAACAACCTGATGGTTTAGCTCCTGTTTTTGCTGCCGAAGCACAACAAAACCTTAATGTGTCCGGAATAGAAGATGTTATATCAGGCGCTGAAAACGGAATTTCGGTTTTTCCCAATCCCGTAAAAGGTGATGTTACGGTAAGTTTCAATGTTAATAGAGATGCGAATATTAGCGTTAAAATTATCGATTTAACCGGAAAAACGGTGGCTACAATTGCCCGTAAACATATGAACAAAGGCAAACACAGTATAAAATGGGATACCGGATCTATGTTAAGCGGAGTTTACTTTATTCGCATATCGGTTGCAGGTTCAGGTACTACAGCAAAGAAGCTGGTTGTTATGTAGTGTATGAACAATTCATTTTATTGAAAAACTCACGGGAGCAGTCCCGTGAGTTTTTTTATGCCGTAGTTATCATTTTTAAACCGGAAAATTGATTTTTGTAACATCGTTTAATAACCTTCTAAAATGATAATGGAAAAAGCTATAATTTTTTGCATGAGAGAATCTTGTAAATTTATTATCGTATATTTGCGATTAATACAATGCTAGAATAAAAGAGGTAAATAATATAACGTTTATGAAGTAACGGGTAAAAGTTTGAAAAACCTTATACAATAGTAGAAGAAAACCATGGTAAAACCGAATAAAGTTGAAATATTATCCCCTTCTTCACGTTGCTGGAAAACCCGTAAAATTATAGATTATCTAGAAAAATTTTTTAATGAAAACAATATTGAAGCGGAATTTAAAATAATAAGCAACAACGAAGAATTTGTAAATTATGACACATGGATTTTGCCTTCGGTTTTTATTAACGGAAAAGTTGTTGCCAGGGGTTATAAACCCGTCAAAGAGCGAATTTTAAAAAATGTAATTTCAGAGACACGGATTAATGAAAACAAGACTTAAATTTTTGGATCGTTATCTTACCCTGTGGATATTTATTTCTATGGCTGTGGGTGTGGGACTGGGGTATTTTTTTCCCGGAATTTCAAACCTTATTAATGCGGCTTCTTCGGGTACAACAAACATTCCACTTGCCATCGGGTTGATATTGATGATGTATCCGCCTTTGGCAAAAGTGGATTATGCATTGCTGCCTGCAATTTTTAAAGATAAAAAGGTAATGACATTATCATTATTGTTAAACTGGATTGTAGGACCGTTACTTATGTTTGTTTTGGCCGTTGTTTTTTTAAAGGATGAACCGGAATATATGACCGGATTGATACTTATAGGACTCGCCAGGTGTATAGCAATGGTTTTGGTTTGGAACGATTTGGGTGGGGGCAGTAAAGAATACGGAGCTGCACTGGTGGCATTAAACAGCGTGTTTCAGGTTTTTACATACAGTTTTTATGCGTGGTTTTTTATATCGGTTTTACCCGGATTTTTCGGATTTAAAAGTTTTGAGATACATATTTCAATCCGGGATGTGGCACATTCCGTTTTGATTTATCTGGGGATTCCGTTTTTAATGGGTTTCCTTAGCAGGCTGATTTTAGTAAAAGTTAAAAGTAAACGCTGGTACGAAACACGTTTTATTCCCAAAATTGCACCCATAACGTTGATTGCTCTTCTTGCCACCATTATTTTGATGTTCAGTTTAAAAGGCGAGTTAATTGTTGAAATACCTCTTGATGTTTTAAAAGTAGCTATACCGCTTACTTTCTACTTTGTAATAATGTTTTTTTTGAGTTTTTTCACGGGCAAAGCACTTGGCATAGACTATCCTCGAAACGCTTCCATATCGTTCACGGCTACCGGTAACAACTTTGAGTTGGCAATAGCTGTTTCCATTGCCGTATTCGGACTTAATTCCGCCCAGGCTTTCGCTGCCGTTATCGGTCCTCTAATAGAAGTTCCCGTTTTAATTTCATTGGTTAATGTGGCGTTGAGATTAAAGAAAAAGTACTATTCTGTTGGGTAAAAGTATAATTTAATAAATGGAACCTGTTACGTGATATTGTAATGAACTGCTTGTAAAAGGGAGTTATTAATTAGATTTTACCCGCCTGCACATCAGTAATTTGAAACCGATACCAGACGGGTAATTAATTATTTTAAAAACAGGATTTTATGCTATCTCCGGTTATAAAAATAAACCTAAAAAGTAATAAAGAACTTTTATTATTCCTTAATTTCCTAAAAATCCTTACTCTTCTAATAATTCTTTACGGTTGTTGTAAAATTTCTTACCTCCGTAAGCAACACCCAACCCCATTAAGATAAACAATCCTCCACCAATAGGGGCATTACCCCCCGACGGTTGGTCAATAGTTTCCCCGTGTCCGGGAGGGTCGGGAGGACCACCTTGAGCAAAAATGCTTAATGGTACAATTGTTAAAAATATTCCGGTAATTATTAGTTTTAAAGTTTTCATAAGTTTCATTTTTTTACGATTCATAACTATCGGATTATAATTTTATTTACTGTTAAACCGTTTTTTGTTTTTACACGGACTATGTACAATCCGGTTTTTTGTTTTAGCCGGAAGCTATTAACAGTGCCGGGTTCAAAACGTTCCGAATAAACTTGTTGTCCCTTGGTGTTGAAAACTTCTACATCGAAAGAGTCTTCGGGAACATTACTAAAGCTGATATATACTTTTCCGTTATAACTATAAATTAAAGCTTCCTGTGATTTTTTAATCGTTTCGTTAACGGATGTAATGTCATTAAAATGCAGAACGAACCGTTCGTAAGCATCATCGGTGTTAGCATCAAAATCGTAATTAGGTTGTTGATTCAGGTCTATAATTTCACCGGTTTTCAAATCTTCAAGGAAAATTTCGTAACCACCATCGAAACTCTCTAATCCTTCGGCGGTTAAGTGATATGTTGTATTAACTCCCGCATGGAAATTAAGCTGCACTTGATAAGGACCGGTGGGAAATGGCAAGCTGTTCAATGAATAGATCTCATCGTTGGTTACAGTCCAGAGTTGAGGTGCTGATGCTCCCCCGAAAAGTTTATGTGAATCATATTGAGGATCAAAATTTTCCGTAGCATTTTCCCTGAAACCAACCCTGTTAATATCGTAAGTTTCATTTGCATCATTAGTAACAGTCAATTTAAGATATGGCAAGATGCTTCGTTTTTTATTTTTGAAATTTCCGTATTGGGAATTATGCGTTCTTGCCGATTTGGGGATGGTTAAACTGTTTGTGGAAGATGTAACCTGAACAAAGAAACCGTTAGTAGCAGGAATTATGGAATCGTTTACAGATGCGTCGGTTGAAACATCAAGGTATTGTTTTGCCGTTTCCACCCATTTTTTTGCAGTGGTAGCCACATTGGTTAGATTCCAATCACCTGTGTAAGAATTCCAAACGATTGCCGATTGAAAAGGATTTCCCAACAGGTGCCAACCGTTACCTTGGGAGGTAGTATAAGATAAATTATTCCATGTTACGTCGGAATTATTAAAATTTCCTTTAAAAGTTCTGGTATCTGACGTTCCGAATGCACAAAGGTAACCTCTGCCGGCAGTAAAACTACTGAAATGACCTTGTTTATAGTTTTGCCAGGTATTGGTTGATTCATCCCATTGATACAAATCATCATTGGTACCCGGTTCAAATTGACTACCTGAAATTGACATGGCAAAAGGTGAACTTATTAGATGCCAACCGTCATCGTTTTGTCCCGAGTTATAAGCTGAAAAATAGCGGTAGAACTGACCTTTTCCGCTAATATTCCCTTTAACTATTAATGAACCGTTTCCTTGCCCGGAGGTGTTACTGCCTGAAATTCCCACCCCGTCAGCATAACTTTCATTATTCAAATCACCGAAAACCGTCAATGCGTTCCCTTTATTAATCTTTAGTTTACCACGATTTGTTGACGACCTGAAATAAACACGTAAATTATTGCATTTCGCAGTTGTATCGTTACTTATTAAAAAGTTTTTAATAATAGGATTATGTGTGACATTCCCCGGTATTGCCACATCGTTAACAGAATCGGGAACCGCACCGTTTGCCCAGTTTCCCGTATTATTCCAATCGGTAGATGATGTTCCGGCCCATTCGTAAGCAAGAGGTAGATGATCTCCCGATATAATTTCCCAATAATCAAAGCCCACATCACTGCCATTGTTTGTTCCTGACATTGTAGCGTTAACTCCGCTTACCGAATTAACTGTAGAATGTCCCGTTCCTTCATTAAAATGGAATAATGCTGCCGTATTGGCATCCGAAGTATATTGATTATCATATTTAGAAGTGTGTAAATCGGAAATGTTTTCTGCGGTATTTTTTAACCTTACTTCATCTATATATCCTCCAAAAGAACCGTAACCTCCCGACGATTTGGCACTTATCACCAGATCTTTACTACTTGAACCGTCGTATCCTATAGGAGGACAACTATGATGTGTAGCATCTTCGCTTCCGTTAACGTAATATCTCACTTTTCCGTCTGTAGAGTTTCTTATGACTGCCACATGACTCCATTGGTCAAAAGGGACAATACCGTAACTTGAGTTTTTATAAACCCATTTACTCTGTGAATCGTCCCAAATCTGTAATTGGATTAGCCAATCATTCTTATCGTCCACACCGTCACCATTGTCATTATATTTTAATCTTAAATAAAAACAACCATGCCGGCTAACGATATATGCTCTTTCCGATTGCGTGTTATCATTCATGGAATCGCTGACGGGGTACACCCATGCTTCAATGGTAAAATCTGTTGCCCCGTCAAGAATTTGAGTGTAAGTATCATCGGTATAGGTTACACGTTCCCGGTCACCTAACGTTCGAAGGACATACTGATTTTGTGCAAAAAGCATATTTACCATAAGTAAAAAACTTATAGTAAAAAACAGCACTTTTGTAAAAAAATAATTTTTTCCCATAACTTTAAGTTTAAATGTTAACTATCTGTTTTACAAAATAACAACGGATTTAAAATAATCGGGTTAAAAACATGATAGTAATACTTTTAACCGTATTGTTAGTTTATAATTGCTTTTTCAGTTATACTTATAATTGTTACAAAGTTAACAAATAAAAGTTTACGGCAAAACATAAAAGTAATTTTTTTAAAAATATTAGTTTTTTTTTATAAAATGTCACATTTTGTAAAAATTGCCACTGTGTTTATAAATATGGGTATTAAAAAGTTTTATTATGAGTATTTATAAGTATCGCAAACGTTTTCGGTTTTTTTTAGGTAATTGTAAACAGAGTTTTAAGGTGGATAAAATTATTTGTAAAAGGTTTATATTTAAACCGTAAATTAATAAAATATCCACCTTTACATTTTTTAATTATTAAAAAATACAAAACACAACCGAAAAATGTAAAAAACTAACAATTATAAGTAGAATAAAATACTTATCTTTAAATTACAATAATTTTGGTATCCTTTGGAACACAAAGACCGTTTTTATCGTCACGTTGACATTCCCC
The DNA here is from genome assembly GCA_015489465.1 of Bacteroidales bacterium. Lineage (GTDB taxonomy): Bacteria > Bacteroidota > Bacteroidia > Bacteroidales > F082 > B16-G9. Next base: position 11,768 of record WFZS01000185.1, on the reverse strand, counting down.
ATTCGTTGGAATATCCATACGGGTTGTTCTCGATTTTCTGAAATAAAGTATATATGTACATTTAGAAGCTATATACTAAGGCTTTTTTGATAAAACATTTTGCCGGGAAAGCAGATAGATATGCTTGTAAATGAAAATATTGTATTTTGTTAGCTTTGTAAACTTGTGTATTAAAATTTGAATTATGAAAAATGTACTGTCACTAATAATATTATCATTACTTGCGGTTACATTTTTACCGTCGTGCAATAAAGACGATAAAACCGGGGAACCCCGTAAAAGTAACCTTCAGAAATATGTAACCGTAAAACGAGGTGTCGATACCACTAATCACAGTGCATCCACAAAATGCACCGTAAGTTTTTCGAAAGATGGCAGTTGGAAAATATATATGGGTACTGACCCCGAAAATATAGATATGACAACAGAAGTTGCCGAATCTGACGGGGATTCCGTTATTATAACGGGATTGGATACCCATAAACGTTATTATTTTGAAATTGTGCTTAACGGTACTGAAAAATCAACGGTTTCATCAAGGGAAGTTGCTATTGAAGGACAGCCCAACTTCAGGGATTTGGGAGGTTTTGTTAACAAAGACGGCAAAAGTGTAAAATGGGGAATTTTATTCAGAGCCGGAGAACTAAGTAGAATTACGGAAAATGATAAAATGCTATTGCAAGGAATGGGACTTCATATGGTTATTGACTTTCGTTATGATGAAGAGATTAACGAAAATCCTGATATCCTTCCCGGAGGAATAGAATATCTGAATATTCCTGTTGACGAAGGTTCTTATAGCCGTGCGCAGATGACACAATGGTTGATTTCAAATGACTCCGCAGCTTTTGATACTCTTTTAATTCATGCAAACAAAGCTTTTGTTAATGATGCTCAGCCGAAATTTTCGGAATTTATGTCAAAGCTTAATGAAGGTAAAAAAATTGTATTTCACTGTACTGCCGGAAAGGATAGAACGGGTTTTGCAACGGCACTGATACTTTCGGCTTTGGATGTTGACAGACAAACTATTATTGAAGATTATTTATCATCAAATTATTATAACCGGGAGATGATTCAAAAAACCATTGACTACGTAAACTCAATGGGACTTAACGGTGAAATATTACTTCCCGTATTGATTGTTAAAGAGAGCTATTTGGAAGAAGCTTTTCATATTATCGATAATAAATACGGTGGAATGGACAATTATTTGAACTTATTGGGTGTTGATAAGGAAAAGTTAAAATCTCTTTATCTGGAGTAAACGTAAAATATCACGAATTATAATCTATTAAATTAAAAAGGGATTGCAGATAAAATCCGCAATCCCTTTTTAAGTGTCGGGAATTTATTTGAAACTTAAATATTTTCTTTTTTGATTTTTTCGCCGTTATATTCTTTTGTGGAATACAATATTGCTTCAACCTGTCTTAACAAATCACGTTTATCTTTATTCGGTTTATAAACATAACCGAATAAAGTAACAAGTTCGTTAGTGGCAGGATTTATAAACGTATAAGCAACGAACGGTCCGGCCATAAAGTCGTGTTCCACTTTCCACATTCCCCGCGTTTCTATAGTGTAAGGAACAAAGAAATCGTCAACATGTTTACTTACGGGTGGTACGAAAGTGGTATCTATGCTCATCCATGAACCTTCCGTAGGTCCGGGAACATAATCGTACATAAAGAGCATTAACCTTGCGGTTATACTTTTATTACTGAATTGGGCGGTATCTTTATATGGAGTTGAAATAGCCATCAAACCCAGATTATATTTGTTGGCGTCAAGTTTAAACCACATAAATCCGGGTTTGTCTTTTGCCAAATAGAAACCTGCGGGAATCGTCATTTTCAATTTGAACTTGTCGGCAAATTTCTGCATGAGTTCGATGTTCGGAGCGCCGTTATAAAAATTCATTATACGTTTACGCTCTATTTGATTTAGAGTTTTTATAATTTCGGGACTGCTTGTTTTGAAAGCTTTTACAAAAGCATCGTTATCCGGTGCGGTTAGCTTATACACTACTTGCGGTGACGCCCATTTATTGACATTTTTTTCAAGTTTAGCGGTTTTTGCTTTTTTATCAATGTTAACTATTATAATGCTGTGATGTTTTTGAAAAAGTTCACCGAACCCTTTCATAGTAACATGTGCCAGTGAAAACATCGGTTCTTTTTGAGGTAAACCGTACTGGTCCGCTTCCAATATTTCTTTTAAAGTTTTACCTATTTCGTTTTTCCATTGCTGTTCATCTTGTAAAACTATCAATACTTCTGATGTTTTACCTATTGAACGCGGTAACTTTGAATTATGCTTCTTTTGTTCGGTGCAAGAACTTATTGATATTATTAAAGTCAGCAAAAAAGCAAAGAGACTTATTTTCTTTATTCCGGTCATGATATTTTGTTTTAGTTAATAATTTATGCCATTAATTCATATTAACAAGCACAAATTTAACACTCAAAAAGTTTGCCATTAACTGATAACGGCAATTTTAATTTTCTGGCCGGGTTTTAAATGATGGGTATTTCTTATATGATTCAGTTTTTTTATTTGTTCAACTGTTACTCCGTCATACTCTTTTGCAATATCCCATAATGTATCGCCTTTTTGTACTATGTGATAAATAAATTTTCCTTTTTTAACGGTAGCCTTACTTTTGCTGTCGGGTTTATATACATAAAGTTTTTGTCCGGGAAATATTTTATTGGATTTTAAACCGTTCCACTCTTTCAAATCGGTTATCGAACATTTATATTTTTTGGCAATAAGCCCCAGGTTTTCACCCTTTTTTACGTAATGATAAGATTTTTTGGTTGAACGTTTTACCGGCGTTTTCCTTGAAACCGTCCACCCTGCGGAACTGAAAAGCACTAATTTCTGTCCGGGGTAAATAGTGTTACTCCTCAAATGATTCCACTTTTTCAGCTGACTCACGTAAACATGGTAACGTTTTGCTATTTTTCCCAAACTTTCACCGCTTCTGACAATATGTATGTTTCTTTGTTTGGCTTTTTCTATTTCCGCCAGCAATTTTTCCCTTTCGAGACCTTTTCGTGTTTTATAGTTATACAAAGCCTGTTCGTTATTCATGAAATCGGCTATATATCTTCGCGGTAATCTTAAAGTGTATTTTTTACCTTTAACTGCAGGTATTATTCCTTGCTTATATTGAGGATTCAGAAATTTAATCTCTTCCATCGGAATGTGTAAAAGTTCGTTAAGTTGATCGAAAGCAAGCACGTCATGAACCGTAACGGTATCTATGTCATAAAAGAACATTCCGGGTTTCAAGGGATAAATGTTATGTTCAGCTGCGTAATTCATAATATAGTTTACAGCGATAAAAGCCGGAACGTATCCTCTGGTTTCACGGGGTAAGAAAGGCCAAACGGCCCAATAGTTTTTTGTACCCCCGGCACGCCTGATGGCTTTGTTTACATTGCCGGCACCCGAATTGTATGCCGCCAGTGCAAGCGACCAACTGCCGTAAATATCATAGAGGTCCTGAAGATGCTCGCAGGCTGCAACGGTTGATTTATAGGGGTCATAACGGTCGTCAACCATAGAATTAACTTTAAGTCCGTAAACTTTACCGGTTCCGTACATAAATTGCCAAAGTCCTTTTGCTCCCATCCTCGACCCTGCACGCGGATTTAAAGCCGATTCCACAACGGCAAGATATTTAAGTTCCAAAGGCATATTATATCTGTCGAGAATTTCCTCGATCATGGGAAAATATATTTCGGATAACCCCAGAAGTTTTGATGTTAATTCCCGTTTTTTTGTAGCGTATAGATTGATAAAAGCTTTTACTTCTTTGTTATAAGTTAATTCTATCGGTGTTTGAAGGTTTAGAGCTTCTATCCTTTTTTCAAAAACCGAATCGGGAGTATTTAATATCGAGGTATTACCGTTTGTGCCTGTCTCTTTATTTAGTGAAAAACGTGTGGTGTCAAGACGAAAGTATTGTGATGAGTAAATTTTTACAAAAGCCATACTGTCAAGGGCTCGTAAAACAGGGGAATCTTTAACCAAATATTGGATTTGACCTTTGTTTTCTTTTGAACTCTCATTTTTTTGTTGAGCATAAATACTCACAACCGGGAACAATAAGATCAAAATAAACCCTGTTTTTAATATCTTTATATTCATTTGTTCAAAAATTTTAACCTTGTTTGAATAAAGCCGTTATAAAATTTTTAACTCATACATTTTTTTCAAAGCAATGAGTACCGGTTTTGTAATTATCACAAATTATATAATATCAAAATTCATGATAATGTTACGACAGTTAAAGTTTATTAAATCAAAGTAATCACGTTTGTATGATTATTGATAAAACGGCAAAAAAGCAAATTTGTTCTATTTTTTAGTTGTATTAGGGTTTTCGTCGGTTTTATTGGCGGTTTCTTTATTGTTATCTTCCGAAATACCGGACTTAAATTCTTTTACACCTTTACCCAAACCTCTCATTAGTTCAGGTATTTTTTTGCCTCCGAAAAGTAATAAAATCACAACGACTATTAAAATAACTTCATATCCTCCGAACCAACCGGCATGGTGTATATTAATCATGTTTGAAACATTTAATAAATTCATAATTAATCAATTTACATTTTTGCAAATATAATAGATAATTACGGTCAAAAGCAATGATTTTAATTATGTTTGTACTAACTAATGTAATTTATATAATAAAAGTTACCATGAGGCATTTTTACTTTTTAATTTTAGCGTCTTTTTTATTTCTTTTTTCAACGCTTAACGCACAGCAAATAAAAAAGGATTATCGTAAACTTCACTATTTAAGTGAAGAGGAGATGAATAAGCCCCTCGACACTAAAGATTTCACACCCACGGCACTGCCTGAAGGTTTTATACGTAATGTTGCGGAATTCGACCGAATGCAATCCGTACTTGTCAGATATCCTTTCGGTATTCCCGTTTTATTGGTAAAAAAAATGGCCGAATATATCAATGTCATTACCGTTGTTGCAAATAACAGTCAAAAACAAACGGTTATCAATATCTACTCGAGCAACGGGGTAAATCTGGATAATTGCAGCTTTTTAATTGCACCCACAAATACTTATTGGATAAGGGATTACGGACCGTGGTTTATTTTTGACGGAAACGGTGATGCCGGGATAGTGGATTTCCCTTATAACAGACCACGTCCCAGCGATGATGACATTCCCATTAGAGTTGCGGAGCAATTGGGAATAAACCTTTTCGGAATGGACGTTATACATACCGGGGGTAACTACATGTGCGACGGAATGGGCAAAGCGGCATCAACGGATCTCGTTGTGGAAGAGAACTCGATATCGGAACAGGAAATAAAAAACAGGGTACATGATTACCTTGGTATTGACGAGTATTTTATAACGGAAGATCCGCTTCACGAATATATTAAGCATATTGATTGTTGGGGTAAGTTCTTGGCTCCCGATAAAGTTCTTATCGGTCAAGTACCGGAATCGGACTGGAGGTATGAAGATTATGAGGCGGCGGCAAACTTTTTCAAAACACACAACAGCAGTTATGGTGAGCCTTATAAAGTTTACAGGGTTTACACACCGGGTTCTCCCACGGACACTCCTTATACCAACTCGTTGATACTCAACAATAAGGTGTTTGTTCCCATCACCGGAAGCCAATGGGATGACGAAGCTTTGCAAGTTTATCAGGAAGCTATGCCGGGCTACGAAATTATCGGTATTGAATATTGGGACTGGATGAATACCGATGCATTACACTGCCGTACAAAAGGCGTAGCTGACATTAACCAGCTTTATATATGGCATGTGCCGGTACATTCAAAAGTTGATTATCAAGAAAGTTACAATATTGAGGCAACACTTTTTAATTACAGTAAACAGCCGATAATTCAAGATTCTGTTTTTGTCATTTATAAAATCAACCAAAGCGATTACGATACTTTGTTAATGACAAATCCGTCGGGAGATAATGTTTATACATCATCAATAACGGGAGCATTGCCGGGCGATACGGTGAGATATTACCTTTTTGCAGTGGATCAGTCCGGGCACCGTGCCACTCATCCTTTTATAGGCAAACCCGATCCTCATGTTTTTGTAGTTAAACAAAACGACTTGGTTTTTGACCCGGATACTGTTGTTTTTGCAAATGAAGATGACGTATTATCAGGTATTCCTTTTTATATAATTAACCCTACTGAAAACCCGATAAATATTGATTCCATTACACCATTCGGTAATTATTTAGGATGGTACATAAATGAAGATTATCCTGATTTACCTTACACTTTGAACGCGGGGGATACCTTATCATTTATTGTACGATACATGGTTCCTGTTAAAGATCAATGGTATTACGATACAATGTTCATATCAACACCTTCAAAAACATATAAAGAGATTATAAAAGTTGATTCATTAGTTGCTTTTCCTACAGGAGGTATAGCTGATATAAAAACCTTTGACTTGAAAGTTTCTCCAAATCCGTTTACATATAAAGTGACATTAAATTGGGGAGAACAGGAAAATTATAATCTGAAAATATTTGATATTACCGGAAAAGAAGTATTTGAAGACAAAGGATATAGTAGTGAAGCTACTTGGGTTCCTCAAACCGTCAAAAAAGGTGTTTATTTTTACAATATTGAAATTAACGGTAACAGTTTGAAAGGCAAAATTGTAAAATACTGATAATTATTTGCTTCGGGTTTAACTTTGATAAAATGACAACCGTAAAGAAGTGCGGTTGTCATTTTATTAATGTTTTATAAATTTTAAACCTGTCCATTATATCGTTGACAAAATTATATGTTTCGATACCTCTAACGTAACCGTAATAAACAACAGGGTCGTTGTAATATTTCTTTTCGGAAAGATGTAAGATGAAATAATCGACATTACCTGTCCACTTGTTCGGGTCTTTACCGTATTTTTCAGCAAGTCTTCTGGCATCCAGAAGGTGACCTATCCCGGTATTGTATGCTGCCAAAGTAAACTTGATTCTTTCAACGGAATCGGTTACTTCACCGGGTATTTGACTTTCAAGATATTTAAGATATTTTGCTCCGACAATAATATGTTCTTCGGGAGAGGAATCGGTAGTTAAACCGTATTTTTTCAAAACATAAGGCATCATCTGCATAATTCCTTTAGCTCCTACCCACGATTCGGCGTTATTATCAAACCCTGATTCCTGTTGTATTAACGATGCCAGAAGTCTCCAATCCCAACCCACTATTTCAGAAGCTTTTTTTATCGTATTGTCATAGGGAGATATTTTGCCTTTGCCATATGAGTTGTAATCGCTTTTCAAAACACGTTTTCGTCTGCTCAGGTTTTTAAAATACTTGTTGTAAAGGATCCTTGAGTCCAATGTTTTATAAAACTTGTTGAGCCAAACGTTTATGGTATCTCTTAATCTGGTTTGGTCTTTTTTAACCGCCCAAGCAATTTTTTGCGGAAAACTGATATATGTTTTGACATCGATATTTCTGTAAAAGCCGGCATCAACCATAGCCATATATTCGTCGGCAACGGTATAATCAATTTCCCCGTTTGAAACTGCTTTTATAAGTTCTTCGGTTTCCCTGTCGTCTTCAATAATGTAAATGGTATCGGCTATTTCGGACATTAAATTTTTCAGCCTGTCGATAAAAACAGTTCCTTTATGAACATAAATCTTTTTTTTGCCGAGTTCCAATACGTTTCTGATAAGATGAGATTCTATTTCATCCATAGTACGCATCTTTTCCCATCCTTCGGGTTTTCGCTGTACCAACACTTGCCTTGTGAAAAGTATGGGTTTGGTAAAAATAATGCTGTCTTGCCTTTGTGATGTGACGGTTAACCCCATTGTCAAAATATCGGCTTTTAACGAATCGAGCATTTTGAAACTTTCGGAGAGTTGCTTTTCAACTTTCATCTCAAGTTTTACTCCCAGATAATCGGCAAACCTTTTGGCAAGTTCATATTGATAACCCATCGGTACGCCACGGTAAACAAAGTAATCGGTGGAGCTGTAATTGGTAATAACTTTCAGCCGTTTTCTTTTTAAAATGGAATCCAGTACATCAACTTTTTCTTTTGCAACGGGGTTTTTGATTTTTCCTGTTGGGGCTTTTTCCGTTCTGTTTTTTTCAGGCGAACCGCAACTATTTAAAAACACCAAAAAAACCGTTAAAAAGAAAAAGTACCTTAAATGCATAAAAAAGTTTTTGTTTTAGCCCAACTAAAATAAACAAAAAAGCGCCGGAGGACAATGCCACCGGCGCTTTTTATACTTTTAGTTTATTTCCCGTTAATTCAATGGGAAGTTAGTATCGTTGAAATTGTTTATATCTTCAAGCATTTTTTCAAATTTGCCTTTGCTGTCGGCTTTCTTTTCAACGGATTTTTCAAGCTCTTTAATTGACTTGTAAAGCGGTTTATAGTCAATGTTTTTCTTACCGTATCCCATTTCTTCGGCAAGTCTTAACTGATAATCTGCGTTTTTAAGCAAGTTAAGAACTTTGTCGGCATTTTTATGATCAACGGCGTCAATCTTTTGAGCTTCTTTAAGCATTTCTATTGCTTTAAGTACCGGTAACGGTGCAGCAATTTCCTGAATTACTATTGTTCCGAATACTTGTTGTAATACCGCTTTAGCAAGGTCTTTTTTGCCTTCTTGCATTAAGAGAACAGCATTTTTTATTGCAATTGGATAAGTAGCTGTCGGAATGTTGTAAGTCGTAACCACAACTTCACTTTTTAGGTTTTCCAATATTCCGCGTGCAGCTTGATAATAGCCTGCTCTCATTGCTTCTTTGGCATCCTTTGTAATTTTCCTTACTGTTGGTATGTCGGCAACGGTTTCGTCGATTCTGTACTGAACATCGATTGGTATTAAAGCGGCATCGGGATTTTTACTCAAAAGTATATCAAGTTCACCGATGAGCTTTTTACCGGTTTCGATAGCTTTATCGCTTTCGTCGGCTTCAACTTGTTGTAAAAAGCCTTGTGTTTCCGAAACAACCGTTAAAGCTTCTTTATCGATTTTGTTACGTTTTTTTGCAACCTCTTCCAAAATGCCGGATACTATCCTTGCATAAAGTGTATCTTGATTCATTTGAAGAGTGTCTTCCTTTGCGGGAACTTTTTTTTCAACTTCTTTTTGGGTGTTGTTATTCGCACACGAATAAACACTCAATATTAATAGTCCGCTAATAAATAATCCGATTAATTTTTTCATAATTCAATTTTTTTTGTTGTTAAACTTCTTTTTGCCAAGGGTTTTTCAAAAATTATTCCCTTGTTATTTTGATACGGAATCAATGCAAAAATGTCACCACAACGTAATGAAACTATGATAAAATTTCAGAAATTGCGTTAAATAATGTTAATCCTTACGGGGTTTCCGCTTGATAGGAGGAGGGTTTTGGTCGTTTTTGTCAAAAATCCAGGACTCTTCTATTTCCCAATTGGCTCTCACCTGTAAAAGTTTGTTATAATAAGTAACTTTTTCGGGTTGACGTTTCTTAAAATAATTACCGGTATCCCATTTCCCGTTATTATTTTCATCTAAAATTATTTTAAAAAGATACTTTCCGGGGTCGATATAATTAAAGGTGAAAGAAGTGTCGTGTGTAAAATGCTTTTGTGCCAATACTTTTTCTTTAGCATTAAGAAATTGCAATATATAATGCGATGTATCTTCGGGATTTACATTAAATGTAAGCGTACCGTAATCTTTCAATTCTTTAGATGAAAATTTCAACACCGAACTTTTGTTGTAATATCCGTTCCAGTCCATAACGGCGGAATCGGGTAAATAAAATAAATAACTCAATCCCGGTTCAATTTTGTAAGGTAAAATCAATTTACGTTTTAAACTGTCCGTGAACTTATACTCCGGGGAATAAACGGTGTCTTCACCGGCAATGAAAACTACAGAATCAAAATTTATCACGGATACGGGTTGATTAAAAATTATGTACGGGATCATATCCGGTTTAAGGTTACCTTTCATGTTCGACACAAAATCCAGGTAACGGATTTTTTTTATATCGTCATTCTTTTTTCTTCTTCCCGGTACTCTTTTTTCTTTAGGTTTTACGGGGATGTATATGTAATCAAGGGTATCACCTTTATATTTTAAAAGAATATTAAAGGTGTCAATGGTTATTTCTTTTTCATGTAAATACCAGGTGAGAGTATCTTTATTTTTCGACCACTCTTCAGCATACCATTTCTCGCCGGCAGGTTTGTGCTCCAAATTTATTTTTACACTGTCGGCTGGAAGTGAAAAAACAAACCTTATCGTGTTTAATCTTATCAACTCAGCTTCTTCAAGACGTAAAACGGTATCTTCCTGAACAAACATCCTTAAATTAACCTGTTTATATTGCTCTTTAAAAAGAGAATCGGATGTCAATGAATCTTGCAATGCTGCCACGGTAGAATCCTTTAAACTTAGGGAGTCTTGAGCAGGTATGTTTAATACCAACGAGTCGTTTTTTAATGATGTTGTATCGGAGTATGAAGTATCGATAGAAGGTTTTTCGATGTAAACGGGGTGATATAGAGTATCCAGAAATGCAATTTCCTCGGTAGGCTGATCGAAGAAATAGTTGTTGTTTTTATCTTTTAATGCAAAAACGAGATATTTGTCGTCAGCTATTCCCGTCATAAAATAATCGCCTTTTTTATCGGTGCGGGTAACATAATAAGGAGGTATCTCAAGAGGCATGGAATCTAATTTTATTGTATCGTTATTATCGCGGTACAACATTACTTCCACATTACCCATGGGGATAAGATCCTCAGCAAACACAACATTACCGAACATACTCAATGAATCTACATAATCGCCTGTTGAAAAGATGTATGTAAAATTGTGTATGGGGTTTCCTTCGGTAATGTCTTTTACGGCATCGCCGAAAAATACCGTGTATGTTGTGTTGGGTTTAAGGTCTTCTTTAAATTTCACAACGAGCGTTTTACCTTTAAGTTTAAAATCAGGAAATTCTTTTATCGGGGGAGAAACAAGTAGTTGCTCGTTAATCTTATCCAGTTTAACAAACTCGTTAAATTTTATTTCAAATTTTCTTCCCGTAAAATGTGTTGAATAATTCGGTGGAATCATTTCTATAACCACCGGCGGTTTTTTGTCTTTGGGACCCCCACTCAACGAGCCTACCTGTGCACACGACATTATTAACAAAACCAAAAAAGAAGTTGATGCAAGAGAAAAAAATATTTTTCGAAAAACTGTTTTCATATACGGGAAAGAAAATTTACTTGCAAATGTATCAATTAAATCAAAGTGTTGAGGATTGTTAAAGGTGTTTATCCCTATTTTATTAAAATGATTTTTTTGTCTTTTCGAACAATTGATACTTACCGGAATATCCTGCCGGAGAAATTTTTTTCTACCAACGACGTCTTTTGTAAACACATGTAAATCAAACTGTAATAAGTGCAGCCGGATTGTCACGGTGAGCAGCCTGCCGAATGGCAGGTAAGTCGAACCGTGCGTGGGTAGGCTTCAACTTCCACATTTCGACAGGCTACCAATGACGTTACTTGTAAAGAGCGGAATATCAATATATTAAATTTTAATGTGCGATGGGTTGTCACACTGAGCCCCGTCGAATGTGTGACAGTGCGGAGGCCTTCCCCGCCACCCTTCGACCGTGCTCAGGGTGACACCTTCCTAATGTACCGCTATACGTCATTTACTGATTGTTGAAAATTTATTTTCTTCTCTCTACCAATGACGTC
>WFZS01000184.1 GCA_015489465.1 Bacteroidales bacterium | reverse complement strand
TTTCTGTTAATTTTTACCACAAGCTCCGTTTCGTAATGTATGTTTTTTGAAAAATCGGGATAGAAGAAAGGGTTGTGTTTTAACAAAAGGGCGGTGTCGGGTTTCATAAAGAAAACAGGTTTTTCAGGTACCGGATTATTAAGCTCTTTTGCGTGATCAATATAATTTCTTCCTATGCAAATTATTTTCATAACAGTTTATTTATTTGCCGTTCTCAATTTAATCTTTGTCATCAACTTTTTAGTGTAAAGCGGAAAGTCCGATTTCATTATCCAGCCGTAATATCCCGGGTCTTTTTTAAAAACATCTTCTACTTTCTGTCCTTTGTATTTTCCGAAATTTATTATCTCCTCATTTTTTTCGTTAAATATAATCTGACCCATTAAATCGGCATTGCGGTGATGACTTGAAAACTCTTGAAGTTTGTTCATATCGTTGACAACCGGTTTTGATATGTTGCCGTCGCGGTCTTTAAATTCGGCGTCTTTATATCTGTCGAGTTGAGCTTTTAAAATTTCATAAGTGGCTTTGGTGTCTGCTTCGGCGCTATGTGCGTTTTCAAGTTCTTTATTCAAGTAAAATTTATACGCTGCACTTAACGTCCGTTGTTCCATTTTCATAAAAATGTTTTGAACGTCTATAATTTTCCGGTTTTTTACGTCAAAGTCAACATCCGCTCTTAAAAATTCTTCCACCAACATCGGGACGTCATATTTTATGATATTGTAGCCGGCCAAGTCGCAATTTTTTAAAAATTGTTCTATCTCTTTGGCTACCTGTTTAAAAGTAGGTTTGTCTTTTACATCTTCGTTTGTAAAACCGTGTACCTTAGTGGCATCAGTTGAAATAGGTATTTCAGGATTAACAACCCATGTTTTGTTTTCTTCCGTTCCGTTGGGATTTACTTTGTGAATGTTTATTTCAACAATCCTGTCTTTTGCAACATTAAGTCCGGTTGCCTCAATATCGAAAAAAGCTATTGGTTTTTGTAAATTAAGTTCCATTTGTGTAATTGATTTTTTGCAAATTAAGTTTATTTACCGATACAAAATTTTGAAAAAATGGAACCTAAAATGTCGTTAGTGGTGATTTCGCCCGTAACATTTCCCAGGTAATGTAAAGCTTGTCTCAAGTCTATGGCTACAAGATCGGTAGGGATACCGTCAACAAGACCTTGATTTACATTTTCTATGGCTTCCGATGCAGCTTTCAGCGATTCGTAATGGCGCAGGTTTGTAACGATAATATCGTTGGAAATATTTTTTTCTTTTACCTTTTCCACAAGAGTTTCGGCAAGAAGGTGAATGTTCTCCTTTCTTTTAGCGGATATAAATACAGTTTCGAGATCTATCATATCTTTAAGGTGAGGAGGAATGGTTTCCAACTTGTCTATTTTGTTTGCCACCATTATAAAAGTTTTATCTTCATTTTCAATGTATGATTTGAATTCATTAAGAATTTCATCGACATTATCTTTGTTAATTTTACTTATATCACACACGTAAAGAATGATATCCGCTTTTTCTATTTTTTCATATGTTCTTTCAATACCTATGGATTCAACGGTGTCGTCGGATTTTCGTAAACCTGCTGTATCGATAAACCTGAAAGTATAACCCTCGATAATTATGGTATCTTCTATGGTGTCACGTGTTGTTCCCGGTATATCGGAAACTATCGCCCTCTCCTCATTTAGCAAAGCGTTTAACAAAGTTGATTTACCGGTATTCGGTTTTCCTATAATGGCCACCGGAATACCGTTTTTAATAACATTACCGAATTTGAAAGATTTCAAAAGTGTTGATATTTCGTTTTTGAGCTCGGCAAGTAAAGTAAAAAGTTCCTTCCGTTCTGCGAATTCAACATCCTCTTCACTGAAATCCAGCTCCAGCTCTATTAATGAGGCAAATTTTAATAGTTTATCTCTCAGTTCCGCTATTTTGTTTGAAAATACGCCTTTCATTTGGTTTAATGCAACCTTGTGCGCCATTTTCGATTCGGAAGCAATAAGGTCGGCAACGGCTTCCGCTTGCGAAAGGTCCATTTTACCGTTTAAAAAAGCTCTTTTGGTAAATTCTCCTGCTTCGGCAAGCCTTACACCGTTATTAACAAGGGTTTCTATGATTTTTTGCTGGATATAAACGGAGCCGTGACAAGAAATTTCAACGGAATCTTCACCGGTATAAGAGTGTGGTCCTTTAAAATAAGTTGCTAGAACTTCATCGATTTCATTACCGTTATCATGAATTTTCCCGAAATATTGACGGTGACTTTTTATATTTTCCTCAGATAACTTTTTATTTAAAGGTTTAAAAATTTTCCAAAGGGTTTTCAAACTCTCCGGTCCGCTCATTCTTATAACGGCAATTGCCCCGGAGCCTGGCGGTGTTGCAACGGCACAAATCGTATCATTATTATTAAATTTCTCCGGAATATTATTCATCTCTAATTTAAAATGGTTTGTAAATAACAAAATTAGTCAATTAACCTTTATAGTTTATTTAAAACATCTTACCTTTGGCAATTAATTTTTGTAAATGACATAAAAAAACGTAAACAGATGAGTGTTTTAGTTAATAAAGATTCAAAGGTACTTGTTCAGGGATTTACAGGTTCGGAAGGAACTTTCCATGCATCCCAAATGATTGAATACGGAACCAATATTGTAGGAGGTGTTACTCCGGGTAAAGGAGGAAAACAACACCTTGGCAGACCTGTTTTCAATACGGTGAAAGAAGCCGTTGACGAAACCGGTGCCGATACTTCGGTAATTTTTGTGCCACCAGCCTTTGCAGCCGATGCCATAATGGAAGCTGCCGAAGCCGGTATTAAAGTCATTGTTTGTATCACCGAAGGAATTCCTACGGAAGATATGGTAACCGTTAAAGAATATTTAAAAGATAAGGATTCAAGACTTATCGGTCCTAACTGTCCCGGCATAATCACTGCTGACGAAGCCAAAATAGGTATTATGCCCGGTTTTATCCACAAAAGGGGTAGGGTAGGTATTGTTTCACGTTCAGGGACCTTAACCTATGAAGCCGTTGACCAGCTGACAAAAGAAGGTTTGGGTCAAACAACGGCTATCGGTATCGGTGGTGACCCGATTATCGGAACTACCACTAAAGAAGCATTGGAACTTTTTATGAACGACCCCGAAACCGAAGGTGTTGTTATGATTGGTGAGATTGGCGGTAATATGGAAGCCGATGCTGCACGTTGGTACAAAGAAAACGGAACGAAACCCGTTGTAAGTTTTATTGCCGGTGCTACGGCTCCAAAAGGCCGTACAATGGGTCATGCCGGAGCTATTATCGGTGGAAAATCCGATACGGCGGAAGCTAAAAAAGAGATTTTACGTGAATGTGGTATTCATGTTGTAGATTCACCTGCCGATATAGGTAGAAAGATGGCTGAGGTTTTAGGAAAGTAAAATTTTCATAACAAACAATAATAAACCGAGGCTGTGCATGAAAATTTGCACACCTCGGTTTTTTTATTATTTATGTAAGGTATTAAATCAATTATCTTATACATACTTCACACGGGAACAAGTAATGAAAATTATTTAACAATCAGTTTTTTAGTTAAAGTCATTTGATTATCGCCGGTGAATTTTAAAAAATAAAAACCTTTGGAAAGCTCTGAAATGTCAATACCGTTATCTCCTGTTTTAACTCCGGTTTGCATTACTGTTTTTCCTTCGACATCATTAATAACCACTTCACCTTTACACGGAGTTTTTACAAACAAAATATCGTTTGCCGGAATAGGGTAAACAAAGAAGTTATTCGATAAAATATAGTTTATGCCGGTATTGTGATCCACTGTCAGTAATGCGCTGTTACTTACAAGAGAATCTATTTCATTATAACATATCACCCTGTAATAATTGCTGTCGAGACTTTCATCTACGGTAACTTGTAAACTTTGAGAAGTAGTGTTGGCATAAAAACCGCCATCCGAAAGGTTATGAAAAGTGTTTCCGCCGTCACTGCTTTCTTGCCACCTGAAAGCCGTAACATTATTAACACCAACCATAAAATTGATAACGTCACCGACTGTTTGATTAAGCATATCGGAGGGTTGCATATAAATTTCTATCGGTTCGGGTCCGAATATTTGTAAAGCACCGGCTGTTGTATAAACGGTAGAGCCCACAGATTGATTTTGATAAGGACAGCCTATAAAAAAACGGGTGCCGCTTAAACAAGCACCTGTACCAAAACCGTTATTTTCATAAGGATCCCCGTTGTGCATTTCTTTCATAAATTCCCACGAGTCAGAATCATCGTTATAGTAATAAATTTTTACTTGTCCGTCATCTCCCGATGTTGCAATAATGTAATTATCGTTTAAATCCACATTATCATTCCAGAAGAGATGGTCTGTAATTGTATCATTAACACTCCAATTTTGTCCGTCATAATCGAAAAGCACCAAGACATCAGTTATCAGTCCTGCAACGGCTCTATTTCCATACATTGCAACAGAATGGGTTTTTGTTATGGAACCTTCATTACAATACGGTTCCATAAACAATTTGTCTGTTTTAACCCATGTATTATTCTGTAAACGGTAAAAATAAACAGCACCGTCAATTGTTCCGTTTCCGGTATAATCGTCATAGGCACCTATTATAAGTTTATCCCCGTAAATATCAACATCGTTTCCGAACAACGAGTAATTTCCGGTGGAAGGTACGGGGTCGGGCAGCAATTCTTGTTGCAATGTCCAACTACCGGTAATGTATTTGTATATATATACTTTTCCTCTTAAATGACCGGAGCTTTCATCTTTATCATAGGCTGCACTAATTACGAGAAAATCATCGTAAGCGGAAATGGACCAGCCGAAGTAGGCTTCATCGCTTAATGAAGGTCCGCCGTTAAGTTTGGCATACTGATACCATGTACCTCCGTTATTGAAAAATACATAAACAACCCCGTCATGATAACTGTTTATTGAAACGGTAGGAGCACTTACAAATGCAAAATTACCATTGATTTTTACTTTATCGCCAAACTGATTACCGGTAAATCCGTCGCTGGCACTCAATACCTGTTGTTCTTCCCATTCACTTCCGTTATAGTGAAGTATATATGCCAGTCCTTCATTGTATTCGTATGAACCCGGGGCTCCTACAATTGCATAATCACCGTCAACATCAACTGAATACCCGAAAAGCTGGTAGTTAATCAATTCGTTTGTATGAATATCCTGAAGCAATATTGGATTAAAACTTTGTGAAAATCCAACCGCTGTTAATAAAATAAATAACGTCGCCGTAAATATTTTATTCATTTCTCAAAATTTTAAATTATTCCAATTCAACCAAAAGTTGATTTTTCGTTACTTTTTCACCTACTTTTATCCATACTTTTTTCACTTTTCCGTCAACAGGACTAACTACATCATTTACCATTTTCATCGCTTCCAAGGTTAAAATCCTGTCGCCGTTTTTTACTTTGGAGCCTTTTTTAACGAAAATGTCTTTTATCGTTCCGGGAATAAAAGCCGTTATCTCTTTCGGGTTTCGGGGTTCATATTTTTTTCTGTTTTTAAATTTTTTTGATAGTTTGGTTTTGTATCTACAGTCATCTATAATAAGAACCTCAAAATCTTTTGTTTTATTATCTTTTGAATATGACTTCGCCATAAATAGTGGGTTTTAAAATGGTGGAATACCATGTTTTTTAGCAGGTAATTTTACATCTTTTTCAGAAGAAATTTCGAGAGCATGAATTAACAAGTTTCTTGTTTCCTTAGGTTCTATAACTGCATCAATATAGCCGTAAGCTGCAGCTACATACGGGTTTGCGAATTTATCCTTATACTCTTTGATTTTTTGTTGCCTAACTTTTTCAGGGTCTTCCGCAGCTGCTATTTCTTTTCTGAAAATAATGTTAGCAGCCCCTTCCGGTCCCATCACGGCAATTTCAGCAGTTGGCCATGCAAAAACAAAATCTGCACGTAAATGGTGCGAACACATGGCAATATAACCTCCTCCGTAAGCTTTTCTCAGAATAACGGTTATTTTGGGTACTGTTGCTTCCGAATATGCGTATAATATTTTAGCTCCGTGACGGATTACTCCGGCATGCTCCTGGTCAACTCCCGGCAGATAACCCGGTAAATCTACAAGTGTTACCAAAGGTATATTGAAAGCATCGCAGTAACGAATAAAACGTGCGGCTTTATCCGATGAATCGACGTCAAGAACCCCGGCAAGTACTAACGGTTGATTAGCCACAAAACCAACGGTTTCACCATTCATTCTACCGAAACCGATCACTATGTTTTGAGCGAAGAGTTCCATGATTTCCAAAAAATCGGAATCATCGGTGATGGCTTTTATAACATCTCTTACATCATAAGGTTCACGCGGATCCTCCGAAATAATATTTTCAATATTATAAAGTTTTGTCTTCGGTCTTTTTTTCGGGAATTTTTCAGCTTTCCGTGTATTGTTCCAAGGTATGAAACCGGCCAGTTTTTTTATCTGGCTGAAACATTCTTGTTCCGATTTGGCATAAAAGTGTGCATTACCCGTTATTTCGCAATGAACTTTGGCTCCGCCGAGATCTTCCATTGAAATTTCCTCGCCAAGTACGGTTTTAATAACTTCAGGGCCGGTTATAAACATTTTTGAAATTTTATCCACTACGAACACAAAATCGGTAAGAGCCGGTGAATAAACAGCCCCGCCTGCACACGGTCCCAGAATAACTGAAATTTGAGGTATAACACCGGAAGCCAAAGTGTTACGGAAAAATATTTCACCGTAACCCGCTAAAGAATTAACCCCTTCCTGGATACGGGCACCGCCTGAATCGTTAATTCCTATCAAAGGAACTTTCAACTTCAAAGCGTGATCCATTATTTTGGTAATCTTTTTGGCATGCATCCAACCTAACGAACCTCCTGCAACTGTAAAATCCTGTGCATAAATGCAAATGGGATGTCCGCTTAACATACCCGTACCGGTAATGACTCCGTCACCGGGCAGGTACTTTTTGTCCATGTCGAAATCTTTTCCGGCATGTTCCACAAAAAGGTCGTATTCGTAAAAAGTTTTAGGATCGACAATGGCTTCAATACGTTCACGTGCTGTTAATTTACCTACAGCTTTTTGTTTTTGAATAGCCTTGTCACCGCCGCCTTTCAGAGCGTTTCGCATTCTGGCTCTAAGGTCGTTTGATTTGTCTTTTAAGCTCATAATTTATTTTTTGATTGCCTAACAGGCTACTAATATACTTATTATATTTATTAACCATTCCGTTATCTGTTATTTATAGAAATAACTTTTTTAACAATTCTTGTTTTCGGTGTTTCCAAAACTATCAAGTAAAGGGAAGGTTTTTTATTGAAATTTAAGGAGATAAACGATGTTGAACGGTACTTTTTATAATCAACAAGCTTGCCCTCCATGTTGTAAATTTTAAGAATAATATTTTTATAATTTCCGTTAATATTAATATTTAATATGTCTGAAACGGGATTAGGATAAACATTAATGCTTTTTTCCGGATTTTCATCTACATCCAAAAAAGTTTCATAACAATCCGAAACAACTGTGCATCCGTTTTTTGATATTCTTACGGCATATCTGCCTGATTTACCGGGTGTAAAAATTCTTTCCGTAGCTCCTTCAACAGGTTCTTTGTGTTTATCACAATTCAACCACTGATAGGAGGCGTCTGTTTCGTTTGCAATAAGTTTGTTGTCAGAAACGGTAACGGTTCTGTCTATGGAAATTGTCAATTCAAGGTTTATAACCGAATCGATTCCGTAAACATTCGGAAGGATATAGGTGTAGTTTCCCGATTCCTCGTAAATTTCACCGTTTACCGGCCACAGATAATAATCGCAAGCTTCGGCGGTTTGATTTCTATCCCAAATTACATTGTTATTTTTTCCCGGTGTACCGTTTATATTTTGTCCCGCATTATACCAGTTACCGGTAAGTGAAGTTCCGTCGTTATCATAACCTTTTCTAATGTATATGCTTCCGTTCTCCAAAGTTTCGGATGGATTTGGTATTGCATTGAAATTATCAACGGTTTCCTGTCCGTTTACAAGTTTGAATCCTCCCGTTGTTGAAGTTATATTAAGTTGGTTCCATTCCAGTAAAGGTTCAAAATTGTAAACTTGTTTGAATGATTCTTTGCTTCCTGCAATTACAATGTATGAACCGGGGTTTAGAGTTCCCGAAAGATTATAGCTGTATTCGGGAGTTTCGTCGTATGTATTATATTGTTCCAGTTTTAAAGATGATAGATTGATAGGTGTATCACTATTATTATAGAGTTCAATAAATGATGCACCGGGTAAATCGGAGTTGCTTTTTACCTCGTTTATTTTAACGGAACCGAAAAACGGTTCTTCCGTATGTTTAAGATTATTAACGGTTTCCAGTAAATAAAAAACTTCCGAAGATATCGGTAAAACGCCTTCCGTGGATTGGTAAGCATCGAATTTTTCGTTAAACTTACCCGTTTGTTGGTTTTTGAAAAAACCCGGAAGATTAGCTCCCGTTCCGTTTTCGAAAGAACGGTTAAAAAAGTTTAGTGAAGGTTTAATATCAGGATCGCCTATTCCCGAAATATAGGAAGTTTGAAAAGGGTTTAGTCCTGTTATTAAGTTAATTCCGGATAAAACTTCCTCCATTGCTTGTTCGTCGCTGAAAAAATAAGCGATGGAAGCCATCTGAAATGAATAATCAAATACTCCTTTAACAAGACCGAAACCGGTATTTCGTTTTAATATTATTTTAGGCAGGTTATAAGGGTCCTTGTCTTGATTTATCCAATAATCTCTGAATTGATATACCAAATCTTTTGTTTTTTGTCTTATCTCATCGGTACGCGCATAGTTGTAATATTTACAAAATGAATATATGGGTGTTTCAAATAACTCGACAAACCTGTTTCCGGTTTCGGCAGGCCAATTACCCGTTTTTTTTCTGAAAATGCCGCCCGAATATTTACTTTGAGAAATCATATTATCGGCTTTGTCGAAATATTGACTTTCACCGGTTGTAATTGCAAGTTCAATTGCCGCCGCAATAATGTCTGCCGTATATCCCCTGTATTTTATGTTTTCATCGACGAGATTTTCATTGTTTATGACAAACTCCCAACCTTTTACGGCTTTCGCCAAAAGCTCACCGGCAAAATCCGGATCGGAAATCTTAAAAACGTTATAGCCCAACGTCAAGGCTTTTACGCATCTTGCAGCAGTATTGACATCCTTATTGATAACCCAATGGTAATACCTGGTATCATATCCCGAATTTTCATCATGATCCCTGATCTTGCCTGCCGGCCAGCTTCCGTCATCATTTTGCGTAAAAAGCAGGTTTTTTATGCCGTATTTAATATTCTTTTTTAATGTCAGTTTGTTTGCTGCATTTTCCGTCAGGAAATATGCCATTGAAAGATCCGATAATGCTTTTGCAGTGCGTGCTAATTTTGAGTCGCGTGAATGGGCATCAAACCAACCGTAAGGTTGAAGCGTATATGTATTACCTGTAAAACTGAAATGTTCACCACCGTTTTCATCGAGTGTTAAAGTAGCTTCCAGCAGTTCAACGGGTTTGTCGTAATACCTGTTATAATTCCAAAAACCTTCAAAAAAGTCATTGTAATCGGCAAAACCTCCTTTTGTCTTTTCAGGATTACGGTAAATACCGTTAGCAATAATAAAATCGGCACTCATATTGCCGGCATAAATTGTATAACTGCCCTTTTCCGTCAATGAGGAAATATCGGCTTTATAATAGTAATTTCCCCATGTTTGTGATATGTCATTTGTGAAAAGTGAAAAATTGCCCGATAAAACATTTTCACCGTTTTCATTTTTAACCGTAAATTCCGTACTGTTTGCCGGAGTGTTTAAAATTAAAAGTGCATATTTGTTGTCTTCGGGGCGCCAGCCCAATTGAGGAACAACAAGCACGTTCCCCGGCTCGTATATTATCGGCTCGATTTCAAATTCCTGATACATCTCACCGGTATAATTGCGTTGAACCGGAGTACCTTTTTGCATGTAAATATTTGCATAGTTGATATCGGGATTAGGGTCGGTATAGTCCGGATAATCATTGTCAACTGAAAGATACAGTCCGGAAACGGAATTTTTTATCAGATAAAAACCGTTTTTTTCTTCGAAAGTCCATTTTGCGCAAGCAAGTTGAGTGTTTGATGTAAGTTCAAGATTTTCTCCCTCCTCTTCAGAACAATCTATCGGTATTAATACTTTCGAGGTTAGTTTGTTTAATATCAAAAAATTATTATCCCCTGCAGCTACAAATTTCCAGTTATTTCCGAAATCATTTGAAGCCCTTGTTTCGAATGACATGCTACCGTTACTTTTTGCTTTTAAAAATCTTCCCGAACTTCTTGCTTCAATGGAGTAAAATTGACCTTCTGTAAATTGAGATGAAGCGTAGAAAGGAATTGTCATTAGAATAACTAATGAAAAAAATAAGTATTTTGTCATGCAAAAGGTTTATTGGTTGTTAAAGCAAAATTAATTTTATTTTATGAATGTTGAGGAGATAAGAGAATATTGTTTACAGAAATTGTACTGTACTGAGTCAATGCCTTTTGATGAGTGGACTTTGGTTTTTAAGGTAGGAGGGAAGATGTTTGCTCTTTTAAGTTTGGAAGGCAGCGGTGCGCTTAATTTGAAATGTGAACCTGACAGGGTAATTGAATTAAGGGAAAATTATCCGGATGCAATATTTCCTGGATACCATATGAATAAAAAACATTGGAATACCGTATTGTTGGAAAATGAAACTTTACCGGATGACTTTATAAAAGAAATGATTGACCGGTCATACTATTTGGTTTTTGATAAACTTCCAAAAAAGGTTCGGGATAAATTAAAATAAATTTAATATTCAAGGTTGATTTATCCGTAAGAATTCCATTTGACAATTTTATCCATGGATTTTCTAATCTTTTTACGGTGTTTGTAATTTTGAGGAACATATCCCAAAGTTATTAAAAGTGCTACCGTTTTTTCCTCGGGGATTTTAAGAAGCTCTTTAGTTTTTGTTTCGTCAAACCAACCTAACATACATGTTCCCAAACCTTCTTCGGCAGCTTGCAAACAAAAATGTTCCGCGGTTATGCCGATATCTATCAAAGGCCATTCTTTCTCTTTCATTTTAATTCCTATACGTGTAACCGTTTTAGGTTTTTCCAAAACAATTACAACAATAACAGGTGCGTCGGTTGCAAAATTGTTAAATGTTCCCAAAGGACCTTTTGCTGCTTTCCCGACTTTTTTGACAAGTTCTTTATCGGTAACAACAACAAAAGTCCAAGGTTGCGAGTTGGAGGCCGACGGTGCCAGCCGGGCGGCTTCCAAGCATCTCATTAATTTTTCTTTTTCAACGGGTTTGTCGATATACTTTCTGTCGCTTTGACGTTTGTTTACTAAATCCAAAAAACTCATGATGATTTTATTTTAACAGTCCGCTACGTTTTAGCAGCGGTTTTATATCGGGTTCATGGCCTCTGAAAGCTTTATAGAGTTCCATCGGGTGTTTGGTTCCACCTTTTTCAAGAATGTTTTTTCTAAAAGAATTTGCCACTTCACGATTGAAAACTCCTTTTTCTTTAAAAGCTTCGAAAGCGTCGGCATCAAGAACTTCAGCCCATTTATAGCCGTAATAACCGGCAGCATATCCTCCGTTAAAAATATGTGAAAATGCTGTACTTACACATGTGTTTTTTTGAGGCGGAAACAAACGGGTAGGCTCCATTGCCTGTTTTTCAAATTCGACAACATCACCGTCAAAAGGTTCTGAAAGGGTATGCCATGCCATATCGTTGAACCCGAAAGATAATTGACGTACGGTGCCGTATCCGCTCATAAATTTGCCGGCTTCTATTAACTTGTCAATTATGCTGTCGGGAATATGTTTCCCTGTTAAGTAATGTTTACCCGCTTCTTTAAGCCATTCTTTTTCCAAAGCCCAATTTTCCATTATTTGAGAGGGCAGTTCAACAAAATCGCGGTAAACATTAGTGCCCGACTGACTTTCATACCTTACTTTGCTTAACATGCCGTGCAGAGCATGTCCGAATTCGTGCAAAAAAGTTTTTACCTCCATAAAATTAAGTAAGGAAGGCTTGGTTTTTGTCGGCCTGGTAAAATTCATTACCAACGAAATAACGGGTCTTATATCTTCTCCGTTTTCCACATATTGGTCACGGAATGATGTCATCCAAGCTCCTCCTTGTTTTGATGGCCGCGGAAAATAGTCAACATATAAAACACTTAAAAAGCTGCCGTCTTCATCAAAAACCTCGAATGCTTTAACTTCTTCATTATATACCGGAATGTTTTTGTTTTCAACGAATTTCAGCCCGTACAGTTTATTTGCCAATCCGAAAACGTTTTTTTCGATATTTTCCAAACGGAAATACGGTTTTAAAACTTCGTCGTCAATGTCAAACTTGTTTTTCTTTAATTTTTCCGAAAAGAACGAGAAATCCCAAGGTTGCAGTTTGTCATTAAAACTTTTTGAATGAGCAAAATTTTCAACATCGGTAATATCTTTTTTGCCGAAACCGTAAGAAGCTTTTAATAATTCGTCAAGAAAATTCAAAACACGTTGTTTTGACCCCGCCATGCTTTTTTCCAAAACAAAGTCCGCATGGGTTTTATACCCCAAAAGTTTTGCTTTTTTTACTCTTAACGAGACTATATTTTTTACAACATTTTTATTGTCATTTTTGTTATTTCTGTTGCCACGCGTTGCGTAAGCCATATACATTCTTTTCCTGAGGTTACGTTTTTCGGAATATTTCATGAAAGGCATGTAAGAAGGGAAGTGCAAAGAGAACATCCAGCCTTCTTTACCTTCCGTTTTAGCCAATGCACGTGCAGCTTCTATAACACCGTCCGGTAAACCTTTCAAATCCTCTTTTTTTGTGATATGCAGTTTGAAATCGTTGGTTTCTGCAAGCACGTGTTCTCCGAAAATTAAAGATAGTTTTGCCAGTTCCTTAGTAATATTTCTATACTCTTCCTTTTCTTTCCCTGTTAACAAAGCTCCTTTTCTTACAAATGCCGAATAGGTGTCGTCAAGAAGTTTTATACTGTCTTCTTTGAGGGTAGTTCTATCACACTCCTCCCAAACCTTTTTTACTTTGTCGAATAGTTTGCCGTTAAGCCAAATATCATTGTAAAATTCTGTTAACAGAGGAGATACTTCACGGGCGGTTTTTTGCATTTCTTCCGTTGTGTCGGCATGATTGAGGTTGAAGAATATATTGCTTATGCGTGTTAATGTTTTCCCTGATTTTTCCAGCTTTTCTATCGTGTTAAAAAAATCCGGAGATTCATTATTTTCCACTATTTCGTTTATCTCTTTCTTCGCCGACTCTATAGCTTTTTTAAAGGCAGGTAAAAAATCTTTTTCTTTGATTTTATGGAATGGTGGAGTTTGATGAGGGGTATCAAAAGGTTTTAATAAAATTTCTACGCTCATATGTATGATTTAAAACGTAAATTAAATTATTGACTGTATTTTATTAAATAAAATAGCTTTTTAACGGATATTAAAAAAACGTCTTTGCATAAAAATACACAAGACGTTTTAATATGCTTAATGAACAAACGGTATTTGAGAAGTTATTTAACTTTCAAGAATTTCCTTGTCTTTTCTTTTATTATATAGTTTTTTTCCGGTATATAATGCCCCGAAACTTAACAGGATAACAATCCCCGGTCCTATTGGAGCTCCACCGCTATTTCCGTTTTGATTACCTATATCTTGTCCGGGAGTACCGTTTCCACCCTCGCCCGGAGGAGGAGGTGGTCCTTGCGTAAATGCAGGAGACGATAATAATAAAACAAATAATACCGTCAATATTTTATTTTTTATTTTTTCCATTACCTTGTCCTTTATCAATTGTTACTTTTTAGTTACCGGTTTAATATTATTTTTTTTGTAAAAGTACTATTTCCATCTGAAACTTTTACAACAAATAAGCCATTGTTTTCATTCAGGTTGGAAACGATAAAAATACCACCTTTACTCAAGTTGACTTTATTACTGTATAAAACTTTTCCTAAAATATTGTAAATATTTATTTGTACGTTATTCCTGTTGGTTTTACCTGAGTTTTTAATAACTATTGATTTATCCTTTTTGGAAAATACGGTATAAATATTTTCATCTTGAATAATGTTGTTATCAACAGAAGTTATATCCCTGTTAAAATGAATAATAAACCTGTCGGTAAAAGTTCCTTGCTGTGTGTTAAAGGTATAACTGTTATTTCTTAAATCCGTAATTTGATTTGTATAAGTATCTTCAAGTTCTATGTATGATTTGTCGATGAGCGTACTATCGAAGTTACAAGTAAAATTATCGAGGGATATTGTGTAATCACCTGCATTTGCCACATCAAAAGCCAAGTTTACCGAAACGGGATAATCGGTAAAAAGCGGTAATGCCTGGATTGCAAAAGGAACATCCGGATCACTTCCATCTACCAAAAGGCTATAAAGGGCTATGTTTGCATTACCTTTTACTTTGGCGACATCACAGGAAATATCCATTCCGTTTGTCATGTTTTCATTAAAGTTTATATCCGTGATGTTTTTATATCCGTTACCTTCTATTTTAAAAGTGGTTCCAATCCAATCATTGGCATCTTTGTAAAATGTTTCAGAGTGAAGTCTTTGCATGTTTGTATTGAATGAAACCGAACTTCCGTCCGATAATGCCCTTACCATAAAACCTTGTGAAGGTGCAAGATATGTATCTGTTGCACTGGAACTTGATACTGTTTTATAATCACCTATCGACTGATCCCACAAATATATTCCCGAATAAACGGTGTCGAGAGAAGATGAATTTTGTCCTAAGAAACTATTACTTGAATTATTAGCTAAAATAGAAGAAGTGTAAGGGTTACCTACAATATTAAAGCCGTTGGAAACCCCGTCACCTGTTCTTGTCATAGAATAACTTACGCCAGATGCCCTTACGGTTCCGTAAAATGTTATTGTGGAATCGCTTTCTGTTGCCGCATCGTCAAAGTAAATTGCATAACCTCTTGCTGCTGTAAAGCTGTTTGACCAAAAACCGTTGTTATTTGGGTAAATAACTCTCCAGGTTCCGTTGTTGTAATCTTCATCAAACCTGTAAAAATAATCTCCGCTCGCATCCATTATCGAGCCTAAAATAGTACTGAACGATCTGGTGTCGTTAAGTGACGAAGAGATGTAATGCCATGCATCTTGTGTTAACGGACGCTTTTGTTTTATCGAAGCCAAAGTCGAACCGTCAGTGGTAGGTGCATTTGTGAAAATAACCGAAGCTTTGGACTCTATAACAAAATTATTGGAACCTATTTTACTTTTGTTGATTTTAATTTTTTCGCCTGTTTTAATATACACATCCCCGCTTACAACAGTTAAGGAGTCAATTGTAAAATCGCTTGATTCCTGCAGAAAACTAAAAGTGTTACCGGTACCGCCTGCGTAATTGACATCTATTTTTAACTTGTAAATATCATGAACGATGTCACAATAAAATCCTTTACTTGAAAGTCCGTCGCCGTTTTGAATTAAAATACTTCCACCGGTAAAATTCGATGAAGCAGGTTTAAAAAGCACCGTCTTTTTATAACGGCTGGCATGCAAAATATTTATTTCAACATTACCCGAAGAATTAAAAGTGCCGGCATAAACATTTAAACCATACTTGTTTTTTCTGTTGTTGCTGGCATTACACAAATTAAAAACCGAACTTCCGGATAAATTAACGGTACCACCCGATTGGGTAAAATACCCGCCTAAAGTTATTGTACCGCCGGAGAAAGTAAAACTTCCATCGGCAATTTCCATATATGATCTGTAATTTCCTGTTGCTATGTTAAAAGTTGTGCCTGAACCGGAAACACTTA
>WFZS01000183.1 GCA_015489465.1 Bacteroidales bacterium | reverse complement strand
TCACAACGTTGCATCTCGTCAAGGAAAGCGGTTCTTGACTTCTCCAAAGCCGTTTTGTCGGGGTGACCCAGGTTTATCAAATAACTGTCGTGAGGCAATATATGTTCAGGCTTGAAACCGTATTTTTCACAATTCTCTTTAAAAAGGTTAATGCTTTTTTCCGTAAGCGGTTTGGCTACCCACTGACGTTGATTTTTTGTAAAAAGGGCAAAAGCTTTTGCTCCTATGTTGTGTGCATTTACGGGAGCGTTTTCCACACCACCCGATGCACTTACGTGTGCTCCTACATATTTCATCTTGCTTATTTTTTTAATGCAAAGCTACACATTTTAAAAATTCTTAAAATACTTGACTTTTAAAAAAATAAATAGTACTATTGTGCTATCAATTTAATATCATATAATAAACACTAAAAAATATAAACTATGAAAACAGAAAAAGAATTTTACCCGACATCAGGTTATTTTATTCTTATTGTTGTGTTGGCAATGATTTTTTCACCGTTGCTGGCTTTTTACAATGACGATTACATTTGGTTTTTGATTTTAACCGCCATAGGTATTTTTCTAGCCCTCGGGTTTGTTGTTGTAAATCCCAACGAATCTGCCGTGTTAACGCTTTTCGGAGCATATAAAGGAACTATCCGTAAAAACGGCTTTTGGTGGGTTAATCCGTTTTTTGTGAAACGGAAACTTTCTTTACGCGCCAGAAATCTTGATAGTGAGCCTATCAAGGTTAATGACAAACTTGGAAATCCTATTATGATTGGTGTTGTTTTGGTGTGGCGTGTTAAAGATACCTTTAAAGCCGCTTTTGAAGTGGACGATTATGCTCATTTTGTGGAAATTCAAAGTGAAGCGGCGGTTAGGAAATTAGCCGGTCATTTTCCTTACGATAATCTGGAAGATGAGGATGCCGAAATAACATTGCGAAGCGGCGGCGAAGAGGTGAATCATATTTTGGAAAAAGAGATATCGGAAAGGTTGGCAATTGCCGGTATCGAAGTTATTGAAGCAAGGATTAACTACATAGCTTATGCCCAGGAGATTGCGGGTGCTATGCTTAAACGCCAGCAGGCAACGGCGATAATTGCGGCCAGGACAAAAATTGTTGAAGGTGCCGTTTCGATGGTTGAGATGGCTCTTGATGAACTTTCGAAAAAAGAAATTGTACATCTTGACGAAGAGAAAAAAGCAGCTATGGTAAGTAATTTGATGGTTGTTTTAACAAGTGATAAAGATGTTTCACCTATAGTAAATACAGGCACATTGTATCAATAATAAAGGCTTTATGAAAGTTTATTTCAAAGAAGAGCAAAGGTTTAACCAGTGGTGGATTAAATTGATTATGATAATAGTTGTAATAGGTGCATTGGTGCCGGTTTATTACGAGGCAATAGTTCAATTCACCACGGGTAAACCTGTCGGTAAAAATCCTATGAGTAACGAAGGTCTTCTTGTATTTACGTTTGTCGTTACATTGGTAATTATAGGTGCTACGTCGATGATTTTTTTCTTAAAGATGACAACAATTATTGATGAGTCGGGAATACACATTGTTTTTAAACCTTTCATCAGGCACTTAACAATAAAACCCGGTGAAATAAGCAACTGGGAAGTCAGGAAATACAATCCCGTAAAAGAATACGGAGGTTGGGGATACAGGTTCGGCAGAAAAAGCGGAACGGCTTACAATGTATCGGGAAACATCGGACTACAGCTTTATTTAAAAAAAGGCAGGAAAATTTTAATCGGTACACAACGGCCCGATGCTATAAAAAGAGCGATGGAAAAATTAATGTTTAAAGAGGAAAATGGCTGACGAAAAAAATAAAAATAAGAAAAAAGCCTTTGTTTTGCGGATACGCCCCGAACTTATGGAAGCCGTTGAAAAGTGGGCTCAGGATGAATTCAGGAGTGTAAACGGTCAAATAGAATGGATAATAAACGAGGCGCTTAAAAAAAGCGGAAGAAAAAAGAAATAATCTTTTGCAAAAACTATCTTTGCAAATACAATAATTTTTAGTTTACCTAGATATGAAAAAAATAGCTTTTTTTACTTTGATTGCGTTAATACCTTTTTTAATGGGATGCAAAGAGATAAAACTTACAATGGACGATTCCGGTAAAACCGTGAACGCAAAAAAAGGTGACATTATCACCATTACTCTTGTCTCCAATAGAAGTACGGGAAATACGTGGAGAAATATCGATTATAATAGCAATATAATTATACCTGTTGGTGAACCGGTTTATCAAATGAACAAAGAAAAGCTCGTTGGTGCACCCGGGAAAGTAACCTATAAATTCAAGGCTGTTGCACCCGGAAATACAGAATTGAAAATGGAATACGGTCCCGGCGACAAATCAAAACCGGCTATAAAGAAGTTTGAATTAGACATTCATGTAAAGTAATCTATTCAACTATATACGCAACTTTAAATTGATGCTTTACCCTGCAAACTTTGAAGAAAAAACCGGCTTTAACAAGATAAAAGAATTGATTGCCGGTGAGTGTGTAAGTAGTATGGGTAAAAAGTTTGTGGAAAAAATCCGTTTTTCTTCAAACCGTTCGGCTGTTGAAAATATGCTTGAACAAGCCGAAGAGTTTAAGAAAATATTACTTTTCGGTAAACCTTTCCCTGCAGACGATTACAT
The DNA here is from genome assembly GCA_015489465.1 of Bacteroidales bacterium. Taxonomy (GTDB): domain Bacteria; phylum Bacteroidota; class Bacteroidia; order Bacteroidales; family F082; genus B16-G9. The sequence continues at coordinate 2,513 of WFZS01000183.1, read as the reverse complement.
TGATATGCGGGAAATTCTTCGTTCAATTCAAATTCCCGGTACTTATATAAACCGTGAGTCCTTGTTCGATCTTTCAGTATCGCTTAAAACCATAAAAAAGGTAACGGATTATATCAACAATCTTGATGATAATGAGTTTCCAAGATTAAAAAATCTCACGTCGGATGTTTTTTTCCCCGAGCATATTTTGACTTCTTGCGACAGGATAATTGATGACAAAGGTGAAATTCGTGATAACGCATCCGAAAAGTTACGGGAAATAAGAAAAAAGATATCCGCTAAACAAAGGGAGGTTTTTCGTGCTGTCCGTAAAGCATTCGAGGTTGCGAAAAAATCGGGTTGGATACCCGAAAATGCCGAAATAACCGTTAGAAACGGAAGGTCGGTAATACCGGTAAAAGCCTCCGAAAAACGTGCTTTAAAAGGTTTTATTCACGATGAATCGTCAACAGGTCAAACGGTGTTTATTGAACCCGGTGAATCCTTCGAGATAAATAATGAAATACGAGAGCTGGAAAACGACGAAAGGCGCGAGATAATCAAAATACTGACAGCTTTTGCCGATGAAGTGAGACCAGATATTCCGGTGCTTTTCAATCTGTACCGCCTTTTGGGATTAATAGATTTTATAAAAGCCAAAGCATCTTTTTCGATAAATATAAACGCAGGTAAGCCTGTCATTACCGGTACTCCCCGAATATTTCTTAAAAAAGCCGTTCATCCGCTTTTATACCTGTCGCACAAAGCGCAAAACAAAAAAGTGGTTCCGCTTGATATCGAGTTAAATACTGAAAACAGAATTTTGGTTATTTCAGGTCCCAATGCGGGAGGTAAATCGGTGTGCCTCAAGACAACCGGTCTTCTTCAATACATGTTGCAATGCGGGTTGCTTATTCCGGCATCGGAAGAGAGCGAGCTTTTCCTTTTTGATAAACTGTTCATCGACATCGGTGACGAACAATCGTTGGAAAACGATCTGAGTACTTACAGTTCGCACCTTATGAATATGAAGTTCTTTCTAAGGAATGCAGACGGGAAAACGCTTTTTTTAATAGATGAGTTCGGTACGGGTACGGAACCGCAGCTGGGAGGAGCCATAGCCGAAGCTACGCTGGAAGAACTTAACAAGAAAAATTCATTCGGCGTTGTGACAACCCATTACACTAACCTGAAAATAGCAGCGGAACGTATTAAGGGGTTGATAAACGGTGCCATGCTGTTTGATTCGAAAGAGATGCAACCGCTGTTTAAACTCCAAATAGGTAAACCGGGAAGTTCATTCACTTTTGAGATTGCAAAAAAGATAGGTTTTCCGAGGTATGTCCTTGAAAAAGCCAAAAGAAAAACCGGTAAAAAAGCGGTAAGTTTCGACAGGCAACTTCAACAACTGGAGCTGGAAAAATTAAATCTGGAAAAAAGTAAAAAAGAGCTTTCCGAAAAGGAAAAAGAGTTTGAGGAACTGTTAAAACGATACAACGACCTTAAAACTTCTTTGGAGAAAAGAAAGAAGGAAATTATTGAAAAAGCAAATGCCGAAGCTTTGAAAATTATTGAAGAATCCAACAAAGCGGTTGAAAAGACCATTAGAGAGATTAAGGAGGCAAAAGCTGACAAAGCAGTAACAAAAACACTTCGTAAAAAGCTTGAAGAAAAAAAGAAAAAGATAAAAAGCAGTCAACAAACCGAAACAACGGCGGAACCGGTGAATGAAGAAACCGGAACCGGTTTTAAACAGGGGGATTGGGTAAAAATCAAAGATTCGGATGTTACAGGCGAAATTTTATCTATTGACAACGACGAAGTAATCGTAAATGTTAATAACGTAAAACTCAAAACCACCCTTGAAAAGCTGGAGAAAAGCAACAAAAAACCGTTTGTAAAAACTCCTTTGAAAAATTCGAGAAGCGGTATAATGTCGGAGATAAATAAAAAAGCAGCCAATTTCAATTTATCCATCGATCTTCGAGGGAAACGCGCCGACGAAGCCATGTCAATCCTTAAAAAATACATCGATGATGCCGTTTTACTCAATATCGGTCAGGTTGATATTTTACACGGCAAGGGCAACGGCATTTTGCGTCAAATAATCCGCGAATATTTACAAACCGTTGAAGAGGTTAAATATTTTGATGATGCACCCTTGGAGTACGGTGGTTCGGGTATAACGAGGGTTTTTTTCAGATAGGGATTATAAAGTGAAATCTATTTATCTTTTACTCATAAATATCGTAATTATAAAAATCATAAAGATTTATTAACTTTACATACGTTAAAAGTAATGCCAGATTATAATTCTATTATAACTTAACACTACTTTTCAGGATACTGCAAGGTAATAATGCGGCATATTTATTAAAAAATTAATTCTATTACATATGAAAAGTAAATTTATCTGTTTGTCATTATTATTCTTATTTAATGTTAATTCCTTTTCACAGAATAATAGTGTAAATAATTTTACTAAAACAAACAATTTATACTTTACGGTAGGTGGTATTTATTCGGATTATCAG
>WFZS01000182.1 GCA_015489465.1 Bacteroidales bacterium | reverse complement strand
CAGAATAACAAATCGGTAACAATTCGATTGGGTTATTTAATCGAACTGTTAAACAAACCGGATATGAATGAGTTTATTTCCTATTCGCTATCGTTAGTTGGGAAAAATTATATCCTTTTTGAACCCGGATTGGCAAAGTCGAAAGAAATCAATAAACGTTGGAATATAAATCTGAATATCTCTGAAGATGAAATTTTGGAAATAGCTAATTCAAGTACTGAATGGTAAGTCAGAAAAAATAATATTAATTTAAAAACGTTTTAAAAATGGAAGAAATCACCGGCAAAAACACCAAAGCGCAAATTCTTGAAGCTTATGAAAAGTTTCTGAAACAGGTGTTTCCGGCTAAAGAAAATGATAAGGAATAATCAAACAAACGCAGATAATAAAATAAAAACGGAGGAATATTAATTCAATGAAATCAAAACCCCCTTTAAAACTTACCGAAGTGCGTGCCCTGATAAAAAAGCACGACCGCAAAGACCTGGAATTTATTATTGCACAATTGTACAAGATGATTCCAAAAGATAAAAAAATTGATAATGACACAGCCTCATTAATCGAAAATCCGGAGAAGTTTGCAAATAGTTCCAAAAGCCAGAAAAAAAGCAAAGTAATGCGGCCTTTTGAAGAAGTGGAAAAAGAAGTTTTGTTTTTTGAAACCAATGCTTATGAACAAAACTATATGATACCCAACCGGAGTATTAAAAAAGCCGACAGGCCCAAATGGCGGTTTGTGGTGAAAAGGCTGTACAAAGAGCTGAATGAGTATGCCAAACAGGAAGACTACATCAAAAAAACGGCCGACCTCCTGCTTAAACTTTACGAAGTGCTTACCTATTCCTGTCATTATTACCTGTTTAATTCATACGACTCTTTTGAATCTGTGGGTATTAATCAGGATGATTTTTACAGAGCAATTATTGAGAAATACAATAAAACCCTTGACAGAAAAGGTTTTATCGCTAAAGCCATCGATATCATGCTCGATAATTCTTTAAATCGTTACACACTGTATTCCGGTTTAATGTTGGTCTTCCTTGAATTTGTGCAAATCCCCGATATGCTGAATCTCACCATCGAAATTACCAGGCAAAAACGTGATAAATTACAAAAAAGTAAACCGTCGAAGAAAACAGATGAATACTTTATTACGGAAAAGAACAACAACTACACCGAGCTGATATTCAGATGTTACGCCAATCTTTGTGAGTTTGATAATGCTCTGGACGATTTTAATAAAAATATGAAAGAGGATAGTGAAGAAATCAAATTGTATATCCTTATCAGGTTGCTCTTGGAATATGGCGAAAAGGACTTAATTCTTAATCTTCTTGTCGAGGGCGGGAAAAAGATGAGATTACGTGATGGTTTGATAAAAATGAAGAATTATATCATTCAGAAAAACAAACTCCCGGATTATATGTTTTAAAATTGAGGTACATGCAAATTACCGGCACCCATATCAACTACTATTTTGTATGCAAACGTAAGCTGTGGCTTTTTGCCAACAGTATTCAAATGGAACACACAAGCGATTTGGTATATGAAGGAAAACTTGTGCATGAGGAGAGCTACCCCCAACGGACGGCAAAATATGAGGAGGTGCAAATAGGAGGCATTAAGGTAGATTATTACGATGCAAAAAACAGAGTGATTCATGAGGTAAAGAAATCGGATAAAATAGAAAATGCGCACTACCGGCAGTTGAAATATTACCTTTACATTTTTGAAAAAGCGGGAATAGAGGGTGTAACCGGAATACTCGAATATCCGAAGTTACGTCAAACCGAAGAAGTAATTTTAAGCCGGCGCGACATAGAGGAATTACAAGAAGCTGAAAAAGAGATTGGTAAAATTATAAGTTCGGATGTATGCCCCGAAGCAATCAATTCGAAAATATGCAAAAAGTGCAGCTATTTTGATTTTTGTTACAGCGGAGAAGTCGATTAAAATTAACTTTATATTATGCCAAAGAAGACCTATTATCTGTTCAATCCCGGCCGTTTGTCGCGCAAGGATAACACCCTGAAGTTTACCCCTGTTGATGAAAACGGTGTTGAGGGGAAGCCCAGATACCTGCCTGTGGAGCAGGTTGATCAGCTATATTGTTTCGGCTCTGTAGATGCCAATTCGGCTTTGTACAATTTTTTAGGCAAAAACGAAATCGCAGTTCATTTTTTCGATTATTATGAAAACTACACCGGTTCGTTCCTTTCAAAAGATTATTTGCTTTCGGGAAAAATGCTTGTTTCTCAGGTAAAGGCTTATTCTAATAAGAAAAAACGGATTGAAATAGCTCAGAAACTAATTGCGGGAGCAAGCTATAATAT
>WFZS01000181.1 GCA_015489465.1 Bacteroidales bacterium | reverse complement strand
GAAAATAACGTGGTTTATAAGTTGTTTTTTGCAAAATATCAAATAATTAGTACTTTTGCTACCCTTAAAAAAATCTATAACCCTGGTATAAAAACTTAAGGGATTGAAAAATTAATTTAGTATGGAAAAGAAAGCTCAACTTGATCAAAATCCTGAAGCGGCAAATAATAATTCTGCTAAGGAGGAGAAGTCTAATCAGACCGTAAAGGCTGATAAAGAAACTGTTTTGGAAGAACAGGATAAAGAAAAAATTAAAAATCTTATAAAAGACGGCGGTAGTACTGAAAACGGTAATAACGATGAAGAAAAATTACCGGTATCCGGCGAGGTAAAGGAGAATACGGTTGAAACGATAATTACCGAGCAAGACAGACACCGTTTGATAAGGTTGATGAGTAGTAATTATAACCCTCAACAGCCTCACGGTTCGTATGATGCAGCTTCTTTAAAAGAAGATGAAGAAAATTTTGATGATCTTGCCGCTCAGGAATATGACTACGATAGTATGAATAAGCAGGAACTTGTGGAACTGCTTGAAGAACTGGTTGAAGAAAAAGACATCAGCAAGATAAAAAATCAGGTTATTAAAATTAAGAGCGCCTTTTTACAGAAAAATAAGGAGGAAATAGAAGCACAAAAAAAAGCTTTTGTAGAGGCGGGAAATGATGAAGCCGATTTTAAACATACTCCCGACCCGTTGGAAGAACGTTTTAACATAGCTTTTAGAAAATATAAAAAGAACAAACAAAAATATGCCGAGGAACTTGAAAGGCAAAAACAAGAGAATCTTAAAGAAAAGTTGAAAGTTCTGGAAGAAATGAAACAACTCATCGATTCGGAGGAAACTCTAAAAAAGACATACGATGAGTTCCGTAAACTTCAGGAAAGATGGAAAGAGATAGGAATGGTTCCCGCTTCGGAACTTTCTAACTTGTGGCAGAGCTACCATTTTTATGTTGACAGGTTTTTTGACAAGGTAAGGATTAACAAAGAGTTAAGGGATCTTGACCTCAAAAAGAACCTGGAGGCAAAACTCGCTCTCTGTGAAAAAACCGAAGAGCTTTTACTCGAAAAATCAATAATAAAATCGTTTAAACTTCTTCAAAAGTATCATGAGGAATGGCGTAACATAGGTCCCGTTCCGTCCGATAAAAAAGATGATCTTTGGGAACGTTTTAAAGCTGCTACCGATAAAATCAATGAAAGAAGAAAACAACATTACAAGGAGTTGCAGGAGCAGCAAGAATTAAATTATCAAGCTAAACTGGGGCTTTGCGAAAAAGCCGAAGAACTTGTAAAAGAATTGCCAAAAAATGTAAAGGAATGGCAACAAAAATCGGAAGAAATTACAGGGTTGTTGCAGGAGTGGAAGAAAATAGGAAGGGCACCACGCCAGGTTAATGATGAGGTTTGGGCACGTTTTAAAGGTTCGTTGGATACTTTTTTTGAAGCTAAAAGAGAGTTTTTTGCCAAGCTCAAAGAGCAGCAAATGGAAAACTATAACCGGAAGCTGGATCTTTGCAACCAGGCTGAAAAACTTAAAGACAGTACGGAATGGAAAAAAACCACCGATGAACTTATAAGATTGCAAAAGGAATGGAAAAACATAGGTCCCGTTCCGAAACGTTATTCCGATAAAATATGGAAACGGTTCCGTGCTGCTTGTGACGAGTTTTTCAACAGGAAGGCGGAATATTTTAAAAATATTCATACCGTTGAAGCCGAAAATCTGAAGCTAAAGGAAGAGCTCATTAAAGAGATAGAGGAATACGAGGTTACTAACGATAAAGCCAAAGATATGGAGGCGGTGAAAAACTTCCAACGTCGTTGGGTTGAAATAGGTCATGTGCCTTTTAATAAAAAAGATTCCATTCAATCGGCGTACAGAAAAGCAATAGATAAACTTTTCAACAAATTGTCGATTAACACTGCCGAGATGACCGCCCAAAATTATAAAGAGCATTTGAAAAACTTGGTTGACACTCCTAACGGGGAGTCAAAGTTACTTAAAGAGCGTAATTATCTTACCGGTAAGATGCGTCATTTAAATGAAGAAATAAAAGTCTGGGAAAATAATATAAGTTTCTTCTCAGGTTCGGCTCAAGCAAATGCTTTAAAACATGATTTTGAGAAAAAGATTAATAAGGCAAAAAGAGACTTGGAAGTTTTGAAAGCAAAAATTAAGGCTATCGACGAAATTTTGGAAACTTTATAAAAGAATTAAAAAAATTCAGTAAAAATACCGTTCCGGTTAACTGCTCCGGAGCGGTTTTTTTTATTTGTTACCCGATAAAAGAAGAATTGAACCTTGCGATTTTGCCGTCACCATGCCATTATTGGTGATAAGATAAGATTTACATTCGTAAAAGTAGGTTCCGTCGGGAAGAAGTTTTCCGGTGGTTTTATCTTTTCCGTCCCATTTTATATTGGGGTCTTCGGTATAATAAACTTCCCGTCCCCAACGGTTAAAAATTGAAAATTCAACATGGTCAACCGTGGCGGTCATGTTTTTCATCGGCTCGAAAAAGTCGTTGATACCATCGCCGTTGGGAGTAAAAACGTTGGGTAACTTACAGTTGGGGCAAGCATCGTAATTGACACAAATTAAATCCGACATATCACTTTTATTTCCGGCGGAGTCAACGGCAATTACGCCGTAACATCCAACAACTTTATCAATATCGGAATGTGTAAATGTTGTGTCGGCTGCGTCCGTAATTTCCGTTAACACTTCCAAATTGTCAGGACCCGGTGAAGAGTAATATAGGATATACTTCATTACATCATAATTACACGAATCGTAAGGTACCGACCATGTTAAATTGTTTTCAATATTATCGCAATCCGTTTTTACGCTTAAAACTGGTTTACACGGAGGTTCCAGATCTTGAGGTATGCCGGTTGCTATTTCCGAAATATTTAACAAAGGGTCCGGTATTCCCGAAAGGGAATAATGTCCTGAAGTTACCACGTAATAAGAATATTCTTTGAAATTTTCCAGACCTTTATCGTCGTAAACGGTACCACTAACGGTATCCAATACTGAAAAACCGTCTTCTTCCGGAGCTTTCCTGTAAATAATATACTCGTCGTTTATCCACGGAACATCTGCGGATATATTAATACGTAACCTTTTGTCATAAGGAGTTAATGAAATAAACGGTGATGCCGCAGTTTCAGAACTGTTTATAAAACCTTGCTCTCCGTAAATGTCCACTCGATAGTAGTATGGCTTGTTTTTACTGTTTATATTAATTGTTGAATCCAAAAAAACCGTGTCGTTCAAACCGTTTAATACGGCAACTTTTTCGGGATTATTCCATCCGCTGCCGTAATTTCTGAAAAGTTGATATTGAAACGGTCCGGGATGAAGTATCGTATCCAATTCGGTGGGTTTAACCCAAATCACATGCAGCCAACCTTTTTCCGGATTGATGCTGTCGTTGGTTACATTTGTGATAATCGCGGTTTCTCTTTTAAGTCTGGAACATGCTGTGTCCGAAGGTTTGCTTTCAACATTGTCATAATATAATCCCGTAACACGGTAACAATATTTTATTCCGTAGGTTAAACCTTTACCGTTGTTATCATCAACATATGACGTGTTATTCCTTCCCGAGATTGTTTTTACCGGTTCATAACCTGTGTAAGCCGGAACTCCTGTTTGACAATAATCGGGATTCCACGTGTCTTCATCCACTTTTCTGTAAATTTTATAACCTGTGGCATTTGAACATTCAATGGTGTCCCAATGTAATTTTATGGTTTTGTTTTCGGGTATTGCCGTAAGGTTTTCGGGAGGAGGACTTATAATTTTTATAAATGAATTATCGAAAGTTGTAAGACCAACAGGAAAACCGTTATCCGTTGCTTTAAATACTGCGTTATAAGGATTTTTTCTGATATGACTACACGTTGTTTGCCAAGAAAAGACGGTTGTTGCCGTTGGTTTCCCTATCCCCGGGTCCGGATTTATTATTGCCGGCGATTCACTGACATAAAAAGGACCTCCTGAACCTTCCAGAATAACGGTAGTACTGTCGGGGTCTGTTGCCGAAACCGGAAATGTTATAAAATCGCCTGCAATGGCACAAGTATCACTTAGCGAATCGAAAACCGGAGGATCGTGGTCGCAAACCACAATATTTATTTGCATGTCTCTACGAACTGAACCTATCATTATTCCGTCGCGCCATTCTTCCACAATAAAAGCAACGTTATATTCTCCTTGTAAAACGGGATTTTTCCAAATCAAATCTCCTGTATGTTCGTTAATTATAAAATATTCCGATGCTTGCGGGAATGTATATCCCGGAATGTCCATCCCGTCATGACCTTTACAAACGGCAAGTTTGAAAGCCAAACTGTCACCATCGGGATCATATGCGCCCGGATTATGGACAAAAAGTTTATGAACACACCCTACGTTGAAAGGAGGGTTCGACAAAACCACCGAGTTATTAGGCCCGAGGAAACTGTTTATTACAAGTTTCGATTCAACGTACATGGGGATGTTAACGGAATTCGGAATATTAACGACACCATTATTTCTATTGGGGTCTTCCACCGATATTGTGTACTCTCCGTCACCGGGAAATGTATGTATGCCTTTGTAAACATTGTATGTTACATCGTTTCCAAGATCTTGAAAAATAATTCTCGGGATTTCCTCTTCGGTGTTATCACCCCATTTTATGGGCATGGAATCACGCGTGTCGTCAGCAGGACTTGATGTACGGGTAAACATTATCAACGTAATGGAGTATGTGTTACCTTGTAAATGTTTGTACGAAATTTCAGCGGCACGCTGGTGAGTTGCATTTGCCCTGAATACAAACATTAATAAAAAGACAACAATAAATAAACGCCTCATTTAATTTCCCCGTAAAATTGAAAATCAAAAATATGAAATTAAACAAAGACAACGCCAAAATAATATTTTATGGAAAAAATATTAGCCCGGATTATTAATATAATTCTGATTCAAGCCACACACTTCGGCGGAAATTTCCGTAGCTTCTTTAATAATTTTTTTCCAGTCGTTAATATCAAAAGATTTGTATTCTTTGCTTGACTTTACAATTCCCGAAATAACTCCTGCGCTATAAGCATCCCCGGCACCAACAGTGCTTTTTACGTCAACTTTTTCGGCTTCCGTGTTAATAACGGTGTTTTCAATAAGTGCCGATGATCCTTTGCCGCCTTTTGTTATTATAATTGATGCTGCCGGATTGATTTTTTTTATCTTTTCGAACCAAAAATCTGTACTGCCTTTACCGAAAATATTTAGGAAATCCTCGTCGGAACCTTTTATTATATCGGCAATTTTGATGTTGTCTATAATATTTTCGGCTACCATAGGATTTTGCAAATGTCCTGAGTGTCTGATGTTTGGATCATACATTATCAAACATCCCGATTTTTTGGCTTTTGTAATAATTTTTTTTACTTCCGGTCTTATTGATGTATCAACAGAATAAAAAGATGCAAAAAGTAAAATATCACCTGACTTGAAATCCATATCTTTTTTAAGAATTCTTTTATCGGGATATGATTTATAAAACGTGTACGACGGTTTACCTTCTTTATCTAAAAAAGCCAATGCCAAAGGGGTTTTACTATTTTTATATTTGGTGATATAAGAGGTGTTTATGTTATTTTCTTGTAAAAAGTTCAGTATAAATTCCGAAGTTTTATCGTCTCCGGTTTCCGAAATAATTGAAACGGGAACATCTTTCCTTACCAACGTTACGGATACGTTTAATACGGAACCTCCCGCAACGGCATGTGTTGTATTATTATCTTGAATAATTATGTCGAGTAAAATTTCACCTAAGGTGTATATCATACCGGTAATATTTTATCCAAAAATATTAAGATTACAAGACATAATAATATTTTTGCAGCAAAAACGGGAAATATGATTTTGATAGCGGATAGCGGTTCAACAAAAACACAATGGGTTATAATTGACGGTAAAGATGTTATTTCGGATATTACCACCAAGGGTTTTAATCCTTATTATTATAAAGAGAAGGAGTTGGAAACAACATTGTATGAAGAGCTTCATTGGTATGTAAAGGGGAAGAATATTGAAAAGGTCTATTTTTACGGTGCCGGGTGTTCCACAAAAACAAATTGTTCATTGGTAAAAAATGCGTTACAAAGTATGTTTCCGGATGCCGATATCGTTACCGGTCATGACCTGTATGGTGCAGCTTTATCGCTATTCGGGAAAAATGAGGGTATAGCCTGTATTTTGGGAACCGGTTCCAATTCATGCATGTGGGACGGCGAAAAAATTACTTACAATGTACCTTCTTTGGGATATATGCTGGGTGACGAGGGTAGCGGTACATATATCGGTAAATTGATGTTGCAAAAGATACTTTACGGTGATGCCGGTAAAGAGCTTATTGAAAAATTTTACGATTATTATGATTTGGATTTTGAAAAAGTCCTTCATAAAATATACGGGAGTACCGCTCCCAATAGGTTTATGGCGTCAATAAGTCTGTTTGTCGGTGAAAATATCCATTATGAAGATTGCAGAAATGTTGTAAAAAAGGCGTTTCGGGATTTTATTGATACGCAGCTTTCCAAATATCCTGATTATAAAAGAAAAACGGTAAGTTTTACGGGGTCTGTTGCTTATCATTACAAAGATATTTTGGACGAAGTGCTTTTGGAAAACGGAATAAATACGGGGAAAGTAACCAAAACTCCAATGCAAGGATTAATAGAATATTACTCTTCATTGAAATAGCACTAAACTGCCAAAATTGATGTTTGGGTTAATGGTATAATTTTTGAACCCTGCTGGTAGATTAATTAAATTAAAAGGAGGAAAATAAAATGACTGTTGTTTTGGATAAACTTAATGATTATAAAAAATCGGGAGATACCAAATCTTTTAACGATGTTTTGATGAAATTTTTACCTCAGTTAAAGAAAGTAATTCGTTTTAAACTGAGAAATATGGAAAAAAACGGGTTTATACCCCGTAATATGTATTCGCCCCAGGAAATAGTTGACGAAGTATATCTTAAAATATTTGAAGAATTTGATGATGAGTTGAATGATGAAAGCCGTTTAAAAGTTAAAATGTTCAAAATCGCCAAAGAAATTCTTGATGATATAAGATCCAAGCATACCGGAAAGAAAATTTCCACCGAGTTGCTTTTACGTGATGAAATGAAGGAACTTGAGGAAGAATATACTGTTGATGCAGATGGCGATTTTGTTATGATAGAAGAGCTTGACGACATTTCATATCATCTTGATGACTTTAAAGAAAAAATATTGTTGCTTGACGCGTCTGAAGTTGGTGAATTGGCTGAAGACTTCGGTTTGTTGGCTGAAGTTGATAACGGAAAACTGACCGACAGTCAAGTACAGAATATAGACAGTGTTTTCTCGAATTTACCGGAGTTGGCACAGTCTGTCATCAGCCATTTCTCCTTTGGCAAGCTAAATATAGATGAGATTGCCGAAATACATGGAATAGATAGGGATTCCGTAAAAGAGGTTATCGAAAAAGTCAAAGTTAGATTTAAGAAAGTTTTATAATAAAAGATTTTTATTTTATAAGCCGGAAAAATAGTGTCACGATTTTTCCGGCTTTTTTAGTTTTATTAAAATATATTTGTCTTTTAATAAAAAGCAAAATGAAACGGTTACTTTTAGTAATATTTATTTTATTGACCTTTTATTCTTGTAAAAAAGAGGACGAGAAAGATTGGGTTTATTGCAATGATTGCACTTATGTTAATTGGCTCGGAGAGTATAAGGGGGATGGAGCTTTATTTACCGAATACAATCCCGATGAAACAAAAAAGGTTCAAGTAAATATGGAAATATCCGAATTGGATGAAGATAGTTGGAAGATTGAGGTAAGTTCCGACAATAACTTTATCATTAGTTTTTACGGTTTAAAAGCAAGTGACGGCTATTATTACGATCTTGCCGGAACATCAAAAGAAATACATTTAACTTTATATAGAAACGGCGAAGAATACAAAATCTCCGGTAATGCTAAAGTATATCGCACCATCGGAGATTCCGTTGTTTTAAATAAATCGGTAAGTTTTGATGTTTACAGGTAACCGCGGGTTTTACAATTCAGCTCCCGGACCTATGTATTTGTAATTACCGAAGCCTAGAAGCAATATAAAAACGGGTGACAGAAATATTAAACCCAATGTAAATCCCACTCCTTGTCCGAAACTTTTTGCCAAATCATTTGTTACGATGATACCGATAATAATGTTTACCAGAGGTATAAAAAACAACAACAGCCACCATCCCGGTCTTCCTACAATTTTTAGCAAAACATAAATATTATAAAAAGGTATCAAAACCGCCCAACCCGGTTTGCCGGCTTTTTCGTAGATTTTCCATTCCGCGGCAATATAGATAACTACAACCGCAAGATAAATTAAAATTGTTCCGAATGTAATATCGGGCATTCCGTTTGTTTCCATAACTGTTGGTTTTTAATTTCGTATAAAATATAATTAATTGATTGACATTTCAGGGATATCACCGTTTACTATAAGCGGTGCGCCTGTTTTTTCAATTATTTCATCTACTTCCACGCCCGGAGCTCTTTCAACAAGTTTAAAGCCGTCTGGAGTGACATCAATAACAGCCAAATCCGTTACTATTCTCTTCACGCAATTTACTCCCGTCAAAGGCAAGTCACATTCTTTTAACAGTTTGGGATTGCCTTTCCTGTCGGTATGTGTCATGGCGACTATAATATTTTTTGCCGAAGCCACAAGGTCCATTGCGCCACCCATACCTTTAACCATTTTTCCGGGTATTTTCCAACTTGCAATGTCTCCTTTTTCGCTAACCTGAAAAGCACCTAAAACGGTAAGGTCGATATGACCGCCGCGTATCATGGCAAAACTTGTTGCCGAGTCGAAAAATGCCGCTCCGGGTATGTATGTCACGGTTTGTTTTCCGGCATTTATAAGGTCGGGGTCAACTTCATCTTTTTTAGGAAAAGGACCAATTCCCAAAAGTCCGTTTTCGGATTGAAGAACCACTTCGATACCTTCGGGGATAAAGTTGGCGACAAGTGTGGGGATTCCAATGCCGAGGTTAACGTAATAACCGTCTTTTAATTCTTTTGCTATCCTTTTTGCTATACCGTTTTTATCTAAACTCATAATCGTTCTTTTTTTAGTTTTTTAAAAATACTTCACAATTGAGGTATGTAATTTTTAATAATTCTCGATATGTAATTATAATAGTTACAGTTACATACTAATCTCTTGTAGTAACAAATTCAATTCTCTTTTCATAATTTTCGCCTTTGAATATTCTTTGTACGAAAATTCCGGGAGTGTGAATGCAGTTGGGGTCCAGTTCGCCTGCAGGTACAAGCTCTTCAACTTCGGCAATGGTTATTTTACCGGCCATAGCCATCATATTGTTGAAATTATTAGCAGTGTGTCTGTAAATAAGGTTTCCCATAGTGTCACCTTTCCAGGCTTTTACAATTGCAAAGTCGGCGGTAAGGGCTTTTTCCAGTAAGTACATTTTTCCGTTAAACTCTCGTACTTCCTTGCCTTCTTGCACTTCGGTACCGTATCCGGCGGGAACATAAAATGCCGGTATGCCTGCACCTCCGGCACGAATTCTTTCCGCCAAAGTCCCTTGAGGGTTAAGCTCCACCTCAAGTTCACCTGACAAAAGCTGTCTTTCGAACTCTGCATTCTCACCAACGTATGATGAAATCATCTTTTTTATCTGATGTTTTTTTAATAGAATACCCAATCCGAAATCATCAACCCCTGCATTATTTGATATACATGTAAGTCCGGTAATTCCTGCATCATACAGTGCTGCAATGGATTTTTCGGGAATACCGCAAAGTCCGAATCCGCCTAACATCAATGTCATACCGTTTTCGATTCCTTTAATGGCTTCTTTAGCATCTTTTACTACTTTATTCATAGTCGTTATATTTTTTTAGATGTAATAATGATTTTAATTAGTGCAAAATTTTATCAGCATCCGATATGTCTTGAAATCACAAGTCTTTGAATCTCGGAAGTTCCTTCGCCGATTTGCAGAAGTCTTTGGTCCCTGTAAAAGCGTTCAATATCATAATCTTTCATCAAGCCGTAACCTCCGTGAATCTGTTGCGCTTCATAAGCCACCTCGTTGGCTACTTCCGAACAATAAAGTTTTGACATGGCAGCCTCTTTGCCGTAAGGTCTTCCGTTATCTTTAAGCCAACAAGCCTTATAAAGAAGGTTGCGTGCTAGTTCTATTTTCAAAGCCATATCGGCAAGTTTGAAAGCGTTTATCTGGAATTTTGTCAGCGGTTTGCCGAATTGTTTACGCTCTTTTGCGTACTCAAGGGCCATCTCGAAAGCTCCTTGAGCAAGTCCCAATCCCATGGCACCTATCGAAAGACGTCCGCCGTCCAAAGTGTGGAGCATTATATGAGAACCTTCACCCTCTTTACCCAAAAGGTTTCCGGCAGGAACACGTGCATCGTCAAAATATAATTCGGCGGTATTGGATGCGCGCCACATCATTTTGTCGTGCATAACTTTTTGAGTAAAACCGGGTGTTCCGGTTTCGACAATTATTGTGGAGAATATTTTTTTACCGTCTTTAACACCAGTAACCGCCTGAACGGTGCAACCTTTGGTTATTTTTGTGGCGCCGTTGGTGATAAAAATTTTCGAACCGTTTATTACCCATTCGTTATCAACAAGTTTAGCGGTTGTTTTGGTGCCTCTCGAATCGGAACCGGCTTCAGGCTCGGTGAGTCCGAAACTCCATAAAGCTTCACCGGTACATAATTGAGGTATGTATTTATGTTTTTGTTCTTCCGTGCCGTATTCCAAAAGAGGACTGATTCCCAAAGAGTTGTGCGCTGCCAATGTGGCTGCAGTAGAGCCGTCAACTCTTGCTATCTCTTCAACGGCTATGATGTACGACAATGTATCCATACCTTGACCGCCGTACTCATGCGGTACGTTCATTCCGAATAGCCCGAGTTCTCCCATTTTTTTTGTCAGGTCGTATGAGAACTCTTGTTTTTTGTCCAGTTCACTTGCAACGGGTTTAACTTCCCTTTCCGCAAATTCACGGACAGTGTCCCTTATCATCTGTTGTTCTTCTGTTAAATCAAAATTCATAGTTCTAGCTGTTTTTATGTTTTTAATATTTTTTTATTCAGTTAAATAAACCAATTGCATGTTGGTGTCAACCATATCACCTTCTTTTACGGCAACTTCTTCAACGGTGGCATCGCCGGTAGCTACAATATTGTTCTCCATTTTCATAGCTTCCACAACAACCAAAACGGTTCCGTTTTTAACTTTGTCACCTTTTTTAACGTTAACCTTAATAACTTTCCCGGGCATTGGAGAAAACAGGGAATTCTTATCGTTGTTGTCGCCGGAAGTTAAGGAATAGTCAATATTTTTTAAGATATCATTGCGTTCAACATTGAAAATAAATCCGTCCACCGACACAAAACCGAAACGTTCTTCATTTTCGGAAACCGAGACATTATAAAAGGTGTCGTTTATGCGAAATTTTAGTCTGCCGTTGTCAAATTCTTTGAAACACAATTCATAATTTTCATTTTCAAAAACGACATTTAAAGTGTTTTCCCTTTTTTTATTTATTAAAATTTCATATTTGACGTTTTCGAGTGTTACCGGTATTTTCATTATGTTTCGCCAGTAGCCTATATTATGCCACACATCGGTTTCATTATCACCGTAACTATAAAGGGTGTAAAGAAGGTATCCGAAAACAGGTATCTTTTTGTCAATCTTATTTTTTTCCGTTTCAATGTTTTTTATTATTTCTCCGGTATGTTCATCGCAGAATTTCGTTGATATTTTATTATTGACAAAATCAGGATGATTTAGCAGTTGCAATAGGTAAGGTATGTTTGTTTTTATACCGTGAATGTCGTAGTTTTTCAGAGCATCAATGCTTTTCTCTATCGCTATTTCCCTGTTTTCGCCTTTTACAATAAGTTTGCTAATCATCGGGTCGAAAAAACTTTGAATTTCCGTAGCCTTGTCAATGGCGGTATCAATCCTTATGTCTTCGCCTTGAGGTTGACGGTAAAGGGTCATTTTACCCGGCGATGGCATAAAATTGTTTGAAGGATCCTCTGCATATATTCGGCATTCTATGGCGTGACCGTTTTGTTTTATATCCTTTTGGTTGTATTTTAGTCTGTTTCCTGCGGCTACCATCAACTGTTCTTCGACAATATCTATATCCGTAACCATTTCCGTAACAGGGTGTTCCACCTGAATTCTGGTGTTCATCTCCAAGAAATAGAAATTCAAATCCTTGTCCACCAGAAATTCAATGGTCCCCGCATTGTTGTAGCCTATTGCTTTGCCGATTTCAACGGCGGCATTACCCATTTTTTCTCTTAATTCATCTGTTAAAGTAGGGGACGGGGATTCTTCGATTATCTTTTGATATCTTCTTTGTATGGAGCATTCCCTTTCAAAAAGGTGAATTACATTACCGTGGTTGTCTCCCAAAATCTGAACTTCAATATGTCGAGGTTCCGGAATATATTTCTCAATATAAACGGTTTCGTCTCCGAAATAATTTTTGGCTTCACGCGAAGTTGTTTCCAAAACGCCTTCCAATTCATCCCGGTTATAAACAATGCGCATACCTTTTCCTCCACCACCGGCAGCAGCTTTCACGAGCACGGGGAATTCCAATTTGTCAACATTCTTAAGCAATTCGGCAGTGGTTCCGGTAATTCCTTCCGTAATCGGAACACCCAATTTTTTAACGAATTTCCTTGCTTCTATTTTGTTCCCCATTATTTTCATTACCTCGGCATGCGGACCGATAAAAGTTATTCCGGCATTTTCACAGGCTTTTACAAAATCGGCATTTTCGGAAAGGAAACCGTAGCCCGGGTGTATGGCATCGCAGTTGAAGTTAACAGCCGTTTGTATTATCTTTTCGATATTAAGGTAGCTTTCGCCAAGTTCTTGCGGACCTATGCAAAAAGCCTCGTCGGCTAACTTTACATGTAAGGAATCTTCATCGGGTTCCGAATATATTGCTACCGTTTCTATTCCTAGTTTTTTGGCTGATTTTATTACTCTAACGGCGATTTCTCCTCTGTTTGCTATTAATAATTTTTTAAACAGTTTCATTAGTATTTTAAAATTTGTGCCGTTAAAGGTAAAAAATAATGAATTTAATTTCCAGAAATTGTTGAATTTAAAAATCAATTAAAATTAAAAAAGATGTAATAATTTATAAAAATTAGCGGTAAAGCAGTACATTAGAGTAAGATATGGCAAGGATTTGTTTTTTGTGACAGGATTAATGAAAATGGGGGTTTCTCAAGCATGAAGATTTATTTTTTTATTTTTACTCATTAAATTTATTTGATGACAACAGGTCCTAAAAAATTCGGTGCGTTTTCGGGTGTTTTCACGCCTTCCATCCTTACCATTCTCGGGGTAATAATGTATTTACGCTTGGGTTGGGTTTCAGGTGTGGCAGGACTTGTTGGTGTGGTTGCGATAATTTTGCTTGCTCATGTAATATCATTTACAACCGGGTTGAGTATTTCGTCGATAGCAACGGATAAAAAAATAAAAGCCGGCGGTATTTATTATATTCTTTCGCGTTCGTTGGGTTTACCTATGGGAGGGTCAATAGGCATTACCCTTTTTGTGGGTACTGCCTTGAGTATTTCAATGTACATTGTGGGTTTTACAGAGAGCTTTCTTGCAATACCTGCGATATCCGGATGGATTCAATCATTATTCGGGCTGGGTCCGGAGGATATGCGTACTGTACAGATTCTCGGTTCTACGGTTTTGTTGTTGTTGGTTATTATCGCTTTTATAAGTACGGATATTGCTATAAAAACACAATTTCTGATATTGACGGCAATAGCTTTGTCGTTAATATCTGTTTTTGTTGGGTTTTTTGTACATCCCGAACTTGCTCCCAAAGGCGGGTTAGCCGATTACAAGCCTTTCCAAGATTTCTCTTTCGAGGTGGTTTTTGCGGTATTTTTCCCTGCTGTGACAGGTTTTACCGCCGGTGTTGCCATGTCGGGAGATCTTAAAGACCCTAAAAAAGACATCCCCAAAGGAACTATGTGGGCAATTATTGTGGGTTTTGTAGTTTACCTTGCCTTGGGAATTAGCTTTGTCTTGTTTGTTGATAGGGATATCCTTTTGCACGATTATAATTTCTTGTTAAAGTTGGCTTGGATTCCCGCACTGGTAATTGCAGGAATTTGGGGTGCTACATTATCATCGGCGTTGGGTGGTATTTTGGGTGGTCCAAGAATATTGCAAGCTATTGCCAACGACAGGATTGTTCCGCGTTTTTTCGGTAAGGGATACGGCATTAACAACGAACCCAGAAATGCTTTGATTTTTACTTTTTTAATAGCTGAAGCGGGAGTTCTGATAGGTGATCTTAATGTAATTGCCGGTATCGTTACGATGTTTTATTTAACGGCTTACGGTTTTATAAACCTGGCGTTTTCTTTGGAAAAATGGGCAAGTACGGATTTCAGACCTTCTTTTAATATTCCCGTTTGGGTAGGTATTATCGGATTCCTGGCGAGTTTTATGATAATGTTCAAGCTCGACATGGTTTCCATGTTCATAGCTTTAATTATCCTTTTCGGTATTTATTATTATATTGAAAGGAAACAGCTTAAATACAGAGGATCCAATGTTTGGCAAAGTGTTTATGTTTCGCTGGTTAAAAGTATTTTGATAAAACTGAACAAGGAAAAGTTTGATGAAAAAAATTGGAGGCCTAATGTTTTATTATTTAGCGGGGGAACCAATGTAAGACCGCATCTTATCGAGTTCGGGAAATATATTGTTGCCAAAAGCGGGATAATTTCAAATTTCGACCTTATTGAAAATAAAGATTCGGAAGTGTTGTTCAGCCGTAATTTGCTTACGGATGCCGAAAAGGAAAAAGAACTTCATGAAGGAATCTTTACAAGGCGTCAGGAATGTAATGACATTTATTCGGGAATAGAGATTGTTTCGGCGGTTTACGGTTTTAGCGGAATTGAACCCAACACGGTACTGCTGGGGTGGGGCAGGCATTCGTCAAATCCCGTTCGTTTTGTAAAAATGATAAAACGCCTTGCCGGTCTGGATATGAATATTGTTCTTTTGGATTATGATAAGGAAAGAAAATTCGGGAATTACGAACTTATAGATGTTTGGTTGAGGGGAGGGTCAAACAACGGTAGTCTGATGCTTGCTTTGATAAAATTTATCAAATCGACGTTTGAATGGAAAAATGCCCGTGTAAGATTAATGATAGTTAATCCGGTAAATGAAAACAAGACCATTATCGAACACGATGCCATCCAGTTTATAACTAACATGCGTATTGAAGCCGAAGTTAGGGTAATAAACAATGAGATAGATAAAAGACCGATAAATGAAATTATTAAGCAGGAATCCATTAATTCGGATTTGATATTTTTGGGAATTCCCGATGTTGAACCGGCAAATGAGAAAAATTACATTCAGTCTGTTGATAATTTATGTTCGCAGATAGGGACAACGGTATTGATAAAAGCATCTTCACTTTTTAAAGACCTTACAATAGGAATACGTCCCGGCGAATTAATGAAATTTGATGCGTTGGAAACGGAAAGTGAAGATAATTTCAAAAAACTCCCCAAATTAATAAAACCCGTTTCATACATATCTTATTTGGAGTTGCAAAGGATAAACCATTCCGTTACAAAAACGGTACATGCAGCTGTTAAAAAAGAACTTATCCCGTTAGTAAATATTTGGGAAAATTTCTTGGAAGAAATTGAAAATATTTGGTCATCATATTACGAAGATTTGCACCTTAAATTAAAAGATTATTATGGTGATTTGCGCATAATTGTAATAGAAAGAAATTTAACACTGGTTGAAAGCATAAGGGAGCAGATAAAAGACTATCGTGACAAGGAATTCAAAAATCAGTCATATTTTGTTGAAAGTTTTGTTGCCGATTATCCTTATGTACTTAGAAAAATCAGATCGGCCGTACCCGAAACCGTAATATTAAAATATTCCGACGAGGATATCGAGAACCTTTTAAAAGAAAAAAAGATATCACGTAAAGAGGCTAAAATTCTTAAAAAGAGAAGGGTTTTTAAAGTTAATATAAAAAAGGTAAAGGAAAACTTGATAATAAACGGGTTGTCAGGTGCATGGCTTGAGATGTTAAAGGAATTGGAGTACAGGAATTTTTTGATGGAACAAAAGCTTAACAGACTGATTGTGCTAATTGAAGATTATCAACCGGGAAAATACCAGTCGTCACTTGAAAAAGAAAAAGCTTTTGAAGTTTTACGGCAAAAAGAGGAATCCTTTAATCAGATACTAAATGAGTTGGAGGAACAGACTCGAAATAACAAAAATATAATTAGAAATGTTGTTTTGGGTGAGATTATAAGGT
>WFZS01000180.1 GCA_015489465.1 Bacteroidales bacterium | reverse complement strand
TCGGTTTTTTTCTTTTCGCGTTCAATGTAAATGAACACGGGCAACAGCAGTAATGAAATAAAAAAGCTCAACAATATTATCGCCCAACCGTAATTACCGGTAAGGTGGTAACCGAAAAGGAAAAACTGTTTTATTACAAAAACAAAAGGTGCCAGTATCGTTTCAAATATGTTCATTTTACTTTTTTTTCTTTTCCTGTTTTAAAATCCATTCTGCATCTCTTTCCAGTTGTTCTTCAATGGTTCTGTGGTTTTTACGTGCTTTTTCTTTTATTTTTTTATACCATTCCCCGTTATCTCTTATCCTGCGTTTAATTGCCCCTATTTCCTGCTCTTTGCTAAACTTCAAACTTCCCGTATTACCGTTAAACAGTTCTTCCAGAACATTCGAATGTACGGTATCGGGATCGAATTTTTTCCATTTTGACAAGTCGAAAGCCGAGCCTTCGGCAATAACGCTGTAAACGGGTTCTATATATTTTCTGTCACCCATTTTTCTTTTCCAAATTGTCATAAAGGAAGGTAACTTTCTAACCTCATTGTAGTTAATGTTGGTAGGGTTTTCTTTATCGAACGCAATGTAAGAGGCATCGGCATTACTCATAAAACGCCAATCTTCATGTAAAGTGCCATTTTTATTAAAATCTTTTACCAAAAGTAACGGGAACATTGCTTTTACCATTGAAATATCAATACCCAAATCTATGGAATTAATATTTTTCAAAGGTAAGGTAGTATCCGCTTTTCCTTCGTAAAACCACCAATGTATTCCGTGGTCAGACAAAAGAACAATTTTTGTGTTATTGTAAACCCCGTTTTCTTTCATCCATTTAAACCATTTTGCAAAGGTTTTGATAACCCATTTGTTGTTTTCGTAAGGCACGACATCATCGTGCATTATTCCGTCGTCGTCAACATAACACCAAGGGTGATGTGATGCCATGGAGTGAATATAAACAAATGACGGTTTTTTGCTTAGAGTATCGGATATATAAGGCAAAAGCCGTAAAAAATTATAACGTTTTGCAGAGTTCGTATTTTCTCTTGACCCTCTTTTCCAAAAGTCAAGCCATTTACCTTTGTTATAAATACTTGCTTTTAAAAATAAAGGAGACGTATAAAATAAAGCGTTTTCCCATAATAAAGTATAACCTACTTCAACTGACGAGCTGATTTTTAATTTGTTATTCCAAACATCCCAACTTTCGTCCCAATTCGGTAAATATGAATCGAATTTATTTCTATCTATTTTAGAGTAAATCATATCTGTTGAGGTAAACCTGTATCCTTGCCGTTTTACTTTGTCGTAAAATTTCTCGGTGATTCTGGTCATTTTTTCTGTAAGAGTGTGGTATTTATCTTTGTTAAGTTTGTCAACGGTAAAGTCATAGCCACCAAGAATTGGGGGCACCGATGTGGCAGTTATTGCCGATATTGATAAGGTGTTGGGATACCACACAAATCCGGACAAATCTTTTTTCAGTTCAGGTCTTTCCTCCACGATTTTTTTCATATACCAGCCGTAAAACATATCGGAGATAATGAAAATAACGTTTTCTTTATCTTTTGAAAATGAAATTTTGTGTGAACTCTTTATTTCGCTTCCCGGCTTTGTAAAAAATACTTTTGTTTTAAAAGAGTCGTATAAACTGTTGGATATCAGTACTATGTTTAATAATAAAAGTGCTACAACCGGATAAATGTTTTTTATTTTTTCCGTCAGTTTAATTATTCCCCAAAAGACAAAAATTATGACACTCCCTTCAAGTATGTAACTTAAAACCGGTTTTGCAAGATTACTTTCCAAAAGGAATTTTGTTTCTTGTAACGATCCTACGTTTATGGGAAATAATGTGTTATTGATAAATCCTATTGCGGTTAAAAGAAGAACCGATATGTATAATATTTTCTTTATCCCGTAAGGCAAAATAAGATATAAAATGATAGCTCCGGTGGTGAAATAGAGAAACAGGTCGAGATTCTCTTTTAAGATGTCTATTGCAGGAAAAACAAAATTGTCGGGATAAGAAGAATAAATGCTTAAAGGGTTCCATAAAAAAATAAATCCCGTAAGGTAGAGAACCGACAGCAGAAAAATGATGAAATCAGGTTTTGTTTTTTTGAATATGGTTACCTTGTTATTTTTAATATACCAAGGTAACATCAACAACACTGCAATTAATCCGGTAATAATAAAACCGGAATACGGATTCCCGGTAAACGAAAGGAAAGCAAAAGTTTTTCCGCTTATGACGGAATACAAAAGTAAAGCCTGAATAAAAAGTACTGCAAGGATTATGAATGTAAAAACTTTTGCAGGTTTTTTATTTTTTAAAATGTTTCCGAAAGCCGAAGATTCAACGGGAATAAGGGAAATTACCGACAAGAGGGAAAGTGCGGTGTTAAAACCGTTGTAATAAAATATTGCCGACAGGTAAAAATAGATTGAAAAAAACAGTAAAGAATAAAAAGCAAAGGGCTTAATGGTTAGTTTTTTAATCTCCTCTTTTATCTCGTTTTTATTGATGTTTTTAAACACCTCCGGATTAGTAACAAACAATCTGAAAAAGCTGAAAACGTTGTTCATTGTCCAGTACAAAACCAGTCCGGATGGCAGGTTGTAAAGCAATATCAGGAAAACCAGAGCGATAACCACCATTTGTTTTCGTTCCGACTTATCACCGAAACGGGTGTAAAACCAAGCGG
>WFZS01000179.1 GCA_015489465.1 Bacteroidales bacterium | reverse complement strand
TTGTTTCGGTAACTTTATTTACAAACGGTCCTTCAACTATTGAAGGTATTACTTCAAAAGGACCTTTACCTTTAACGGTAACTTTTCCGTCGTATATAATATGCCCTCCGGTATTTACAATACGGTAACCCAATTTTGTTAAACCGGACTTTTCATAATCAGCTATATCATATTTACCGGCCATCATTTTAAGATTAATCTTGGCAACACCTTTAATTATCTTGGCCGATTTTTTAAAAAATACAGGTTGAGGAAATTTTGATTTTTGAGCTGAATACATTCCGTAATAGATAACCCCGTTAAAATCCAGATTTTTAAAATCGAATTTAATACCATCATCGGTTCCGACAGGATTTATCAAAACCGTTTTTGTAGTGTAAAGCGGGTGAGCATCCTTTAAAGGATATTCAGCTCCGGTTTTAGGAGAAATATAAACCATCTTCCCGTTATCACTGTATTTAATATTGGAAAGTATTTTAGGAATTTCAATTGTTTGATTCTGGGTTAACGCGGTACTTGTTATAAATAAACCCGAAAGAACCAATAAAAATATCTTTTTCATCACTGTTTTTATTTATTTTTCAAAGTTTACAAAGATAGTATAACTATGGATACCATTTAAAATAAAAAAACCCCGAAGCTCTCTTCCCCGGGGTTACTTTTTACGGTTTATTTTACAGCGGTATGTTACCATGTTTTTTAGGCGGATTTGACTCCGATTTAGTGGAAGTCATTTCCAATGCCTGAACAAGTTTCTTACGCGTTTCGCGCGGATAGATTATTTCATCTATATAACCTAGTTCGGCGGCCCTGTAAGGACTTGCAAAGTTCTCCCTGTATTCTTTTATTTTTTGAGCCCGTGTTTCGTCGTCAACATTCCTGTAAATAATATTAACTGCACCTTCGGGACCCATAACGGCAATTTCAGCAGTAGGATAAGCATAATTCACGTCGGCACCGATATGTTTACTATTCATAACATCATAAGCGCCACCGTAAGCTTTTCTGGTTATTACCGTTATCTTCGGAACCGTAGCTTCGGCGAATGCATAAAGCAACTTGGCTCCGTGTTTTATAATTCCGCCGTATTCTTGTGCCGTTCCAGGTAAAAATCCGGGTACATCTTCAAATACTACCAAAGGAATATTGAAAGCATCACAGAAACGTACGAAACGAGCCGCTTTAGCGGATGCATCAATATCCAAAACCCCGGCAAGTACCGCCGGTTGATTTGCCACAATACCTACCGACCTGCCCCCTATTCTTGCAAAACCCACTATAATATTTTGAGCATAATGAGGCTGAACTTCCAGAAAATGCCCGTTATCAATAACCGACCCGATAATTTCGTGCATATCATAAGGCTTGTTGGGATCCACCGGAACAACTTCATCAAGTTTAGGCTCTTCCCTGTCAAGATCATCCATACATGGTTTCACCGGCGGGTCTTCCATGTTGTTAGAAGGAATAAAGCTCATTAATTCCCTTATCATCATCATCGCCTGCTCATCGTCTTCGGCGGTAAAATGAGCAACCCCGCTCTTTTTATTGTGTGTCATGGCTCCACCGAGATCCTCCATTGTCACAACTTCGTGCGTTACCGATTTTATAACATCAGGACCGGTAACAAACATATATGAAGTGCCTTTTACCATTAAAATAAAATCGGTAATGGCAGGTGAGTAAACGGCTCCACCCGCACACGGACCCAATATTGCTGAAATCTGCGGGATAACACCTGAACTCCTTACGTTTCTGTAAAAAATATCGGCATAACCCGCCAAACTGGCAACACCTTCCTGAATACGTGCGCCACCGGAATCGTTAAGACCTATTACCGGAGCACCCATTTTCAAGGCAAGGTCCATTATTTTAATTATTTTGTTAGCATTTGTGCGGCTTAAAGAACCACCGAACACCGTAAAATCCTGTGAATAAACATATACCAAACGTCCGTCGATTTTGCCGTATCCGGTAACAACACCATCGCCCAAAATCTTTTTGTCGCCCATACCGAAATCGGTAGTTCTGTGAACAACGAATTTGTCGGTTTCAACAAATGTTCCGGGGTCGAGCAAATCCTTTATGCGTTCGCGAGCTGTTTTACGGCCGAGTTTATGTTGTTTATCGATACGATCTTGTCCTCCACCGAGTTCGGCAAGACGATGTTTTTCTTCAAGCTGTTTTATTTTATCTTTTAAAGACATTTTTTAATGTTTTTAGTTTTCAATATAAATTTTACTCAAAAATTATAAGAGGTTGATCACCGTCAATATTATCACCTTCTTTCACAAGAACCTCTTTAACAACACGGTCGGATGTAACTTTATATTCACTTTCCATTTTCATTGCCGAAATGATTATTACAGTACTTCCCGCCGGCACTTTATCTCCTTCTTTAACAAGTATTTTAACCACTTTTCCGGGCATTGGTGTCGATATGTAATTACTATCGTCACCATCATCACCTTTACGGCTCTTTCTGTACCTTCTTTGCGGATCTATTATCTCCAGGTTCCATTCTTTATCGCCATGATAAACTTTATATTTTTTTCTGTCATCCTTTTCGGGGAAAAAGCTGTATTGAACAGACTTATTATTGTACAATATTGAAAAAATACCGGATTCAGGTTCCGTCACATCAATATCATAAACCCTGTCGTCAACGGAAATCGTTATTTTATTTCCGTTCCTAGACAGAATCTCCACTTTATAATCATTATCTTTATAATTAACTTCGTACATAGCAAATAGTGTTTAAAGTCTTAATACTCCTTTTCTTCTTCCGAACTCTTTCCAGTAATTTTTTGACGAGCCGGCAGTACGGATTTCATTTTTAGCATTTTCTTCTTTATTCAAAAAGTCGATAAATGCCGTAATAACGGCAATATCCGTTTCCTCTTGATCAGGCTCATTATCCGGCATCAGGATATCCATATTCTTCTCAATAAACTGGGTTGTATATTTTCCGTTGGCAAAGTCGGGCGCATCCATAACTTTTTTCAAAAAAGGTATAGACGTTTTTACTCCGGTGAGTATGTAATCTTCCAAAGCACGTTTCATCCTTTTAATAGCTCCTTCCCTGTCGTTTGCCCAGACTATCATTTTGGAAATCATCGGGTCGTATTCCATCGGAATTTTATATCCGGGATAAATATATCCGTCATGTCTGATTCCGGGTCCCAAGGGTTCATGCAGATATTTTATTTGCCCGGGACTCGGCATAAAGTTATTTTCAGGGTCTTCGGCATAAACACGAACTTCAATGGCGTGACCTTTTTGACTGAGATCCTCTTGTCTGAAACTCAATTTTTCACCATTTGCCACCCTTATTTGTTCCACCACCAGGTCCACCCCCGTAACAGCTTCCGTAATGGGGTGTTCTACCTGAAGCCTGGTATTCATTTCAAGAAAATAATAGTTGAGATTATCATCAACAATAAACTCGATAGTTCCCGCACCTTCATAATTAACAGCTTTTGCGGCTGCAACCGCGTGTTTTCCCATTTCATCTCTAACTTCCTGCGTCATTATTGGCGAAGGTGTTTCTTCCACCACTTTTTGATGACGCCTTTGAACGGAACATTCCCTTTCGAAAAGATGAACGCAGTTTCCGTGTTTATCGCATAAAATTTGGAATTCTATATGGTGAGGTGATTCTATGAACTTTTCGATATAAACGGCATCATCACCGAATGCTGCTTTTGCTTCCGATTTAGCTGCACTCACCGAAGAAATAATATCTTTTTCTTCACGTACCAACCGCATACCTTTACCTCCGCCGCCGGCACTTGCTTTAATCATTACAGGAAGACCTATTTTTTTAATAATTTCAACAGCCTCTTTTATATCCTGAATCGGTTCTGTTGTACCGGGTACAACGGGAACGTTTGCAGCTTGCATTGTTTTACGTGCCGTAATTTTATCACCCATTGTGTTAATGGCGTATGAAGAAGGACCGATAAATATTATTCCTTCTTTTTTACACCTATCGGAAAATTCGGCATTTTCCGATAAAAAGCCGTAACCGGGATGAATTGCATCGGCACCGGAGTCTTTTGCCGCTTTAATAATGTTATCAATTACGAGGTAACTTTGATTTGAGGGAGCCGGCCCTATATAATATGCTTCATCGGCATATCTGACATGCATTGAATCACGGTCGGCTTCCGAATAAACCGCCACCGATTTAATGCCGGCTTCGCGACAGGAGCGCATAACCCTGATAGCTATTTCACCCCTGTTTGCCACTAAGATTTTTTTAATCATAAACAGCGTTTTAGTCTGTATTTCAATACTTTATTAAATATACTATAGTTAATACAACTGTTAAAAGTAATAAAATTTACCATTTTATACCGTTGCAAAACTAATGTTTTTATTAATAAACCAAACTTTTTAACATTTTACGTTCTCAATGGTAATTTCATGTTTAATTCCAAAAATTTCAGTTTCATGGATTTGAGCAGATTTACTTTTAAATTATATTTTTTTAAGATTTTTACAAATAACGGCAAACGGGAATAAGATGATTTAATAACTATATTTGCAATCCAATAAATACTTAATAAAAACAAAAGAGCCATGTCAGTAAAAATTTCAGAAAAAATTAAACCCGGAGTTGTTTGGGGTGATGATGTTCAAACAATTTTCAAAATAGCAAAAGAGAATAATTTCGCATTACCGGCTGTAAACGTTACCGGTACAAACACCATAAATGCAGTAATGGAAGCTGCACGTAATGTAAATTCACCGGTTATTATACAATTTTCTAACGGTGGTGCAGCCTTTTATGCCGGAAAAGGTCTATCAAACGAAGGACAAAAAGCTGCCGTTGCAGGTGCTGTTGCAGGAGCCAAACATGTTCACCAACTTGCCGAAATGTACGGAATTCCCGTTATTCTTCATACGGACCATGCGGCTAAAAAACTTTTACCTTGGATTGACGGTCTTCTTGATGCGGGTGAGCGGTTTTTTAAAGAAACGGGTAAACCGTTATTCAGTTCACATATGTTAGACTTATCGGAAGAGCCGTTGGATGAAAACCTTGAAATATCAAAGCGTTATCTTGAAAGGATGAGTAAAATGGGGATGACTTTGGAAATAGAGCTCGGCATAACGGGAGGTGAAGAAGACGGTGTTGACAATACGGGTGTCGATTCGTCAAAACTTTACACACAACCCGAAGAAGTGGCTTTGGCTTATGAAACGTTAATGTCGGTAAGTCACAGGTTTACCATTGCCGCTGCATTCGGTAATGTTCACGGAGTTTATAAACCGGGAAACGTAAAACTTCAGCCTATCATTCTTCATAATTCTCAAAAATATATTGAAGAAAAATTCGGAACCGAAAAGAACCCGGTAAATTTTGTATTTCACGGCGGTTCGGGTTCGGAACCTGAAAAAATCAAGGAAGCCATTTCTTACGGTGTTGTAAAAATGAACATTGATACTGATACTCAATGGGCTTTTTGGGACGGTGTAAGAAAATACGAAGCCAAATACCACGATTATTTGCAATCGCAGATAGGTAATCCGGAAGGCGACGATAAGCCGAATAAAAAATATTACGACCCGCGTAAATGGTTACGTGAAGGTGAACTTTCAATGGTTGAAAGAATAAAAGTTGCATACAAAGATCTTAATGCCGAAAACAGATATTAAGAAATTCTTAACAGATTTTTTTTAAAAGCTCTGTCGTTAGAAACGGCGGGGCTTTTTTTATTTTCGTCCGAAATCGGCGGGAATTTCCCCCCAAGCGTCAGTTCGCCATTTAAGTATGGGTATATCGCTATAATCGTTAGTTTTCAACCATTCAACAGCCTTCTCAATATGATTGAAAAGTTCTTCGTTTTTCCTGTTTCTTTCCAGCTTGGTATTAACTTTTTTATCTTTAACCCATTTAATTGCCGTGTTTGAATCGGAATATACCGGCATTTTCAAATTGTGCGTTTTCAGGAAAGCAAGTCCCAAAACTATTGCTAAAAATTCGCCTATATTAACGGTACCTTCGGGATATGGACCGCGCTTGAAAACCTGTTTTTTATTATGAACAAAAACACCCCGGTATTCAAGCACTCCGGGATTTCCCGAACAAGCGGCATCAACGGAAAGGCTGGGAACTACCGGTTTACCGATGAGTTCAAGCTCTTCATCCGGAAGAGTACTGCCATTATCGGTATCAACTCCCATATAACTCTCATAAAACCCTTTAAAAGCCGATTCGGCATCTTCTTTACGTGAGAATGATTTATATTGAGCACCTTCAACGCCTAAAACCTGTTTTTTACATTCATCCCAACTATCGTAGATGCCGGGATTATGCCCTTTCCAAACCACGTAATACTTTTTTCTTTTATTTTTCGCCATACACGGCAAAAGTATCAAATATAATTTCTTAATTTTGGCAAAACATCGAGAAAAATGAATAAATTTTACATTGTTTTTTTATTAATTGCCATCGCATTTTCGTCTTGCACTGACAACACTTATTATGAAAATAAAAAGGTTTTTAAAGACAGCGATTGGAAGCGTTTCGATCACGTAAAATTCAATATTCCCGTTAAAACGGAAGACACGCTTGATTTTGATTTGGTATTTACATATAACGCCAGAAAGTTTAATAAAAAAGTACTTCCCGTAAATATCACGTTTTACACTCCTTCCAAGGAAATGCGCACAATGAATTACAGATTTAAACTATTTGATTACGAACACAAAAAACGCAAAGGCGAGATAAAGGGAGACACTGTAAAAGTTAAACTTCATGTGCGTAACGGGTTCAGTTTTTCAAAGCCCGGGATATTAAAGATGGAAATAGAAAACAGGATTCCAAGAACGGACAATTACGGTATTATTTCGTTGGAACTTAAAGTAAAAAAAGAGTAGCTTTTAAAATCCCAGTTTTTCCCTTAATTCTTTTACCCTTGATTTACTTACATTAACTTTACTTCCGTCTTTTAATATTACTATAAAACTCTCTTTTGCATAACGTTCCAATTTATGCAAATAATCGGTATTTATAATGTGTGACCGGTGAACACGGATAAAATTGGAATGGGGCAATTTACTTTCCAAATATCCCATTGTTTCTTTTTTCAGATATGATTTTTCTTTGGTATAAATTTCAACATAGTCATCCTGTGCCTCGATTCTTATAATGTCGTTAACCGGAATAACATCTATACGGTTTCCTGTTTTAACAAATATTCGGTCTATCTCACCACTATCGTTTTTAACTTTTTCAACCAGATTTTTAACGGACTTTTTATCTTCTTTATTATCCAATCTGTGAATAGCTTTATCAAGTGCTTTATCGAAACGTTCTTTAGAAAACGGTTTCATCAAATAATCAACGGCATTCATCTCAAAAGCTTTTATAGCATATTCGTCATAAGCGGTTGTAAAAATAATCTCAGGAAACTCATCAAGAAGTTCCAGCATCTCAAAACCCGTAAGTTTGGGCATCTGAACATCAAGAAATACCAGGTCGGGTTTATAAGTATTTATAGCTTTTATTCCTTCGAAACCGTTTTCACACTCGGCAACTATTTCAAACTTATCATTATCTTTCAAATATGCTTTAATAAGTTCGCGTGCAGGTGCTTCATCTTCAATTATTACCGTTTTTATTTTCATAGTCCCAAGTTTTAGGTATTTTTAAAATGGCTGTAAAAACATTGTTTTCCGAATTTATTTTTAAAAGATCATCCCTGTGATAAATAAGTTTAAGCCGTACTTTTATATTTTTCAGTCCAATCCCCTCTCCTTTTTTACGTATTGCTTCAGGGTCGAAATCGTTACTGATTTTTATTAAAATAAATTCGTCTTTATTTTCACACTCCAGTATTATTTTTACTTCATCACTGCTATTATAAACACCGTGTTTAATGGCATTTTCCATTAACGGTTGTAAAATCAATCCCGGCACTTTAACATCGTAACACTTCTCCTCAATTTTTGAAATAAACTTTAACCTTTTACCGAATCTAACTTTTTCAATATCAAGATATCGCAAAATATTATTAATCTCATTTTTAAAAGGGGTCATCGATTGCCTGTCGCCGCTTAACGAATAGCGCAAAAAATCGGAAAGTTTTATTACCATTTCCTGAGCTTTGGCAGGAGCACTTATTGTAAGTGAGCTTATGGAATTCAAGCTGTTAAAAAGGAAGTGTGGATTTATTTGAGATTTTAAAGCATCCAACTCGGCTTCTTTAATATGGTTTTGCAATTCGGTTTCACGTTTTAACTTCTCTTGCAAATTATCATAATACATTATAAGATAGTATATCAACACATAAACTATGTAATAAAAAAAACCCGTAACAATTCTGAAAGGTATCGACCCGGTTAAAAATCTTAAATATTCTTCGTTTTGATGAAAAATAGTTATAAGTGTGTAATAAGAGATAACAAACCATGCACCGACAATAAATACGGCTGCCAATAAATTATGTGTTACTATATCGAAAATCGATGACTTTTCTTTTAAATTGTACCTGACAGTAAACCATAACAGATATCCGGCAAGAGCAAAAACGAGATTAAAAACAAGCGAGTCCGTTATGCTTTCTTTGGTGCTCAATCCGAAGATAAAATAAAGCAAAAGGGCATGAACCGTAATTACTGCAGCCCAAGTTAATCCGAACCACTTTAAATAATCAATACTTTTAAAATCACTTCCGGTCATTATTAATAACTTTTAATCTCTATACCACCGAAAAAAGCCATTCCTTTAACAATCAATGTTTTGGATTTGTCAACTTCCGATTTCATTATCCTGCGTTTGTCATTAACTCCGCCTATTACTGAAACGACATCGGAATGTACTTTCCAGTCGCCGGGGACTATTAATGTTATTCCACCGAACATTGTGAAAACATCGAGTAAGGGATTTTCACTCGACAGTTCAGCATTAACCAAATTTATTTCAATACTTCCGAAAACAGATGTCAAAGTACCTCCTTTAAAATTTTTCGATTCAACTATTTTATGACTTCCGCTGAATATCGAAACATCATTTATTTCATCAGTTTCATAAATTTTATAATCCCCCTTTACCTTGTAGTTACCAAAAACCTTTGACTGATTTTTTTTAGATACAAGCAATGCTCCGATTCCTATAAGTACCAAAGGGAAAAA
The DNA here is from genome assembly GCA_015489465.1 of Bacteroidales bacterium. Classification (GTDB taxonomy): domain Bacteria; phylum Bacteroidota; class Bacteroidia; order Bacteroidales; family F082; genus B16-G9. Next base: position 1,951 of record WFZS01000179.1, on the reverse strand, counting down.
AACCCTCCAAAAAGTTATGTTTACTCCGAAAAATGAAGGTATCCAAAAAGCAACACCCAACGACATTAAAACAATACCGGTTATTTTGCGCTTGTTGTTCACAAACATCACTAATCCGATGAATATTAATAATGTTTTCCAGGAAAAAATATATTTTGATACCGGAAATTCAAAAATACCGAAGGAATCAATCAGGTACAGCATCCCGATAAAAATTAAAGTCAATCCCACAATCAACCTGCTTTGATTTTGCATTTTACTTTCCATATTTAAAAAAATTATTTTTCAGGTTACAAATATAAATGGCGTTAAAATGTTTTTAAACATATTATCGGTGAAACAGCTATTTAGGTCGGTAAATTAACGATTATTTTTCAATTTTCGAAATTCGAAAAAGTCCTGCCTCACTTCCAACCCATTCGAATTTGTCTAAAATTAATTTAACGGCATCTTCATATTCATCAAAACTTCTTGTTTTTTTTAATGTTTTAAAAACTTTATGAGGATTTGAAAATGAATGTGAAAGGTACCACCAAAGTTCTTTCAACACATTTAGAGCCGTCAGGCTATCATTAAATTTTTTGCGGTATTGAAAATATAAATCTTCAATAAATTTTCCGACACGAAAAGTTTCATCACCTGTATCCGATTTTTTTATTTTTCCGGGTAATAACGGATCTACCAACAGTCCACGCCCCAACATAATCAGGTCAACATCAACTTTTTCTTTAATACGAATAAAGTCTTCCCGATTAAAAATATCACCGTTAAAACCTACCCGTATTCGGGAAAGTTTTAAAATTTCAGGGAATAAATCCGTATTCACATCACCTTTATACAACTGTTTTCCGATTCTTGCGTGCACGGTAAGTTCCGAAACCGGATAGTCATTAATAACTTCAACAACTTTCAATATTTCGGAAGGTGTTTCATATCCCAATCTCGATTTTATCGAAAATTTTAAAGGTATCTTTTTAAAAACTTCATCAAGTATTTTTCTTATTTCGCCGGGATAAGGCAACATTCCGGACCCTCTTTTCTTTTTTGCCACACGCGGAAACGGACATCCCAAATTCCAATTAACCTCATCATATCCAAGTGATTTTACAAATTCAGCGAACCTCAATATTTCCTCAGGGTCTTTACTTAATATCTGCGGAACCACAGGAATCCCGTTAAGTGTTATATCCTTAAGTTCGTCTTCACCTCGCCGGTTCAATCCCTCTTTATAAACATTGGTAAAAAAAGGCGTAAACATTTTATCGACACCGGTGAAATGTTTTGCATAAACTTTTCTAAAAACCGATGTGGTTATCCCCTGAAAAGGGGCCATTTGTATTTCAGTTGAAAATATTTCCATAAAAAATCCGCTCAAAAATACTTTTAATCTTTTGCAAGTCAAAAAGTATTTTCAAACGGACTTGTAATAAATCGATTTGTAGTAATCGTTCTAAAATTCCAGATTTTGAGGTGTTCTGGGGAACGGGATAACATCGCGGATATTACCCATGCCCGTAACGAAAAGCACAAGACGTTCAAAACCCAATCCGAAACCAGAGTGAGGTACGGTACCGAATTTTCTGGTTTCAAGATACCACCACATCGACTCTTCGGGAATTCCCAACTCTTTTATCCTGTTGTAAAGTTTGTCATAATCTTCTTCACGCTGCGAACCTCCGATAATTTCACCTATTTGCGGGAAAAGCACATCCATTGCCCGTACCGTCTTGCCGTCATCGTTTTGCTTCATGTAAAAAGCTTTTATCTCTTTGGGATAGTCGGTAATTATAACGGGTTTTTTAAAGTGTTTTTCCACCAAATAACGCTCGTGTTCCGACTGAAGATCGGCACCCCACCCTTCAATTATATACTGAAATTTTTTCTTTTTGTTGGGCTTTGAATTTCTTAAAATTTCAATCGCCTCGGTATATGTGATTCTTTCAAAAGGATG
>WFZS01000178.1 GCA_015489465.1 Bacteroidales bacterium | reverse complement strand
TTATTGGAGATATTCAATATATTTTTTGTGATGACGACTATTTGCTTGATGTGAACAAAAAATTCTTACAACACGATTATTATACTGATATTGTTACCTTTCCTTTAAGTGAAAACAGTAATGTTATTTCCGGTGAAATATATATAAGTTTGGACAGGGTAGCTGAGAATGCAATTTTGAATAATACGGATTTTGATAATGAACTTGCCAGGGTTGTAATTCATGGAGTATTACATCTTTTAGGCTATGATGATCATTCCGACAACGAGAAAAAAGAAATGCGTAAAAAGGAGGATTATTATTTAAATTTGCTTTTTAAGAAATAAATGATGACTTTATGATGTTTGAGGAGTATGATATAATTGTTGTGGGTGCCGGGCATGCCGGTTCGGAGGCCGCAGCAGCCGCAGCCAATATGGGTTCGAAAGTGTTGTTGATAACAATGAATATGAATGCAATAGCACAAATGTCCTGTAATCCGGCAATGGGAGGTATTGCAAAAGGTCAAATTGTGCGTGAAATAGATGCTCTGGGCGGTTATTCAGGTATTGTAACCGACAGAAGCATGATTCAATTCAGAATGCTTAACAAATCAAAAGGGCCGGCAATGTGGAGCCCGCGCGCACAAAGTGATAGAATGCTGTTTTCTATGGAATGGCGGTCGATGTTGGAAAAAACAAAAAATCTGGATTTTTGGCAGGATATAGTTACGGGGTTAATAATAAAAGATAACAGATTGCAAGGTGTGAAAACGGCAATGGGTCAAGAAATTATGTCAAAAGCCGTTATTTTGACCAACGGAACATTTCTTAATGGAATTATACATATTGGACAAAAAAAATTTAAAGGCGGAAGGATAGGAGATCCCCCTTCAAGCGGTATTACCGAACAACTGGTTGAATTGGGATTTGAAGCTGCACGGTTAAAAACGGGTACACCTGTAAGGGTTGACGGAAGGACTATTGATTTTTCAAAAATGGAAGAGCAAAAAGGAGATGAAAACCCGCGAAATTTTTCATTTTTTCACAAAACCGAATTGAAAAAGCAGCGAAGTTGCTGGATAACTTATACCTCGCCGGTTGTTCACGAAACTTTAAAATTAGGGTTTAATGAATCTCCGATGTTCACCGGAAGAATTAAAGGTACCGGACCGCGATACTGCCCTTCCATAGAAGATAAAATAGAAAGGTTCGCAGACAAAACCCGGCATCAGCTTTTCGTTGAACCTGAAGGCTGGAATACAATTGAATATTATGTTAACGGCTTTTCCAGTTCTTTACCCGATCACATCCAATTGAAAGCTTTAAGGCGTATTCGGGGATTTGAAAATGCAAAAATATTCAGACCCGGCTACGCAATAGAGTACGATTATTTTCCGCCTACTCAATTGGATTATACTTTGGAAACCAAACTTGTGGACGGACTTTATTTTGCGGGTCAAATTAACGGCACAACGGGTTACGAAGAAGCTGCAGCACAAGGTTTAATGGCAGGTATAAACGCTCATTTGAAAATTCAAGAAAAAGAACCTTTTATTTTAAAGCGCTCCGAAGCTTACATCGGTGTTTTGATAGATGATTTGATAACAAAAGGCGTAGATGAACCTTACAGAATGTTTACGTCAAGAGCGGAATATCGAATTTTACTAAGACAAGACAATGCCGATTTGAGGCTTACACCTTTGTCACATAAAATAGGGCTTGCCACCGATGAAATGCTTGAAAAGGTTGAAACGAAAAATAAAAAGGTAGAAAGCCTAATTAAATTTATCAAAAAAAGTAGTGTAACACCCGGAGAAATTAATAGATTGTTGGAAGAAAAATCGACAAGTGCTTTAAAACAAAAACAAAAACTTTCGGCTGTTTTATTAAGACCCCAAATTAGTATTACCGACCTTTCTTCAAATATTGACAGTGTAAAACGGTTTGTTTCGGAAAACGGAATTGACGAAGAGATATTGGAATTGGCGGAAATAAGAATTAAATACGAAGGGTATATTGCCAAAGAACAGGAACTGGTAAAGAAAATGGAAAAAATCGATGAAATTTATCTTAAACCCGATTTTGATTATAATTCTTTAAAATCTTTATCTTACGAGGCAAGGGAGAAATTAACCAAAATTAAGCCGAAAACTTTGGGACAAGCATCCAGGATTAGTGGTGTTTCTCCTGCCGATATTAATGTTTTAATGGTTTATTTGGGTAGATAAACTGAAATGTTTCACGTGAAACGGTATATGTTATAAAATGAATTTAGCAGGTAAAAAAAATTTTTATTATTCTCTTGCAGTTTTTATTATCCTGCTTTTGACCGGCTATTTTATTTCCGTTTACATTCTTGAAACTTACAACTCTAAAGATAATGTGGTTCCCAAATTTGAAAAAGCATATTACAAAACATTAAATAAACTGATATATATAGATACGTCTATATATAATTTAAAAGAAAGCAATAGAGCTGAATATTGGGATGAGATAAATAAAATAATTAGTAACGATGATGTT
>WFZS01000177.1 GCA_015489465.1 Bacteroidales bacterium | reverse complement strand
TTGGATAACTATTTGTGTTACAATATAAAAACGCATATAGAATTATTTTTATTATAAATCAATAAATATATAAATGACGGAATTTCTTTTTTATTCTTATAATTTCAATAGGCACTTCATTTGATTTTTATTTACCCCAAATAAACTTACCCGAATAGTTTTTTCAATTTTATAAAACGATTTTAATTCAATAAAACCGCATAGAAAACACTTATATAACCAAAGAATTGCAAACTATAAAAATTCCCTGTTTTTTATCGCTCGAATAATCAAAAATTATCTAAATGTTTCGTAACATTGCAAAAAAAATATTATGGCAAAAAAAGTATATGTTGGCATGAGTGCCGACCTTATTCATCCGGGTCACCTTAACATTATTAATGAAGCTAGAAAACTGGGTGAGGTTATAGTAGGACTACTGACTGACAAAGCAATTGCCAGCTACAAAAGACTACCTACTCTAAAATACGAACAACGCAAAATGATAATCCAGAATATCAAAGGCGTTACTCAAGTAGTGCCTCAAGATGAGCTTGATTATACGGCAAATCTTTTAAAATACAAGCCCGATTTTGTTGTTCACGGCGACGACTGGAAAGATGGCGTTCAAAAAGAAACCCGCCAGAAAGTAATCGACACCCTCAAACAATGGGGAGGAAAACTGCATGAAGTTCCTTATACGAAAGGAATATCCTCCACCAAACTCAACCAATCGCTTAAAGAAATTGGTACAACTCCTGAAATAAGGATGGAAAAACTCCGCCGTTTAATAGAAGCCAAACCTATCGTAAGGGTTTTGGAAGCTCACAACGGACTTACCGGATTGATTGTTGAAAATATTTCGGTAGAGCAAAACGGTGTTAAAAAAGAGTTTGATGCAATGTGGCTCAGTAGTCTTACCGACTCAACGGCAAAAGGTAAGCCTGACATTGAAGCCGTTGATGTTACATCGCGTTTACACGCCTTAAACGACATTCTTGAAGTTACTACCAAGCCCATTATATACGACGGCGACACGGGTGGTATTCCCGAACATTTTGTTTTCACGGTAAGAACCCTTGAGCGTCTGGGTGTTTCGGCAATAATTATAGAAGACAAAACAGGGCTGAAGAAAAATTCGCTTTTCGGTACTGAAGTTGCCCAAACGCAAGATTCTATTGAAAATTTCAGTCATAAAATAAGAATGGGTAAACGTGCTCAGGTTACCGACAGTTTTATGATTATTGCACGTATCGAAAGTTTGATACTCAAAAAAGGTTTGGAAGATGCTTTGATAAGAGCAAAAGCATATATCGAAGCCGGTGCCGACGGTATAATGATACACAGTAAAGAAAAAGACGGAAAGGAAATTTTCGACTTTTTGGCAGAATACAAAAAGTTCGATAAAAAAGTTCCCGTGGTTGTGGTACCTTCAAGTTACAATCATGTTTATGAAAAAGAACTTGCCGACGCGGGAGCCAATATCGTTATTTATGCCAATCATCTTTTGAGAAGTGCCTATCCGGCAATGGTTGACACCGCAAAATCGATACTTACTTACGAACGCTCTTACGAAGCCAACGACAAGTGTATGTCAATAAAAGAAATTCTTAACCTAATACCGGGAACAAAATAATGATACGTACCGATAACTTTTACAAATGGCTTAAAGAAAACGGGATTGATTTTTTTACGGGAGTACCTGATTCTTTGTTAAAAGACATTTGTGCATATATCACCGATAATACTCCTAAAAGAAACAACATAATTGCGGCAAACGAAGGTAATGCCGTAGCATTGGCAGCCGGGTATCATTTGGCAACAGGTAAACTGCCTTTGGTATATATGCAAAATTCCGGAATGGGAAATACCGTAAACCCGTTGCTTTCGTTGACCGACGAACAGGTTTACTCCATACCGGTTTTATTGATGATAGGATGGCGCGGTGAACCCGGAATAAAAGACGAGCCCCAACACAAAAAGCAAGGAATGGTAACCCTTGATTTGTTGGAAGCTATGCAGATACCTTATTACGTGCTTGGCGATGATGAAAAGGAAGCAGAAAAACAGGTTGCCGAAGCGGCAAACAAGGCTAAAGAAACTAGTGCTCCGGTAGCACTGGTGGTGAAAAAAGGCACTTTTGAAAAATACACCATTAAAGAGAAAATAGAAACAGACTACCCTCTTAAACGTGAAGAGGCGATAAAAAAGATTGTTTCTTATCTCGACCAAAGCGACGTAATAGTGTCAACAACAGGAAAAACGTCACGTGAGCTTTTTGAAATAAGGGAAGCAAACGGACAACCTCATTTTACAGACTTTTTAACTGTGGGTTCAATGGGGCATACAAGCCAGATAGCACTTGGAATAGCTTTGCAAAAACCCGATAGAAAAGTTGTTTGTATTGACGGCGACGGTGCAGTGTTAATGCACATGGGCGGGATGGCAATTATAGGAAGTCAGCAACCGGATAATTATTTACACATAGTGATAAATAACGGGGCTCACGAATCGGTGGGAGGACAGCCTACGGTAGGATTTAGCGTTGACCTTCCGGCAATTGCCAAGGCATGTAATTATAAATCGGCGGTACGTGTTAAAACCGCAGATGAATTGGAACAAGCATTGAAAAATATAAAACCGGGAACATCGCCTGCACTTATTGAAGTGCTGGTTAAGGTAGGGTCGCGTGCCGATTTGGGACGCCCTACAATAAAGCCTGTTGATAATAAAAAGAACTTTATGAAAAATCTGTCGGATAAATAATTTTGCCGGCTGGTATTAACCTTTAAAATTAAATATGTACCGGATATTTTCCGATGAAAATTTAAACGAGTTAAAGAAAACTCCCCGATTCGAAACTGCAAAAAAGGTTTTTCTTGTAAGAGGAAAAACCTCTTTTGTTTCTACGGGAGCCGAACATTTTATCCGTAACACTTTTAATGGAAAAGAGATTTTTCATTTTTTCGATTTCGATGTAAATCCGAAACTTACCGATCTTGAAAAAGGTATTGAACTTTTTAAAAAAGATAACTTCGATATTATTGTCGGTATAGGAGGCGGAAGTGTTCTCGATATGGCAAAGCTTATCAGTGTTTTCTCAAATCAAAAAAGTAATACTAAAGATTTAATAAAAGGCATTGAAACCATAGAACCCGTCAAAACTCCTCTTTTGGCAATTCCCACAACAGCAGGAACAGGGGCTGAGGCTACTCATTTTTCGGTAATTTACATCGATAAGAAAAAATATTCGGTGGCACACCCTCTGATTTTACCCGATTACATTTTTCTTTCGCCGGCATTTACATATTCGGCAAACGGCTATCTTACCGCATGTACGGGTCTTGATGCTTTTTGCCAGGCAATAGAGTCGGTATGGAATGTTAATGCTACGGTAGAATCTCAAAACTACGCTTTGGATGCCATAAAAACTATATGGGAAAACCTGCCTGCCGCCGTTAATAATAACGATAAAAAAGCGAAAGACAAAATGCTTTACGCATCATTTAATGCGGGACGAGCAATAAACATCACAAAAACAACGGCTCCTCACGCCGTTTCTTATGCTTTTACAAGTTATTACGGTATCCCTCACGGACATGCCGTTGCATTGAGCTTGGCTTACTTTTTCAAATACAATTACAACGTTTCCGAAACGGATTGCAATGATCCCCGCGGACCGGAAGCGGTGAGAAAAAAGATTGATAAAATACTTCGTATATTGAACACCGATATAAACGGTATTGATAACGTTTTAAACGGATTTTTCAAAGAAACCGGTATCGAAACAAATATCGGTAAACTGATAAAAAATTTGGATAGAAGTCTTATAATCAATAACATAAACACCGAAAGATTAAAAAACAATCCCAGGTATGTTACTAAACAAACATTAGAAAATTTTTTAAAATAAAAGGATATGACGATTTTATATATTGACCCTGCTTCCACAAGCGCTTTGTTATACATTATCCTTGCACTGGCAGCTTCAATTGCCTTTGCTTTACGAGGTTTTTTCTACAAAATAAAAAACCTCGTTTTAGGTAAAGGTTTTAAAAACGACCACGATTTTGAAGGTTACGATATCATATTTTATTCGGAAGGCAAACAATATTGGCGCGTATTTTTGCCTGTAATAAGAAACCTTGTAAAACAAGGTCAAAAATGCGGATATCTCACTTCTGACGAAAACGATCCGGGTCTTGATTACAAATCGGAACTGTATAAAGCAAAATATATCGGCAACCTTACCATGACATCGGTTTACCTTAACAGGTTGAAAGCAAAATTTGTAGGGATGACAACTCCCCAACTCGACGTTATGATGATTCGCCGTTCAAAAAAAGTACAACATTACGGACATATCGTTCATGCTCCTATTGACATATTCACTTACCGTAAATTTGCTTTCGATTATTTCGATTCGGTATTCTGCTCGGGACCTCATCAACTGGAAGGCATACGCAAACTGGAGAAAAAACGCGGACTACCTGAAAAACTTTTACTCAAAACAGGACTTACATATTACGATGTAATGCTTGAAGAGATAAAAAAACTGCCGAAATTCGAAAAGAAAAATCCTGTCGTTCTTGTTGCTCCCACATGGAAAGAGTATTCAATAATAAACCGTTTCGGTGTTGACTTTTTTAAAAGCCTCTTAAAAAACAGCAGTTACGACGTTATTTTACGACCTCACCCTCAAACTTACGTCAGCTTTCCGGAACTGATAAAAAATATTGAAGACACTTTTGCTTCCGAACCGAGAATGTCAATAGATAAAAACCCTTCCGGAACCGAAAGTATGGCTAAAGCCGACCTGATGATAAGCGACCTTTCGGGCGTTATATGGGACTTTGCTTTTCTTTATTCAAAACCCGTTTTGCTTTTAAAAACCGATTTTGACAGCATTGAAGGTTTTGAAGGCAGCGAACTCGACCACGAAATGTGGGAGATGAAAGAACGTGCACGCCTGGGTAAAATATTTGACGAAAACGATGTTGAAAACATCAGTGAAATCGTTAACGACCTTTTGAAGAATCCTCCTAAAATGGAGCTTCAAAAATTACGTGACGAGTCGATATATAATTTCGGAAGAGCGGGTGAAGTTGCCGCACAGCAAATTATTGATATTTTAAAGGATCTGGAAAACAAAACCGGTAATTAAAATTTGCAAGGAACTCTTGTATATGAACATTTTTGAAATTATACTGGCACCTTTTGTTTTTGTAATAAAACAGTTTTTCATTTTCGGTTACCACCTTACCGGTAATTACGGTTGGGCGATAATATTGTTGAGCTTTTTTATTTCATTACTGCTGTTGCCCGTGTTCATTTACATTGAACGCGAAAAGAAAAAAACCGATGCCGTAAAACGTAAAATGAAAGACGTTGAAAATGAGATAAAACGCGTTTACAAAGGTCAGGAACGGTATTACTATTTACGTACTCTGCACCGACAACACGGCTACAGCCAGTTCAAAGCAATGATTCCGATATTGAGCTTGTTGCTTCAAATACCTTTTTTCATTGCGGCATATCAATTTCTTGATAATTACCAGCCGTTGCAAGGTGTTGCTTTCGGTTTTATTAAAGATTTATCAAAACCCGACCATATTTTCGGTGCAATAAACCTGCTACCCGTTGCAATGACAGTGGTCAACTTGATTACCGCTTGGTTTTACACCCGTTTCGGTGATAAGTCGGAACGAAAACAAATGGTGGTTATCGCTCTGGTTTTCCTGATATTGCTTTACAACCTGCCATCCGGACTGGTTTTGTACTGGACAATGAACAACGTTTTCAGCTTTTTCAGATTGTT
>WFZS01000176.1 GCA_015489465.1 Bacteroidales bacterium | reverse complement strand
CATAATGTTTTTGCGCGATAAAATTTACGAATAAACTTTTATCATTCACACCAACACAACTTAGAAAATTATCACTTTAGTTGATTATTTATGGTGCTTCTGTGGTCTAGAAAATTTTTTTTAACAATTTGTAAATGACGTTGTATCAGGGCGGGAGACGCAGTCATGGTTCGACCAATTACCAATAACGTCACTTGTAAATATCTGTGTATCAGAGTTTGGAATTGTCACACTGAGTTTATCGAATGTGTGACAGTGCGGAGGCCTTCCCCGCCACCCTTCGACCGGACTCAGGGTGACACCTGCCTAATGTACCGCTATAACGTCATTTAATGATTGTTGAAAATTTATTTTCTTCCCTCTCACCGTGACAATCCAACAACTCTTTTTACATGCTGATTTACCAGAATTTAAAAGTTGTCATTAATGGAAACAAAGTCTATCATTCGCACCAGCGTAAATTATTGTCAAGGTTAGGTTTACCAAGCTGCTTTGCTTTTTTCCAATCGTTACAAGCACCTTTTTTATCACCCATCTCCCTTTTGGCATTTCCCCTGTTGGCGTAAGCATCGGCAAATCCGGGGTCAAGTTCAATGGCTTTATTATAAAACTCTATCGCTTTTTTGTAATTTCTCTTGTTATTGTAATAATTCCCGAGCCAAAAGTAAGCCTCGAAATTTCCGTCATCTTCATCGATTGCTTTATTGAAATATTCCAATGCCTTACCGAATTGTGATTTATAATAAAGCTCAACCCCTTTGTCAACGTATTTTAAAGATTTTTCACGATTGCCTCCGCACGACACAACCGTTAAAGATATAACGGCAATGACGAAAAGGTGTTTTAATTTAAAATTTCTCATCATATTTTGTCCATAATTTATCACCCAATTCAATACCTTTTTTCATAACTTCCTTTGCACTCTTTTTCGAGTATCCGGTCAGAAATTCAACGGCTTTTGAAGGCTTTTTGTTGTATAGTTCAAGAGCTTTTTTGTCAATTTCCTTTTGTTCGTTAATAAACTTGCGTTGAACCGGAATCCAGGTGTCGTCAACATCTTTTTTTGCATCACCCCAACGGTGTGCGGCAAGAGTTCCCAAACGGTTAAAAATCCACCATGCCGATTTCAAAGTGTAGCCGTTCACTCTTCCGGGCACTTTATACTCTTCGGCGAGGTCCGTTACACTACCGTAAACAGGCACATACACCGACGAAGCAATGTTATCCATTGCCAACCATTCAACGCCGCCTATTTCGTCGGGCAACCAGCTGCGTAGTTGTATTATAGTTCCGTACATTGTGTACCAACGGGCTATCGTCCTTTCTCCGAGCCAACCCCACCCTCCGTTTATTTTAAAAAGTTTGTTGGCATCATAAGGCATAAAAGGATTTGCCAACGGCGAGATAATAACCTTTCCGCTGTCATCCGCAACCGTCAATGTTTTTCTCATATCAAAAGGAGTACCTTCATAGTAGTCTTTGAAAACATTCATCAACGCTTCCAGAGTTACCAAAGTGTCGGGCTTTACCGAAAAAGGATAGTCCTTGTCGTTGGGGTCCAGTTTTAACGACGGAGCCAAAAGATCGAAAACCCTCCATTCTCTTCTGCGTGCAGCCAATGAAGTTCTGCTTTCGGGAGCATAAGCATAGCAAAAACGGAAAGGTTCTTTTTCCGGGTTCCACCAGCCGTTTTCCTTGGCAACGTCAAACACATTTCCGGATGCCATAAAATAGTCGGGATTATTAAGGTCTATCTCTTTTATGGTACTGGCATTGGCATTAACGGCAATATGGTCATCAGGGACCCTTTGAGCCACCCAAACGGCACCTTTTTTACCTTTTCCGGGACCTACGATTTCCATATGCCAAACTTCATTTTTATCGGCTATGGTAAGAGCTTCGCCTTCATCAATCCATCCGTATTTTTCTATCAACTCTCCACCGGTTTTTATTGCATCACGGGCATTATCGCATCTTTCGAGCATCAATTTGCACAATCGTTGACAATCTATTAATCCGCTGTCGCTCTGCAGCTCTTCCCTGCCGCCGAATGTGGATTCGCCTATACCGAGTTGCTTATCGTTCAAACCGGGATATGCAGTGTTGATATAACCGTTGGTGTATTTCACTTGAGGAATTTCTCCGATAGGTATATGGCCGTAAGCAGGCATTGCAAGGGTGTCAACGGCTACACGTTTGTACATGGTAACGGTTTCGCCTTTTTTATGTTTTTTTGGAGGTACGATATTTATCCACGAACGTGTTCTGTGACTGTCGTCGGTATGCGAAGTAATGACCGACCCGTCCCACGATGCAAGTTTACCGACGGTAATGGTGGTACAGCCTTCCGGAAAGCCTCCTTTCCAATCGGATTTATCTACCTGTGAATAAAGGTTTAAAACAGGTAAAAAAAGTAAAAGTATCAATGATTTTTTCATAAAATATTTTTTTTGCTAAAATTAAATTTATTGCGTTATCAAAATCAATTTTAAAAGTTTATTCTTCTTTCATCCATTCAAAAACTTTGTAATGCTCGCCATTCATTCCCAAAGCTTTATAAACGGCAATTGCATTTTTATTTTTTGAATCCACATACAACCTCAATCCCGCAGCCACAGGATCTTCTTCAATTAGTGTTTTTACATATTCGTACATTCTTTTAAAAATCTTTTTACCTCTGTAATAAGGTGTTACGTAAACGGACTGAAACCACCAAACCCATTTGTTACGCCAGTCGCTCCATTCCGGAGTAATAAGTAACGATGCAACAATCATTTCGTCTGTCTCGGCTACAAAATATTTACCCTTTTGAGGATCGTAAAACACCGACTTCACACCCGTTTCAACGGTTTCCTTATCCAGCAGAATATCTTCCGTTTCATAAGCCATTTCCGTTTGAAATCTTGCTATAACACCGGCATCTTCAATATTGGCAAGACGAATATTTATCATTTTTTTAAATTTGTTTTCGTACAAGAAAATAAGGTTGTTTCTTTGCAAAGAAAATAAAATAATCATTTCTAATTCTTCAAAATGAGCGAGCAAATAAATCATGAATGTGGTATAGCAATGGTTAGATTGCTTAAGCCGCTTGAATATTACCTTGGAAAATACGGAACGGCTGTTTACGGTCTTCAAAAGCTACATCTGTTAATGCAAAAGCAACATAACAGAGGACAGGACGGCGCGGGAATGGCTTGCGTAAAATTCGATTTGCCTCCCGGTAAACTGTATATGGACAGGGTACGTTCCAACAGCTCGACTCCTATTAAAGATATTTTTAATGAAGTTTACGAAGAATTGGAAAAAGTAAAGAGAGATAACCCGAAAAGACTGAATGACGTTAACTGGTTAAAAAATAATGTGGGATTTACGGGCGAACTTTTTTTGGGACATCTCAGATACGGAACTTACGGCGGTAATTCCATCCTCCATCTTCATCCTTTGATTAGGGCAAACAACTGGAAAACCAGAAACCTTATTCTTGCCGGAAATTTCAACATGACCAACAACGACGAACTTTTTCAAACATTAGTGGCTTTGGGTCAATATCCGCTCGAAACATCCGACACGGTAACGGTATTGGAAAAAATAGGTCATTTTTTGGATAAAGAAAACGATTTTTTGTATAATAAATTCAGAAAACAAGGTCATTCCAAAATTGAGATTACGGGACTTATAGCCAACGAAATAAACTTACACAAAGTACTGAACCTTTCCGCCAAACATTGGGACGGAGGTTACGTTATAGGCGGACTTCTGGGGCATGGTGATGCTTTTGTCATGCGCGACCCGGCGGGGATAAGACCTGCTTTTTGGTATGCCGATGACGAGGTGGTGGTGGTTGCTTCGGAAAGGCCGGTAATACAAACCACTTTCAACTTGAAAATAGAACAAATTCAAGAGCTGAAACCTGCTCATGCACTTGTAATAAAAAAGAACGGCAAGGTGATTTGCGACAAGTTTACCGAACCGTTACCCAAAAAATCATGCTCGTTCGAAAGGATTTATTTTTCCAGGGGAACAGACAAAGATATTTATTTGGAACGCAAAGAACTGGGGCGCCTTTTGGCACCTATGATTTTGGAAGAAGTAAATTATGATTTGAAAAATACCGTATTTTCTTTTATTCCCAATACGGCATCTGTGGCATTTCAGGGACTAATCGATAAGGTAAACGAATTTACGGTACAAAAGATTACCAATAATATTTTGGACACCGGCAAAAAGGTAGGGCGCAACGAGCTTGAAAAAATAATGGATTACAAACCACGCGTTGAAACCATAGCCGTTAAAGATGCCAAACTTAGAACTTTTATAACCCAAGATAATGCCCGTGACGACCTTGTGGGTTATGTTTACGATGTTACCTACGGCGTTGTAAAAGACAATAAAGATACTCTGGTGGTTCTTGACGATTCCATAGTTAGAGGAACCACACTTAAACAAAGTATAATTAGGATTCTCGACCGTTTGAATCCTAAAAAAATCATTATAGCTTCGTCGGCACCGCAAATAAGATATCCCGACTGTTACGGTATCGACATGGCACGGCTCAACGATTTTATCGCTTTTAAAGCCGCAATAACCCTTTTGCGTGAAAATCATATGGAGCACGTTATTAATCATGTTTACAAACTTTGCAAAGACCAGGAAAAACTTCCCAAAGAAAAAATCGTAAACCATGTGAAAGAAATTTACAAACCTTTTACGGTTCAACAAATTTCACAGAAAATAGCCGAACTTGTTACAGCGCCGGACGTTAAAGCCGAGATACAGATAATCTATCAAACAATCGAAAACTTACATAAAGCCATACCTCACCATACCGGAGACTGGTATTTTACCGGCGATTATCCTACTCCCGGGGGTAACAAAGTTGTAAACCAGTCGTTTATAAATTACATAGAGGGACGGAACGAGAGAGCTTATTAAAACAATTAATACCGTTAAATACCAACGTAAAAACATTTTGTGGAAGAAAACAAAAACAAATATCTTGATAGTTTGATAAAAACCCTCCCGGGTAAGCCGGGAGTTTACCGCTATCTTGATAAGGAAGGTAATGTTATTTACGTAGGCAAAGCCAAAAATTTAAAGAAAAGAGTATCCAGCTATTTTACAAAAAGTCACCAAAGCGGAAGATTACGACTGCTTGTACGCAAAATTGCCGACATAAAATTTGTTGTTACCGACACCGAGTCGGATGCTTTGCTTTTGGAAAACAACCTGATAAAAAAATACCAACCCAAATACAACATCCAGCTGAAAGACGACAAAAGCTTTCCGTGGATATGTATTAAAAACGAACCTTTTCCGAAGGTTTTCCCTACCCGTAACATCATTAAAGACGGTTCGGAATATTACGGACCATACACTTCGGTAAAGATGATGAACACCCTCCTCGATATCATCAAACAACTATATCCGTTAAGGACTTGTAAACTGAACCTTACTCCGAAAAACATCGAAAAAAAGAAATTCAAGGTGTGTCTCGAATACCACATAGGCAATTGCATGGCACCTTGCGTTGGCAAACAAACCGAAGAAGAGTACAACAAACAGATAGAAAACGTAAGACGGATAATAAAAGGCGACATCACGGAAATCATAAAAGAGTTACGAGCTTTGATGTTCGAGTATGCCGGAAAGATGGAGTTTGAGAAAGCTCAAACCGTAAAAGAAAAAATCGAAATTCTTGAAAACTACAAAAGCAAGTCCACCGTTGTCAATCCCAAAATCAGCAATATTGATGTTTTCAGTATTGTTGACAGCGATGATATGGCATGGGTAAACTGGCTTAAAGTTGTTAACGGTGCCATCGTTCAGGCACATTCCGTTGAAGTAAAAAAGAAACTCAACGAAACCGCCGAAGAGTTGTTACTGTACACCATCACCGACTTTCGTCAAAGGTTCGGCAGCAATACCACCGAAATTGTCGTGCCTTTTTTACCGGATATAGAGATACCCGGGGTTGTTTTTACCGTTCCCAAAAGAGGGGACAAAAAACAGCTGCTGGATTTAAGTTTGCGTAATGCCAACTTTTACCGTTTGGAGCGCAACAAACAGCGTGAGCTTGTTGACCCCGAAAGGCATGCACGCAGGATTATGCAAGTGATGAAAAAGGACTTGAACATGAACGAAACTCCCGAAGTGATTGAGTGTTTCGACAACTCCAACTTTCAAGGTGACGAACCTGTGGCTGCCATGGTACAGTTTGTAAAGGGCAAACCCAACAAAAAAGAGTACAGGCATTTTAATATTAAAACGGTGGAAGGTCCCAACGATTTCGCTTCGATGGAAGAGATAATAGAACGCCGTTACGGGCGTCTTTTGCGTGAAAACAAACCTCTCCCGCAACTTATTGTGATTGACGGAGGCAAAGGACAACTTTCGGCAGCGGTAAAGAGCTTGAAAAAACTGGGGCTTTTCGGAAAGATAACGATAATAGGTATAGCCAAAAAACTTGAAGAGTTGTACTTTCCTGGGGATCCCGTTCCTTTATACCTCGACAAAACATCGGAAACATTAAAGGTGATACAACATATCCGCGATGAAGCCCACAGGTTCGGGATAACACACCACCGGAAACGTAGGGATAAAAAAACCATGAGGTCGGAACTTACCTCCATTGAAGGTGTAGGTTTTGCCACGGCACAAAAGCTGTTACGAAAGTTCAGGTCGGTGGCAAATATCAAAAAAGCTTCTTTTGACGACCTTGCCGGAGTTGTAGGCAAAGCAAAAGCAAAAACCGTGTATGATCATTTTCATTAGTAAATAACCACCTGAAATATTTATTGCCGGTACTTTATCTTCTCCACACAAATGGAATTATCCGTTGACAAGTAAAATATCTTATCTCCCGAATAGAAATAAAATCCCAGTTTTATTTTTTTATCAGGTTTCAAAATCTCTTTTTTACTAATCAAATGACCGTCTTTCCTGTCTATTTCGGCTAAATAATATTTATTATTTTCCATAAATAATAACCTGATTGTTTTACCGGTGACATAAGCATCAACAAAAACATAATTGGATTCCAGCTTGGTTAAGCTGTAATTTACGCTGTTAAAAAAGAAGTCGAGTTTAACGGTGTCAAACGGCAATTTTAAAGTTTTGTCACTGTCCAAATCATAATACGAAAGGCTGTATTGTAAAAATGCATAAGGATTAACAAAAGTAAGAACCTTACCCAAATTACTGTAACGTATTGCAGGTTGATACTCCGTAGGTAATTTATAATTCAGAAATTTTGAGAATATATATTTACCGTCCGATAAAACAAACTCCCCTATCATATTTTGGTCGTTTGCATTTTTATCAACCTTACCCATTTGCAAATAATATTTACCTTTATATTCGGTATATGCTCCGGGATTAACATAATACTCCGAAGGATGTGATTTTTCGTCAATTTGAAATATTTTGTAATCTTCGGGGGTATTAAAATCTATAATACCGGTTTTAAATCCTATACCCATAGTACCGTTAATAAATTTTATGTCGGGTGCCATTAAAAAAGAAACCGGTTGATTTCTGCTTCCTCTTGCCGGATCAATTCTGATACGGTCTGCATTTCCTCTGCGTAATTGATTTTTATATTTTAAAAAAAGGTTATAAGCTGAGGTATCGCCCGTAATTTTAATATAGTTTTCACGGGTTGTCAATTCTTCACCGGTTAAAACCGACACGTTATTATCTTTGTTTTTATCAACAAAAACAAATTTTCCGAATGTGTAATCGGAAATAAGAAAAAACTCACGGGCATTAATAATAGAGCCTGATGTTGAAATAGCTATCGTATCAGGTATTTTAATTTCAAAACCGTTTTTCTTTTCAAAACCGTCAAATTTTTTGAGTAGTGAATGTTTTTCCAATTTATTTTCATCATAAACATATACTTCCGATGACAAACTACTACTCATGGAATTGTAAATTGAATCGGAAACTATGATGTTATAAAGGCTTGTATCCGAAATGTTTAAAACGTGATTAAGATATTCTTTTACTTCCGCAGACGACATATCTGGAAAAACAATGGTTTTCTTAATATTATTGCCGGTGGTTTCAACATTCTGCATTCCCGCATAACAATTAAGGCAGTCATTGGGGCAAACTTTGATAACGCAGCTGTCTTGGGCGGATAAATGAAAAAAAGAAACCAACAATAAGTTTAGGATGATTAATTTCTTCATAAGAGAGCAATTATTAAAATGTATGGCTTTCCCGAAAAACAGGAGAGTTTAAAGGTAAGAAAAACGACAAAA
The DNA here is from genome assembly GCA_015489465.1 of Bacteroidales bacterium. GTDB lineage: Bacteria > Bacteroidota > Bacteroidia > Bacteroidales > F082 > B16-G9. The sequence goes on along the minus strand of WFZS01000176.1, from coordinate 31,750 downwards.
AGCAAGTTTTTTTTTGTATTTTTAACAAAAGGACAAAGTCGGAGACCTCCCCTGGCTTAAGTCTGTGACTTATGTCCGGTGGTTAATCAATATGAGGATTTAAGTTGCAATGACTTTAACGAGAGGGGGAAATACTAGTTCTTTTACCATTTTTTTGTCTCTTCGCCAGATTTATGGTAAACAATAAGCCGATATAATTTCCGGATAATTTGTAGAAACCATACGAACGTGGTGACACAAACAAATTGTCAAATAAATACTCTCCTTCCATTGTATTCTGAAAATTCATTACATAAACCAAATTTGCTTTGATCAATATTTTTTTTAAAGCATAACTAACACCCGTCCCGATTACAAAACTACCCTGAATCCAATTGTCAGGACTTTCCGCTTTTAAACCGAACACTTCACGTGCTTCCGTGTTATCTTTGTTATGGTAAGTTAAACTGAAACTTGCAAAACCGGAAGGAAAGTACATTACTTTAAGACCTGTTCGGAAATTCATAAACATTTTATCACCAATCTGTAGATTTAATCTTATTAATAAAGGGGCGGAAAATGATGTCATTGCATACATTTTTGCTTTATCAACATCCCCTCCTTTAAACTGGGGATAAATATCTTCTTCTTTAAAACTATATTTAATATTGTAAACAGGTTCCAATGCAACAATTAAACCTGTAATGAAAGACCATTTATTAGCAGGGTGGAAATCATAATCGAATCCTGCATTGAAACCCCAAATAGGTCTATTCTCAAACGTATATTCGCCGTATTGAGGTTCTAATTTGGCACGGTTGTAAAGTACCGGCCCGGTAATGATGCCCCACTTGTGATATTTTTTCAGGGCATAATATTCAAAAGTAACCTGGCTAAATGCTTTTGGCGCAAAAACAATAGTGAGGACAAGCCCCACTATTGTTGTTATTATTACACTACGTTTTACCATGATAGTACATCGTAATTACTTTTACCAGCATACTCAAAAAAACCTATTACAGATACATTATTTTTTGCCCTGTATGCGGGAAATGCTCCCCGGGAAGCAAAATGCTGGCTGATGCTTTTCTTTTTTTTACGTTTCCAACCTGTCCAGCCTAGTGATTCTATTGAGCCACAATCATTGTCATAAAAATAACTCTGATTTGCAACACCAAGATTCATCCGGTATTTTACCCATCCACTACCCCTTTTTTTATAAGATGTGATTTGCGCTTCGGATGTACCTTTCCAGGGATAAGCATGAAAGTGTTCATGCTTTATAACCTTTTTATCAGAGGAATATTTATCTGTATTATCTTCCCCCTTCCATGATTTACAGTTTGCACTACGTGAAGCCTCATCAAGATTTGTTTTAACATTTGGTTCATCAAGCACACTCATATCACCATTGTCAAAACGTACTAATTTGTTCATATCTCCATCGGTAATCTCAACAAATCCGTCTTTGGTAAGTTTTAGGAGTGATTTACCTATCTTTACTTCTCCACCCTCGTTTAACAACGCCATTTCAGCATTGCCAAATACGTACGTATTTGAAGGATCAGTTGCAGGATCAAGAACTTCATTATTGAGCCATTCCTTTTCGGCAATTACGAATGCCTTCCGCATTGAATTTTGAAACCCAAGTTGATTCTCAAATTCAATGAGCGGTAGCTGGTCATTAAACCCAATTTCTTCTTCTTTGTCATTCAAAGCTTCGTCATCAAGATATCCATACTCCTGTATGAAAGAATCGTCATGCATTTCAAGTTTTTCTTCGAGGTCTGCTAAGGTTGTTTCATAAGCGTTAATATCGCTGAATTCCAACATTGTTAATGTGGTTCGATTTCCATCGCTTAAGGTAATCAATTTTACATTACCTGTACTATTATTGAAAACCTGCTCATTTGTCTCTTCTTTTGAGCATCCAAACATAATAAAAGAACCTATAGCAAAGAGATAAATTATCTTTCTCATTTCAACATATTTTAAATTATTAAATGAATTTTTATTGAAAAAGTTTTGTTTTCCCTGACTTTTGTAAGTTTAATAACAGGGCTTCCAATACGAAACATCCCGTTCCGTATTAAATAGTCGTTACATTTAATTATCTTTGCCGGTACACCTCCTTTCTTTGTTTATGATACATATTTGGTTGTATGGTCATATTCATTTAAAGGGGGTTTTATTTTGTTTTAGTTATATGTAACGCAACGGAAAGATCTGGTGGGAAACTCCGCTTTTTTCATTATTAACAATTGTCTAATTTCCAAAGTAAAAAAAAACGAAAAAAAAACTGAATTGTTTTAATCTATATTCTTTCCAAATAAGAAAGAGGCCGGCTTTGGGCTTACATGGAGTTTGATCAATTTGAGGGTTTAAGTTGCAAACTTAAATCAGAAGTAACAGCAACTTTTCTTTTAAAGCAGACTATTCCCAATAATATGATTAACGATATTTAATTTTCTCTCCACAAATGGAATTATCCGTTGACAAGGAAAACAGTTCATCTCCAGAATAGAAATAAATTCCCGGTTTTACCTTTTTATCCACTTTCCCGTTTCAACGGTTTTGTTTTCCGGGTTTGAAAGTCTGTAAAAATATATTCCCGGTTTCAGTGATGACGTGTTGATTACCGGTTTGTTGTCATTGATTTTTTTATTTCCTATAACCTGTCGTCCGTTTATATCAAACAGTTCAAAATATAGTTCATTGTTGTTTGTTTTAATGTTCAAACGGTCTGTGCCGGGGTTGGGGTAAGATGTAAATTTCTGATTTTGATCATTAACGTAACCGGAATATGTAACAACCCCGTTGCCATTAACTTTAAACAGGACTATATCGCGTTCTTGAACCGGGTTCGATTGCCAATCGTAAAAGGTGGACATGACAACGCATTGATTGTCGGATGTTACAAATAAATTTTTCATCATATAGTTTCCATTACCTGCAAACATAGTTGTCCAGTAAATTTCATCCGTATAAAGATTTGAACACTGTAATACAAGTTTATGGTTTTCGTGTTCAAATTGCGGAGGGTATGTTACATCCCAATTCGTATTATGCGTACCTCCCATAAATACAGAGTCGGTGGTTCTGAAATCCATGCCGCCGGCATTATCCAACGAGTCGGGTAGATATATATAGTTTGAATCAAGAACCGATAATCCGGTATCAATTAAATAATAACTTATGTCCAACCCGCTTTCTTCGCAATTGCGTTGAAAAAAACCAAGCCCCTGCAGTGCATACGAATAGTCATTAACGGGCATAATATAGAATTGATTGAAAAAATGACCGTTAAACGGAAACCCTTTTTCCTGGGTTTTACAAAAATTTGTGTCGTAAAATGAAACCGAAAAAGAACCGATTAAATGGTAGGTATTTGATGAAATATTGTAATGTATCCTTGCATACCCGCTACTCGTTGAATCGTTAATATAACTTATTAATTCTTTTTTGTTGTTTGTAACAATAAATAAATTGTGATGTTCATGTTCAAAATTACCGGAAATAGCGGTAATAACGATTTGACCTTTAAAATTTGTGTCCGCATCAAAAAACAATTCGTAGTTACCTTGAATTCCTAAAATTCCCGTTTGAATACTGTCCAGCTCTTTTGTAAATGAAGAGAAAAAAATATGTTCTTCGGATAAATCGGTTTTAATTGCACGCCCCAATATGATTATAGTGTCTCTTATTAATTGAATTTTATATGCAACAGTGTAGTAATCGGGAATTGTTAAATCAACAGAGTCTTCAATATTCAAGTTACTGTCTGAAACATAAAGTCTGCTGTTGTATCCAAAGATGCCCCACCAATTCATATTCAAAGTATCCGAAAACACTCCATGGCGGGTAAGAAATAAATATTTATCCGGTTGCAATTCCAATCCGGCTTCAACGGTTTCATCTTCAGGAGAATGAATTTTATAACTTTTAATACTTTGGGGGAAAATAAAAGTATTACCGAAAAGTAATAAACTAAAAAGAATAGTTATGTAATTCATAGTATAAAGTGTTTATTGGTAGATTCAACCACTAAGTGCAAGTTTTTTATTTTTGTAAATATATTTATAAAAAACTTGCACTAGGAATTGAATCTAAAATCCCTGAATTACATGACCAAATTGAAAGTGTAATCGAGAAAGAATCAAAAAGATAAAAACCACTACGTCACGTATTCAATGTGAAATATCTCACTTTTTACTTTTACGGTAAAGTATTAAATACACTTTGATAAATATGTTAACTTATAAACACCTTAAATTATTTAAAATCATTTTTTTAACAGGTATCTTTCTACTTTTTATAATCTTTTCACCTTTTTATCCGGTTTCCCGTTTCTACGGTTTTGTTTTCCGGGTTTGAAAGTTTGTAAAAATAAATTCCCGGTCCGTTACAAATCCCACAACACACTGATAAAAAGATATATATTCAAAAGTGATACCACCGCCGCAATAAAATATAATAGATATTTTGTTGACGGCTTATTCTTAAACTTGCCCATTACTTTTTCGGAAGAGGTAAGTTTAACCTGGGTAAAAATCGTAAACGGCAACTGAATACTCAACAGCATCTGCGATATCAAAAGTCCTTTGAAAGGATCGGAAATCAGAAAAATAAACACCAAAGCTGTAAGCAACGATATTGCAACACCCAGCTTGGAGTGGTTATCTTTTATATCGTAAGGCTCTTTAAAAATACCTGCAAAAATACTTCCTGCTGCAATGCCGGATGTTACGGTGGATGATATCCCCGCAAACAACAAAGCTATGGCAAATATCAGGGCGGCACTTTCACCTAAAAGCGGCTCCAAAAGACTTTTCGCCTGTTCGAGTTCCGTTACCGGTGTTCCGGCTTTATAAAATGTGGCTGCCGCCAACAATATCATGGCACTGTTAATAGCCCAGCCTATCCCCATGGAAAACAGTGTATCGGTAAATTCGTATTTGAGCTGCCTTTTGATTATCTTTTCATCTTTTAAATTCCACTGCCGGCTCTGTATAACCTCCGAATGTAAAAAAAGATTGTGAGGCATAACAACAGCACCCAACACACTCATAATTACAATCATCGAACCTTTTGGAAAAGAAGGTGTTACCCAACCTGCCGCCGCTGCTCCCCAGTCGATATCGGCAATAAAAATCTCATATAAAAACGACAATCCTATTAACGATACAAACGCTATAATCCATTTTTCTATTTTGAGATATGAATTAGTGTAAAGCAGAATGGAAACAAAAATTGTTGTCAGCACCGCTCCTTCGCGAATGGGTATATGTAACAACATTTTCAATGCTATTGCACCACCCAAAATTTCCGCCAACGAAGTTGAAATTGATGCCAACATCGCCGAAGACAGGATAAATTTAGCCCATCCGGGCTTAAAATAAATTGCCGTAGCTTCCGAAAGGCAATAACCCGTTGCTATTCCAAGGTGTGCAACATTATGTTGCAGTATTATCAACATCACTGTTGACAAGGTTACCATCCACAAAAGTTTGTAACCGTAATCCGCTCCGGCAGCAAGATTGGAAGCCCAGTTTCCGGGATCGATGAAACCAACGGTAACCATCAAACCCGGACCTATGTATTTGAAAATATCAAAAGCCGTAAGCTTTGCCTTGTAACCTTTTTTATCAATGTTTTCAAGCATACCTTTAAAAATTACAACACCAATTCATCGTACTTAAACACCACATCAAAACCTCTTGCTTTCATTTCCGTTTTCAAATCGTCAAAAGGTTTTTTACTTGTTACCAAAACAAAATCTCCTCCCCAGGCTCCAAGTGATTTTACCGCTCCCTCGTAACCTTTAAAATATTTTTCTTTTACCGTTGCGGTTTCCAAAATACGCGACATTATTTTTTCATGTTCTTCAACAAGTTCCTCAAAATTGTTTAAAGAACTTGTTTGCAACACTTTTCCGGTAATCGCAGAAATAAGTTTTATATCATTTTCAGTAAAGTTCTTTTTTCTTTTAAACTTTGACACTTCTTCCGATGATTTCTGTTTTTTGCCCAGATAGACAAAAAAAAGGTTTTCTTTAAACACAGGATTAAAAGCAACTTTTTCAACAACGGGCTTGCCGTTTTTCAAAAAATAGACAACCGGTGTGTCCGACATTCCGCAAGCTATATCATAACCCGAACCTTTAAAAGTTCGTTTTTGTAACTCATAAGGATCCACATTAAGCCAACGTGCTATGTTTATTATCAAAGTGGAACTTGAACCGAAACCGAAACCGGTGTCGAACTCAAGGTTTGTTTCAATAAATTTGTTTTTAAAATCAATGTCAGGATTCAGATTTTTCGCCTCCGAAAGAATATTACGCAGTTTTTCAGACAAACCGTTATCCGAACTTTCAACGGTTAAAAGACTACCGGGCTCAAATTTGCTTTCAAACCAAACCGAACCTTTTACTAGAGCTCTCCAAATTAGCAGGTTATTTTCTTTATTTTCGTAAACATCAAGCGTTTGTCCCAACTTTAAAGGTAAAGCAAGTCCGTGCGCCCCTTCCAAAATGAGGTATTCTCCGGTTAGAAGCAGCTTTCCGTTTGAACGATATGACTCTTTTTTTTCAACCTTCACGTAACTCTTTTATAAACTTACTTACTTCGGCAAACGACACTTTTTTGTCTTTGAAATACTCTATGGCTTTCTGTTTTTCTTCTTCCGTTGCATTATAGTGGTTCAAGATGTTCATAAGGTGCATTTTCATGTGTCCTTTTTGTATGCCTTTGGTTACCAATGACCTTACGGCGGCAAAATTATTGGCAAGACCCACCGCCGAAGCTATCATCATAAGCTCTTTTGCCGAAGGGTTGCCCAACATTTCCAACGAATGTTTTGCCAAAGGATGCAACGACGTTAACCCGCCTACGGTACCTACAGCCAGAGGCAGTTCAAGCCAAAACTTGAACTTGCCGTCTTTTATCTCTACATGCGACAAACTTTTGTATCTGCCGTCTTTGGAAGCATAAGTATGCCCCGCCGCTTCTATTGCCCTGAAATCGTTACCGGTAGCTATTGCCACGGCATCAATGCCGTTAAAAATACCTTTATTATGGGTTGTGGCTCTGAAAATGTCAACTTCGGCTATTTTAACGGCTGTTTCGAATTTTTCGGCAAACTGTTTACCCGAAAGTTGGTCGTCAAGACCATCAAGTTCTTCAACATCGCATTCCACCCACGTTTTAACGGAGCAGTCGGGTGTATAATTCGACAAAATGGCCATTATCACGGTTAATTCCTTTTCTCCGCCTGTAAAAAGAGGATTTTCTTTGACGAACTTTTTCAAAACTTCACCGAACTCTTCCAGACACGAATTGATAAAATTGGCACCCATGGAATCCACGGTGTTAAAAGAAACTTTTATTTGATAATAATTATCAATTTTAGATGTCATGTCGATAAGTTCGAAATCAAGTATTCCGCCACCCCTTTTTTCCATATTTGCGGTTATGGAAGCCGTTGCTTTCCTCATTTCCGAAGTAAGATCATCCCAAACTTTTTCCAACTTCTTTTTATCACCTTTCCAACTGAAATGCACCTGTCCTATTTTCACAACATCGTTAACAACGGAATGAAAACCACCGTGGTCAAGCCACCATTTGGCACTGGATGAGGCAGCCGCAACAACAGAACTTTCTTCGATAACCATGGGAACAAGATAGCTTGTGCCGTTAACCCTAACATTGGGTGCAACACCGTAAGGGATGTAAAAATTAGACAAAGTGTTCTCCGAAAATTCATCGAATATTTTTTGTTTGCGCCTGTCGGGATGCCAAAAACTTTTCAAAAGTTCAATTGTTTCCACCTGATTATCCATCAGTTCCGCAACAATTTTCAACTTTTCTTCTTTCAAAAGTTTTGAAAAGCCTTTGATAATGTAATCACGTTTCCTCATCGTTTTAAAACAATTTTTAATCTTCTAAAAACTACCAGTCGTCATTATTTTTCTTTGCAGACGGAACTTCCGACATCTTTTTCTCCAAACCGGCACTCCATCCGTTAACAAAATCAATAATTTGCCCCAAATAATATTCCCACTCTTTTTTATACTTCGGATCATAAACTTTCATCCATTCATCGAGATCTATTTTACTTTTCGAAACGGATTCCAGCTTGTTAATTTGCCACATGTACTTATTATCTTTAAACTTAATGGTAAAAGAGTAAATAATTTTAGCAAATTTTTCCTTTTTGTTTGTAATACTATCCTGCTTGTAAATATAAAAATAATGCTGACCGGCTATTTTCCCGGAATTAAGATCTCTTACACGTGAAACCCTTACCGGATCTTTGTAATAATCATAGAGCCAATAAACACATCTGTTGAAAAGCTCTCTTTTTGACCCTTTCTCTTTAACTATTTTACTGAATTCTATCGACTTGGTATTTTCGTTATAAGGAATTTTAAATTTTACGGAAGTTGAATCCTGGGCTTTGACATAACTAAATAAAACCGATAAAAAAATAAATATCGACAGCCTTTTCATGACAACTTCTTTTTAACATGCAAAATTAACGTAATTATTTCTTTTTTAGCATTATTTTAAATCTTAAACAGAGTAATGTTTTAAACTTATTTTTTTACATTTGCGTTTCTTATAAAAACAATTATTGCTAATCATTTAATAATTTGAGCATTATGAAAGTATATCAAACTAACGAAATTAGAAATATTGCGTTGATTGGAGGGGCGAAATCAGGCAAGACAACAATTGCCGAATCAATGCTTTTTGAAGGAAAAGTTATAAACAGGAAAGGTAGTGTTGATGACAAAAATACCGTTTCGGATTACAGACCCATCGAAACGGAGCGTCAAAACTCGGTTCATTCTACCCTTTTATACACTTTTTACAACAATAAAAAGATAAACATCATCGACAATCCCGGCTTTTCCGATTTCATAGGTGAAACCATTGCAGCCCTCAGCGTTGCCGACACCGCCGTTTTGGTTGTAAACGGTCAAAGCGGTGTTGAAGCCACTACCGAAACGGCTTACCGCCAAACGGAACTTATGAACAGTCCGGTAGTGTTTACCGTTAACCAAATGGACCACCACGGAGCAAACTTTAACGAAACCGTTAATGCTCTTAAAGAATATTTCGGCGATAAAGTTACCGTTGTTCAATATCCCGTAAATCCGGGTGAAGGGTTCGATACCATTATCGACCTTGTTTACATGAAAATGCTCAAATTTAAGGATGGCGGCGGCGAACCCGAAGTTCTTGACATTCCCGAATCTGAAAAAGCAAAAGCCGATGAACTTCACCTCAAACTTATTGAAAATGCTGCGGAAGGTTCGGAAGAATTGATGGAAAAATATTTCGAAAACGACACTCTTTCACTCGAAGATATGCGCGAAGGTATCCGTTTGGGATTGATGACAAGAGCTATTTTCCCGGTAATGGTTACTTCGGCAAAACACGGTATAGGAATAACACGTTTAATGGACTTTGTCGTTAAATCGTGTCCGGCACCTAATGATGTTGAAGGTAAAAAAACAACCGACGGTCGTGAATTCAATTGTAACCCGGAAGACCCGACAGCTTTGTTTATCTGGAAAACTTCAATTGAACACCACCTCGGCGAAGTAAGCTATTTTAAAGTTTACGGCGGTGAAGTGCATGAAGGTCAGGATTTGATAAATCCGAGAACGGGAAACAAAGAAAGAATATCACAACTTTACGTTGTTAACGGTAAAAACCGTGAAAAAGTGGAAAAAGTTGTTGCCGGTGATATAGCAACCACCATTAAACTTAAAGACGTAAGAACCAACGATTCGTTGATGGATCCGAAAATTGCTTCGGCAGGATTCGAACCGTTCCCGATTCCCGAACCGTTATATACCGTGGCTATTAAAGCCGTTAACTCTGCCGACGATGAAAAACTCGGTGCCGTTCTTAACGAAATGCATAAAACAGACCCGACAATCATCGTTGAATACTCACGCGAGCTGAAACAACAGTTGGTTAAAACACAAGGAGAATTTCATCTTAACACAATAAAATGGTACCTCGATAATGAACATAAAATAGAAGTTGAAACAAAACCGCCTAAAGTTCCTTACCGTGAAACCATTACCAAAACCGCCAATGCATCATACCGTCATAAAAAACAATCCGGTGGTGCAGGACAGTTCGGTGAAGTTCACTTAAGAGTTATGCCTTACCACGAAGGATATAAAGATCCTACCGATATTCCGGTTAGAGGAACAGACGTTCACGATTTGCCATGGGGCGGTAAATTGGTATTTAACAACTGTATTGTAGGTGGTGCCATCGACTCCAGATTTATGCCGGCTATCCTGAAAGGTATTATGGAAAGAATGGAAGAAGGTCCGTTAACGGGTTCTTATGCCAGGGACATCGTTGTTTACATATACGACGGTAAAATGCACCCGGTGGATTCAAACGAAATATCTTTCAAACTTGCAGGACGTAATGCTTTCAGCGAAGCCTTTAAACAAGCAGGTCCGAAAATTATGGAACCCGTTTACGACGTTGAAGTTATAGTACCGGAAGAAATGATGGGTGCCGTTATGACGGACTTGCAAGGACGCCGTGCCATGATAATGGGTATGGACGCAAAAGGTAAAAACCAGATAATTCGTGCACGTGTTCCTTTGGCTGAAATGCAACGTTATGCAACATCGTTAAGCTCATTGACATCGGGTAGAGGTGTTTTCTCAATGAAATTTGCCGAATATGCCCAAGTTCCTAGCGATGTTCAGGAAAAACTCTTGAAAGAATACGAAGCTCAGCAACAAGAAGAAGAATAGTTTTGTTTACTTCATTTATTATAAAAGCCATATCTTTAACCGGGTATGGCTTTTTTTACATTCAATCAAAAAACACAAACACCATGAAAAAAATATTTACAATAGCTTTAATTTTAGTTTCCGTAACGCTGTTTTCACAAACGAAACAAAATACCGGTTTTTCAAAATTCGACTTACGTACCGGAACCGGAATATCGTTTTTAAGTTCGGGGGATTATATGTGTATCAACTTTGAAAACGAACTTAATTATAAAATCAGCAACTACTTTACAACTTCCGCCACACTTGATGTGGGCAAGAATTTTACCGGCGACCACTCTTCGGCAATGTTTATCGAAGGAAGTTTAAATTTGTTCATATCTCCTTGTAAGAACAACGGATTGAATGATTTCAGAGTAGGAAGCGGCATATCGGTTTTTAACATTTCGGATACATATTTATCCTCATCTTATTATTATATGGGGCATTATTACAACGATTATATATTCCGGAATGAAACGGCCTTCGGTGGTGCGCTTGTCATAGTTGAAGATACATTCCGCTTAAATAACAGGTTTTCACTGGGGATAAAAGCGTTTTTGAAAACATTTTTCAATGGTGATATGCATCACGGTGCAGTACTGAAATTCGGGGTTGATTTGTAAAGTATTGTTTATGTAACTTTCTTGTTTCGCCAAGAAAGTTACCAAAGAAGGCGACCCAAAACAAATGCTTCTCCCCGCTCTTATAAAAAGCAACATTTATGGCAAAAGAGTCGCATTCAAACGCCTGCACTCAAAGCCTGCCTAAATGTTTGAAGCCGAAACGCAAGCGCTTTTGCAGTATCTGTAAACTTTTTATAATTCACGCCCTTGCCGGCTCGCTGTTTTGGGAACCCTCCCCGTCATACTTGCTGAAAATAGAACTATTACAATCTATTATGCCAACTTTTATTTTAATCGGATTTTTATATCACCGTAAGCATAAAGCATTTTTCAACGGTGATATGCATCACGGTGCAGTACTGAAATTCGGGGTTGATTTGTAAAGAGGATTGTTTTTAACCTTTTACGGCTATTGTTTCTATTTCTATAAGAACTCCCAGAGGCAGTTCCTTAACCGCAAAAGCTGCTCTTGCGGGTGGTTCTCCGGGATAATATTTCGCATAAACTTCATTCATATCGGCAAAATTTTTCATATCGCTTAACAGACACGTTGATTTTACCACATCTTTGAATGAATAACCGGCAGCTGTCAATATTGCTCCTATATTTTTCATAACCTGCTCTGTTTGGACTTTAATGTTGCCTATCACAACTTTTCCCGTTGCCGGGTCTATGGGAACTTGCCCCGAAATGTATAATGTTCCGTTAATTTCAACAGCCTGGCTATACGGTCCTATTGCTGCAGGCGCTTTATCGGTACTAATTATTCTTTTCATAATTAAAATATTATTTGATTAAACATTTTCCAATTTAAATTGAATTCCCGCGTTTTTTAATATTTCCAAAAGTTCGTTTGTAATCATTGCGGTGGCTCCCCATAAAATTTCATCATCGAGTTTAAAGCATGGAACCTTGTAGTTTTTAGCATATTTCGTGTTTACTTTCGTAAAAGTACGGTTTTTTTCATCTTTTAGAGTTTCCAAATCAACAGTAACGATTTTTTCCACCTCATCGCTGTTAATTTTAAAAACAGGTTCTTTATTCAAATATCCCACAAAAGGGTAAACCGAAAAGTTGGAGACGGAAATGTACAGCGGTGTCAGTTCGCCTATAATTTTAACATCACCGATTCCCACTTCTTCATATAATTCCCGCAATGCGGTTTCTTTCAATGTTTTATCTTTATTATCCTTTTGTCCTCCCGGAAACGACAATTGACCACTATGAACTGAATTGTTAACGGCCCGTTTCATAAATAACACCTTTACTTTTCCGTTTTGTTCATACAAAAGAACTATCACTGCACTTTTTTTCGGTTCTTTTCCGGCTGCTTCCAAATCCCTGCCCGGTGGTGCCATTTTATATTGAGCGGACTTACCCGGTAAAGGTTTGCCCAATTCTTTTTCAAGTTCTTTTATAAATAAATTAAAATCCACCTCATCATTTTATTTTCAGGTAAAGTTAGAAAATAGAAATATTATTTAAACCTTTTTGAAGATAAAAAACCGGCTAACGAGAATTTTTATTTTGACATCGTGATGGGTGCGACGTTTTTAGCGTTCATGGGCAGAAAGTCAAAGGTCTGAAAGTCTGAAAGTCAAAGGTCAAAAGCCTGAACGTCACAACGTCTCAATTTTCCGATCATCCAATCAAACATTTAATCAATCTTAAATCGTTAATCGATATTCGATATTCAGCGTTCGATATTCCATTGTGAGTTTAGCGTTTGTGTTCGGAGTTGTTCAAAGTGGTTTAAAAGTTAACAGTTAATCGTTAATAGTATTTCCCGGCGCGAGAGGTGTAAGTATGAGGGGGAAGAAAAAATTTTCAACAATCAGTAAATGACGTTTAGAACAGAGATATTGCTGAAAATTTGTATTTTTTAAACTCCTAACCCCTTGATTATCCATCCTTTACAAGTGACAACATTGGTAGTAGGTAGAAAAAATTTTCTCTCTCAGGGTGGGGCACCTGCACACTACCCATAAAAATAAAAAAGGCCGCCTTTTCGGGGCAGCCTCTTTCAAATGTACAGGAATCTATTTTTAATAGAATTTTATCCTGTTGTCAACTATATCGGATGATTTTTCTATCGCATTGTAAGGTAAATCACTGTTCACCTGTTGCGAAATCTGTTTCTCTATCTTTTTAACTATATTTTTATAATCTTTTTTGGCTTTGTCAGCCGAACTTTTAATAAAGTTTTGTTTCAAAACGAATACGGCCGATTTATCAACAACAGGTTTTGAAACTTCACCTTTATCAAGTCCGAAAACGGTTCCTATTGCTTTATATTGATTGTTGTAAGTACCAATCTGGTTATCTTTAAAAGTAAGACTGTTGTCGTGATCTATACTCAATTTCATTTTGCTTGCGATAGATTCGAGATCCGTTCCGGCATTTTTCATTAGTGAGGCGATATAATTACCTTTTTTAAGGTTGATAACGGCCCTTTCTATGTAAGGTTTAACATCCTCAAGCGGAGGATAACCTTTATCGGCTTTACCGGTAACAACGGCAACCATATAAGCTCCGTCAAGGTCAAAAACTCCCGAAACGTCGCCAACTTCGGTATTATCTTTAAATGCCCATCTTACAACGGGACGAACATTGTTATATCCTCTTATGTTGCTTGTTATTTCACGAATTTTAGGTTGAGTCATTACCTGAAGTCCCATATCCTTAGCTTTTTTATCAAACTCTTCGCTTGTTTTAGCTTCGGTTGCAAGTTTTGAGGCTAAAGCAAATGTCGTTTGATAAGTTTCATTGCTCGGTAATACTTCAAACACAAGTTCGGCAACTTTAACTTTTTTCACGGGGTCTTTTTTACCCAAAACTTCTATAATATGATATCCGTAGGGAGTTTCGGCTATAGTAACTCCATTAACTTTGGTGTTTACAACGGCTTCGTTGAAAGAGGGAACCATTCTTCCGTCTTTAAACCATCCCAAATCCCCTTTATTGGTTCTGGCCGACGGATCATCGGAATATTTTTGAGCAAGTGACTCAAGTTTTTTCGGATTTTTCTTTAAAACCGTCATTAAACTGTCGGCAAGCTTTTTAGCTTCTTCTTTTGAACGGTCAATAGCCGGGTTTGCCCTGTATGCACCTTTGTAAGCGATCAAAATATGAGCTGCCCTTAACGAATCGGGACGTTCCGCAACAGCCATAAGCCTTGCTACATGATACTTGTTGTTCTTAAACCAATAATCGGAAACATAACCGGGTTTTTCAACAAACATAACGGAATCGATTTCAGCAGGAAGTTGTCCTTTTTCTTTCCAAGAACTGTCGTAAGGAACATCTGAATTAACTTTTATAAATCTGCTGACATCTTTGGCATCAATCTTGGCCAGTTCGTTTTTTAAAGATATAATATCTTTTTTAGCTTTTTGAATATCCTTTTGCGAAGGAACGACTTTTATTATAACAAACTTCAAATCCCTTGACGCATCAGTTTTGAATTTTTCTTTGTTTTTATCGTAATATGCCATATAATCCTCTTCGGTAACATTAACAACGCTGTCCGGTACCGAAGAAATCTTTTTAGCTACGAAATCCGTGGAAGCATTGTCATAAGTATCCTCGTACTCTTTTATTGCAAGGGCTTTCGGCACATAATAACCTTTTTCTATAAGTGCGTTAAATTTTTGTCTTAACCTGTCCTCTTTAAGATATTTTTCAAACTCTATCCATCTTTGTTTTGCTTCGGGAGGATAGTTGTCAAGATTTTGCAAATATTGGATAACCTTGTTTCTATCAAATTTACCGGTATTGGGGTCCGTAAAGGACTGAACAACCAACGGGTGAGGGTTTGGTCCCTGAATCATATCGTAAAGTTCATCAGCCGTTACATCCAATCCCAACTCTTTATACTCCTCTCCCATAAGAATTTCTCTTACCATTTGGTTCCATGTTTGAATTCTTATTCGAGCCTGTTCGGCTTCCGAAATTCGAGATGTCTGCTTTTGTTGCTTGGTGTTTTCCAAATATTGTTCATATCTGTTGTTGAACTCCATAACCGTTATTTCTTTTCCGTCAACCACACCGATATTAACATCACGTGTTCTTCTTCGTTTAATAAAATCGCCAAGCACAAATGCTGCTAATGCCACACCGATAACTACAACTAATAAAGTTGAATGTTTTCTGATAGTTCCTATTGCTGCCATCTATTTATATATTTTTTGTGTTTTTAAAAATTAAGGTGCAAAAATACAATATCCGTTGAAATATGAAAATTATTTTGCAAATAAGAATTTATTATCAATAAGTTAGTTTTGTAAATCATCATAAAACTCAATATTCTCCCTATTAACGTTAATCCTCACTTGTTTCTTCTTTTAAATAAATCATTTTAACCTCTTCAATTCTATTTCCGTGAGCTTTCAGAATTTCAAATTTATAAGGTGGAATCTCTATTAAATCACCTTCGGAAGGAATACTACCGTGGTTATACAAAATAAAGCCAGCCAAAGTTTCATAATCTTCTTTTTCGGGAATGTTAAAATTATATTTCTTATTCAAATAATCTATTTCCAACCGTGTGGAAAAGATATATTCATTATCATTTACCTTTTTTTCCACTTCATCGGTAATATCGTATTCATCTTCTATTTCACCCAATATTTCCTCGATAATGTCTTCCAAGGTTACTATTCCCGATGTACCCCCGAACTCGTCAACAACTATGGCAATACTTTTGTGATTTTTTATAAAATCATTAAGCACATCCCTGGCGGGCATTGTTTCGGGATATATCTCAACGTTTCTTACAATACTTTTAATGTCTTCGGGGTTTTTAAACATATCGTATGCATGAACATACCCGACAATCTTGTCAATATCACCTTTGTAAATCATAATTTTCGAATGCCCGCTGTCGGAAAAAAGTTTTATCAACGAATCAATGTCGGTTTCTATATCGGTAGCTACAATCTCCGTACGCGGAATCATACAATCGCGAAGTTTGACGTGCTTAAATTCAATAGCATTTTGAATCATCTGAATTTCTTCGGTATCTTCATCTTCCGAAGGTTGATAATCGTTGATATATTCTCCCAGGTCAACGGCGCTGAATTTGTAAGTGTCGGCGGTAATGTCAACATTGAAAAGATTTTTCAGGATAAACTCGGCAAAACCGATGTACAAAAGTATTAACGGATAAAAAATAACGTAAAATAACCATACGGGAATTGCAAAAAAATTCAGAATACCGTTGGGGTTTATTCTGAAAAGAATTTTAGGCAAAAACTCAGCAGTAACGAGAATAAGAAGCGTGGACAGAATTGTTTGTATCAGCAAAATAATGAATTCGGAATTTAACGAAGCGGGCAGCCAATGTTTAATTGCCGGTTCCAAAATATGGGCCATCACTATACCGTAACCCACAAGCGCAATATTGTTACCCAACAGTAGTGCTCCTATAAAACGTGAGGGATTTTTATAAAAGAGGGAAAGTATTTTAGCCGCTTTTTTGTTATTTTTCAAATCCAACTCATGCTTTAAACGGCTGGAGCTAACAAAAGCAATCTCAAGCCCGGAAAAGAATCCCGAAAAAAGAAGGGTTATTATTACTAAAATCCAGTCGGTACTCATAAGTTAAGGTTATTTGTATTCCTGTTCATTTACATCTATCTCAGACCTGCGTATGTTAAAAATGGTTCTTTTGCTGAAGTCTTCATTGGCATGCATACTGTCTCCGAAAATAATTTTATCGGGAGTGGTAATTTTTACAAATGTACGGGCAAAAATCTTTTTCTTTTTTTGATCCCAAATAAGATTTTCGGTATTAAGTTGTTCTTTGGTAAAAAAGTTTTTTACAACAACATCATTGCGAGCTTCAAGGTATTTACGTTTCGAATAATTTATTCCGTAATTGGCGCGTACATAAGCTTTTTTTACGGAATCGTTTTCATACATATATATTTCAAATCCTCCCGGAAATTCGGCATAAGGATTTTTTTTATCTTCATATTTAATCATCACGGGAGCCCGTAAAATCATCTGCAATTTACCTGAATCGGTCCTCACGTATTCAATATTATATGCTTTTATTCCCATTGATGTATCGTAAATATCCCCGGCAAATTTATTTACTTCTTTAATACTGTTTTCACAAGAAAAAAGCATCATTACAAACAAAGTTATAATGATGCTTTTTGAAAATATTTTAAACATTTTAAAATAACCTTTCAGGCTCTATTTTGCAGCTCTTGCAATAGTGTTTTCATTAATCCAACAGCCTACTTTATACGGAGAACCTTCTTCAATTCCATAGAAGAAAAGAGTTTCTTTTGAAGGGAAATGCTTGCTGTAAGCCGCAATTCTTTTATTCATCTGTTCGGCAAGATCGGGTTCAACCTGTTTTGCTTTTTTGTATTTATCAACAGCTGCCCAATAAGCATCCAATTTAGTTAAATCGTTATTACCGCATTTTTGTGCACTTTCGGCATATAAATCGCCTATGAAAGCATAAGGTTGACCTTTTGTCGGGTCTATTTTAGCGGCTTTAAGTGCCATTTCACGTGCTTTCTGGTAATTATTTTTATACCTGTAAATGTCGGCAAGGAACATATATGTGTTGAACAAAGGTTCCGTTTCGGTCATCTTTGTTGCCTGTTTCAAATATTCCAAAGCTTTGTCGTAATTTTCCTTTTTCAAGTACATTTTACCGAGCAAATAAGCCGATTCCGGTGTAGGTTCCAGCTTATATAAATTTTCTACGGCATTCAAATACAAATCCGATTCAATACATTTTCTTTTACTGAGTATTTCGGTTATTTTCTTCAAAAGTTCAACATCTTCGGGATTTTCATTAAATTTCTTTTGATAAATACGTACCAGGTCGTCACAGTTTGCAAACGGTTCGAACATACTTTCTATGGAACCTTTTATATTTTCATATATTTCAACCTTATTTTGTTTTCCGGCGGCTTTATATTTTTTAATGTTAGAATCCAAATAACCGCTTATTTCATCATAAGCATCTACTACTGCCGACGGATCAACATCACCGTTTTGAGCCATTCTTATAAGGGTTCTGAAATAATAAATATAAACGGAACCGGAAGCTCTGTCTTTTTGTTCATCTATTGATTTTCGGAGTATTTCATTAGCTTCTTTATAGGAATCGGGACGGTATTTATATAAATCAACACCTTTATAACCCATTATTTTACCTATTTGTGAACGTCCCTTATAAGTAGGAAAATACTTGGCTCTTGCATCATACACCATTAAAAGAGTATCAATAAGCTTTTCTTTTTCCTGTTCGGATTTGGCATGTTTAATCCTGTATTCCATAATTTTAACGCCATGTATTAAAGCATTTTGACTTGCTCTGGGACAATTGTTAAAAACATATAACCAGGGTTTTATGGCATCTTTTACTATGTCACTTTTATATCTGCTTTGTTTCCAATATTTATAAGGTTCTATGTATAACGAAAGATTCATTACACACTTTACACTGTCTTTACCGAATTTCGGAATATCTTGTTTTTGGGGAACAAGATTTGCAAAACCGGATTTTCCACCTGCAAACAAGCTTGTTACAGCTACCATCATTGCTATTACCAACAAAATTTTCGCTTTCATGATATTCTATTTATTTGATTGATATTTACTTTATTGATATTTACGTTTTACAAACCACACTTGGTTTATTGATAAACCAAAGGTAAAATTAACAAAATTTTCTTTTAATAAGCCGTATTGTGTTGTGCCTCTTCCCCCGTATTCGATTCCTATATTAAAAGTTGAACGTGATTTGCGTATCGGGAAGGTGGCTCCTACGGAAATACTGTATTCACTCAACTGGTGTCCGTCAAGTTTAAGGTATGATAAACCGTATGTACCTCCGAATCTGTAAATTAATTTTTTATACAGTGGCGAAAGAACGGTATGTTTCGGGGAAATTTGACCCCCTACCCTTGCCGTCCATGAATTGGAAATAGAATCTTTAACACCGAAAATCTTAAAATCTTGCCACTTTTGAAACTCATATTCGGCACCGAGCATCCAAAGATTACTTTTATAAAAAGTTACGCCGCCACCTATTCTATACGGTATCACGATTTTCCCCTTCAAATCGGGGTGGTAATATACTGTGTCTTTATCAAAATCAACATCATTGTAACCACCTGTCAAGGTCTTTGACATTTCGGTTTTTTTGGCATTAACATCTACCGTAGGTTGGTAAATGAAACCGAAAGTCATTTTATTTTTATTTTTTAAATGAAGATCGTATTGAGCACCGAAATCAAAAACGATATTTGCCAAATGGTATTCCTTGGTTGTTCTGGTATTGAAAATAAAAACAGAATCGGGAAAATAAATCAATTTGCTGAACGAAGCGTTTCCGAATAAAACATTCATATTGAATCCCGCCCTAAAATCCTTTGTAATTTTAAACCCGTTACCCCAATAAAACTCGTTGAATCTTCCCTCTCCTTCAATATTATTTATGATATCACCGAAATTGTATTGGCTCATATCAATTTTAATATCAATATTATATCCTATTTCGCTGTAAGGAATCAACCCTATTGATGAAGCCCACCACTTTGTAACGGGAAAACCCATTAAAAGATAACTCAACGTGAAACTGTTGGAATTGGCCGTTCCTTTTATGCTACTTATACTCCCGACCTCACCTTTTATTCCCGTTTCAAAAATAAAATGCATTGAGTCGTAAACGGCATACGATGCCGGGTTGTTGGGGTTGATATACAAATTACTGGAATAACCTATGGAAATACCTCCCATTGCTTTTTGGACAACGTTAACATTCCTTCCTTTCAAATTACCCATTCCGTAAGCCGAATAAGGAGAGTTTATTTTATTTTGGCTGCTTTGCGCCAACACTCCGATACTTCCCGACAATAACAGTAAAAATACTATTGCTCTAAAAATCTTCATTAAAACTCAATATTTCATTTAATCCTTCCAACACCAAATTTGGAGCTGCAAAGATGCTATTTTTTAACTTTTTAACAAAATAAATATGATCACCTCCGGAAACTAAAACTTTAAGGTTGTCATATTGTTTTTTGTATTTGTCTATAATACCATCCACTTCTGCACAAATACCGTGCAAAACTCCCGAAAGAATTGATGTACGTGTATCACGTCCTATCAAACCGGTATCTTCCGTTACGGTAATTAACGGTAATTTATCCGTAAAAGTATTCAGAGCTTTAAATCTCATATTTATACCGGGACTAATACCTCCACCCAGATACTCGGCGCTTGCATTTACAAAATCATACGTTATTGTTGTTCCGGCGTCTATAATCAAAACATTTTTACCCGGAAATTTTTTTACCCCGGCAGTTGCAAGAGCAATCCTGTCTTTACCCAAAGTTTCAGGGGTTTTGTATAAATTTCGAAAAGGCAATTTTACTTTACCGGTTATTTTTAACAAAAAACATTTTTGTTCAATAAATTTGTCAATCTCCGGCGGATAGCTTTTTACTGCTGAAATTACCGAACTTTCTATACCGGGAAATGCGGAAAAGATATTTTGTAATACAACGGTATCAAGATTCTTAACTTTATCAATAAAAACCGTTTTGTCATTATCGAAAACGGCTACTTTGTCGAGAGTGTTTCCTATGTCAATTATTAACCTTTTCAAAATTACATTTTTAGCAGGCAAATTTACAATTACATCCAATATCTTTATTTAAAAAGCTTTATAATTAACAACCTTTAATGAAAAAACCCTGGTATTTTAAAAAAATACTATTTAGCTTTGAAAGGTATTAACCCAAAATTCATCATTATGAAAGAAATAACACACGATGCAAAAAAATTTTTCGATTTAAGAGACTTTATTTTAAATGTTAAAAGCTATGAAGAAGCCGTAAAAGGTTTCAAATGGCCCAGAATAACCAAATTCAATTGGGCTACCGATTATTTTGATATCATAGCGGAAAACAATAATAAAACGGCACTCATATTTGCAGACACCGATGGCAATGAAGAATCGGTTACTTTCGAAGAAATGAGAATCCGTTCCAATAAAGTTGCCAATTTTTTAAGTGATTTGGGGATACAAAAAGGTGATCGTGTAATGTTAATGATGGATGCTTCGGTAGAGATTTACGAACTTTTTTTGGGAATAATGAAAGCAGGCGGTTCAATAATTCCGGCATCCACTCTTTTGTCCCCGGCAGACATTTCGGACAGGATAATAAGCGGAAATGTAAAATATATTGTTGCACACCAAAAATATGTCGATAAAATTGACGGAGCGGGTGAAGCCCTTTACAGACTTAAAGGTTTAATATGTATTAAAGAACCTCAAAAGGACTGCACTTGCGAAACGAAAGAAAATATTCCGTGCTGGGTTGATTATGACGAATATAAAAAATATGAAAGTGATTTTGAATCCAACTTTATCACTTTTTCAACGGATAACCTCTTTTTATTTTTCACTTCAGGAACCACTTCAAAGCCTAAACTCGTCATGCATCCGCACCATTATCCGGTAGGACATCTTACCACAATGTATTGGCTGGGACTTCAACCCGATGACATACATTACAACATAAGTTCACCGGGATGGGCTAAATTTATTTGGAGCAGCTTTTTGGCTCCGTGGAATGCCGGCTGTACCACATTTACCTTAAAGTATGACCAGTTTGACCCCGACAAGGTTCTGGAAGCTATGGACAAATATAAGATTACGAGTTTATGCGCTCCGTTAAGTGTATGGAAATTATTCGGAACCAGAGATTTCACAAAATATAACCTTTCATTAAAGAAAATGGTAAGTGCCGGTGAACCAGTTAATCCCGAAATCAGTAAAATGGCAAAGGAACTTACGGGTGTTGAGTTAAGAGAAGGTTACGGACAAACGGAAACAACTTTGATGATTGGAACTTTCCCGGGTATGAAAGCCAAGCCCGGTTCAATAGGTAAAGTGGCACCGGGATACGAAGTTAAAATCCTAGACCAAAAACTTGATGAGGTATCACCGGGAAGAGACGGACAAATTTGTGCCGCCACCTATCCCGTAAAACCGTTGGGACTTTTAACAGCTTACGAAGATGCCAATTTGAACAAAAACATATTTAAAGGCGGTTGGTACCTTACAGGTGATACGGCATACATGGACGAAGAGGGTTATTTCCATTTTGTCGGCAGAGTTGACGACGTATTTAAAAGCCTTGATTACAGAATAAGTCCGTTCGAGGTGGAAAGTGAAATTATAGAACATCCCGCCGTACTTGAAGTCGGCGTTATTCCCACCGTTGACGACCGTAACCGTATCGTTCCGAAAGCTTTTATAGTATTGAATGACGAATATACGCCAAACAGGAAAATGGCTCTTGAAATTTTCAGGTTTATAAGGGATAATATGGCTCCGTACAAAAGACCGCGTTCAATAGAGTTCCTTTCGGAATTTCCTAAAACCATAAGTGCTAAAGTCATGCGTAAAGATTTGAGAGCTTATGATGAAAACCTTAAAAAAGAAAATAAAACGGGTGAATTTGAATTCTTTGAAAGAGAATTTTCCACGGAACTGAATTTAAGAAGAAGGAAATAATAACGGTAGAATTGGGTGACGTCAGTACCATTTCCGTTCCGTTAAGCCGGTTTCCGGGACTTGTTGAAGCTGAAACAAGATACGGTTTAACCGGTTATTGTTAAGGGATTGACACGTAATTCACAGGAATGATATTGACTAAGACATTAGTGTAATCGGTTTATTACAGGAAAAACTTTTCCGTTAATATTTTAACCAAAAAAGAGCTTTTAAAAACATGATAATCTTTGAAATTTTGGACAAATCATATAAGTGACACTCAATAAATATTACGGTTATTTTATTATATTTGAGTGTGTTAATAAGAATTCGTTAACAAAAATAATAGTCATGAAAAAATTTATTTACTCTTTTGTCGTAACACTTCTTTTTTTAGGAAGTTTTTCTGCTGCCGCCCAATCCGGTCACGGCGTAATATATGCCGATACTAACAACCTTATTGTAATAAAAGTAGAAGGCACACACTACGAACGGGGTTATGCCCAAGGTGAACTTCTAGGTAGTCATATTACCGATTTGGTTCAAAATTATATAAAACCTGCATTCGGTTCCGACGCTATTTATAATTACGTTAAAGGTCTTATCGCCGCAGGCAACCTGTTTACTTATGACAGCGTTTATGTTGTAGAAGCAAAAGGTGTTATTGACGGAATGAATTCCACTAACACCAATACGCTTAACCTGGATTACGTTGATATTTTGTTAGCAAATTCCATATTGGATATAAGCGGTATTTTTGCAACCAAGGTAAATGTGGCATGCTCCAGTTTAATGAGCTGGGGCGATGCAACGGCGGGAACCGACCTGGACGGAAAATCCGTTGTTACAAGACATATTGACTGGACCGTTTTACCGGTATTGGTTAGAAATCAGGCGATGGTAATTCACATTCCTTCCGAAGAAGACGAACAACCGTGGGCTCAAATAGGTTTTGCGGGTATGATATCCGTTTTATCGGGTTTTAATGCTAATATTGGTGTGTTTCAGCTTATGATGGTTGACAATGATGACCACGGACTTCAAACCGAACATTATGAACCTATTTGGTTTACCTTGCGTAAAGCTATCGAGCAAAAAGATCCTAACCAGGACAATGCGGATAATGTAATGGATGTGGCTTATTGCATCAGCCGGCAACAAGAACATGGTTATGCCGACGGATATATCGTAAGCGCACTTGCCAGGTCAACGGAAGAAAATGACAGCTTGATAGCTTTGGTTGCCGAGGTTGCACCGGCAGTTCCTTATATTACTTTCAGATCTAATGCTTATCCCGACAGTATTCCGGGTGAAAATTTATATACCGCTAATTATCAAATAGCACGTAATAACAGTATGCATTTCGGATTCAGATATAACGGTATTAAAAATCACATCGGTGACGGAACCAACATCAGTTTGGAATTCAACAGGGATATAATGAAAGAATACTCCGCTTTGCCTCACAATTATCAGTTTATGACTTACGTACCCGAGATGGATTTATTCAGAGTTTCGGTTAGAAGCGACACGGTAACTCCGGGATATATGAACCCTTATGTTGATTTTTCCATAAGTGACCTGTTCCAAAACTTTTTGGGAGTGAAATCAATACAAGCCGATAATCTTAAATTATACCCGAACCCTGCTAACGGTATAGTACATCTTGATATAAAAGCGAATTCTTATGATGTCCGGATTTCGGATATGACCGGAAAAGTGGTTATGGAAAAGAAAACAAGTTCAAAAAATCTGGATATCGGCACTCTAAAAAAGGGTGTGTATCTTTTGCAAGTATTCTATGATAATAAAATGTTAAGCTCCGAATTGATAAAACAGTAAATCTTGTCATGATTACGGAGGAGAAATTTTCTTAACAATAGGTAAATGAAGTAATTGTAGGATGGGGAGGCTGTCACATTGAGAGAGAAGAAAAAAATCTTTCAACAATCGGTAAATGACGTTTAGAACAGAGATATTGTGAAAATATATGATTTTTCAAAACTTATATCCCCTTGATTATCCACCCTTTACAAGTTACGTCATTGGTAGGGGGAAGAAAAAAATTTCAACAATCATAAATGACGTAATTGTAGGAAGGGGAGGCTGTCACATTGAGCCTGTCGAAATGTGGCGGGACAAGCCATTCCTCGCACGGTTCGATACGATGCTCCTAAAGGTCGCATCACTCACCGTGACAACCCCCAATACCCGCAAAACTTTTTACGATTAACCCCGGAAAGTCATGTGGGAAGGAAAAATCTTTTAACGAAAAAAAACTAACTTTTATATCCATATTGTACAACGCTGAATGGAATATCGAATGATGAATGTCGATTTAAGATTTTAGATTGAGTGAACAATGGTGAAGTTAAGACCTCCGACCTTCGGACTTTATGCTTTTAGTGCCACTGCCGTACCATTTCCGTTCCGTTAACCCGGTTTCCGAGACTTGTTGAAGCTGATAACTGGGAACGTTCAAATTGGCGTTTAATAGGGGACGGATACGGAATTCATTGGAATGATATTGACGAGGATATTAGTGTAATAGGTTTATTATCGGGAAGACCATCGGGCGAAAGTGCGGAATCTTTCAAAAAATGGCTGTCAAACAGAAAAAAATCCTGAATTTTTTCTAAACCTCGTCCAGCGGCTTGCGTTTTTCTTTCCACATTGGAGCTCCCAAAGCTTTTTTATGTTCCTTTCTTGTTTCGCCAAGAAAGGAACCAAAGAAGGCGACCCAAAACTTATACTTCCTCCTGCTCTGATAAAAGGTAACATCTTCGGAAAAAGAGTCGCATTCAAACGCTTTCCCGCTAAAACCCCGCCTAAATTGTTTGAAGCCGAAACGCAAGCGCTTTTCCTCGTAGCTTTAAGCCTTTTATCATTCACCCTCACGCTGTCCCGTAGTTTTGGGAACCCACACGCATTTTTTAAAAATTGCAAAAAAAAGAAAGAATTTCAGTATAAAATATACCTATTGTCGAGGCTTATTATTTCGGTAAAAATTCC
Organism: Bacteroidales bacterium; assembly: GCA_015489465.1. Classification (GTDB taxonomy): domain Bacteria; phylum Bacteroidota; class Bacteroidia; order Bacteroidales; family F082; genus B16-G9. The sequence goes on along the minus strand of WFZS01000176.1, from coordinate 5,784 downwards.
TGAATATCTTCTAAACTTCATCCAGCGGTTTGCGTTCTTTCTTTCTCGTTTTTTTAAAAACCGTGGGACTCATCCCTATAATTTTTTTGAATTGATTGGAAAGGTGCTGTACGCTTGAATATCCTGTAAGATAAGCTATTTCAGAAAGAGTCTCCTCATCATAAATCAAAAGTTCTTTAACCCTCTCAATTCGTTGAAGTATTATAAATTTCTCAATGGTAATTCCCTCTACTGCCGAAAAAAGGGTACTCAGATAAGAGTAATCGTAGCCCAGTTTGTCCGAAATATAATCCGAGAAATTTATCTTTCCTATTCTTTCGGGGTCGTAATGAACATAGTTAATAACCTCGGTACGGATACTTTCTATAAGGCGACTTTTCTTGTCATCAATCAACTCAAATCCTATTTTTTGAAGGTTTTCATCAAGTTTGTTTAAAGTTTCCTTGTCAACATCACCTTCAACAACAGCCTCACCCAAAATAACATTCATGGGTTTAAGTCCAAGATTTTTCAATTCGTTTTCAACCGCCATGATACAACGGTTGCAAACCATGTTTTTTATGTAAAGTGTAGTATTTTCCATAAGTCATCAAAGTTAATGTTTTATTTCCCCAATTTCAAAATTCTTACGGCTCCTCTTACAACTATAAAAAACACTATGGCACCAATAATAAGGTCGGGATATTTTGAATGTGTAACAAACACCAATATTCCTGCTATGATAACCCCGATGTTTATTATTATATCATTGGAGGTGAATATCATACTTGCTTTGATGTGAGCTTCGTCACTTTTTGATTTTTGAAGTATAAAAAGACTTGCAGCGTTGGCAACAAGGGCAAACACCGAAACCACAATCATCATCGTATATCCGGGCAATGCTTCGGGTTCGATAAATCTTCGAATTACTTCGACAAATCCCAGTAAAGCAAGAAGGATTTGAAAATACCCGCTTAACCTCGCCACTCTCTTTTTTCTTACAATTGTTGAACCTACCGCCCACAGACTTAAACCGTAAACAGTAGCATCGGCGAGCATATCCAACGAATCGGCTACAAGACCCATGGAACGCGAAATAAGCCCTGTTGTCATTTCTATTACAAAAAACGAAAAGTTGATAATAAGCACCGCCCACAACAGTTTAGTCTGTTGTTTGTGCTCAAGGGTAATATTTTTGTTCTCCGTTAATTCACGTTCTACCAGTTGTGAACCCAAATCAAGTTCATCCAACCGTTTTTCTATCTCCGGATTCTTTTTGTCGTGATAAACGGTTAACACCCTGTTCTCCAAATCGAATTGCAGTTTTTTTATTTCCGGAAGTCCTTCAAGTTTCATCTTAATCATATTCTCCTCCGAAGGACAATCCATTTTCGGTATTTTAAAAACACTTTTATACATAACCTTATTTTTAAATTATTGCTATTTCATTTTGCATTTGCCCATTCCCATGCCTCGTCCTCTGCACATCTTTTCTTTTCCATGCATCATTTTCCCACGGGGCATTTCATCATTTTTAATGCTACTAAGATAATCGTAAATATCCTTTTTGTCTTTTTCGGAAAGATCAACAAAAGAAGGCATGTAACAGGGACCTGCATTTAGCACTTTCGTAAATTTTTCAAAGTCGTAAACTTTGTTTATACCTCCCAAAACAGCCGGTTTCATACCGTAATCTTTTACCCCTGTGGGTTCGGGGTCATCAGGTTTTGCCTTGTGGCAACTTGAACAGTTGGCAACAAAAAGCCTGTGTCCGTTTTCTACGGGGGAAATGTTTGTTGTTACTTCGGCTGTTGTCTCTTCACCCAAAAGAAAACCTATTACTGCATCTCTTTCCTGTTTTGACAAATGTTTGAAAGAAGGCATGGCATTTCTTCCGTTTTCCAGTATTGAAGCAAGCTCTTCCCTGCTATACTTTTTCGAGATATCTTTTAAACTCGGGAAAGAAGGCGGTGTTCCCGACAAATCGGGTTTGTGGCATGCTGCACAGTTTTGTAGATAGATATCTTTACCTGTTACAAGTGTAGAATCTTGTAGGGGATTTTTATCATCAATATTACTAACAGTGTTAATATTTTTAAATCCCGTTAAGGTAATTACAACTAACAATATAATAGTTGCAGGGATAAATAATTTCTTTTTCATTTTTTTAAATTTTTTTGTTCGACATATGTTTTAATCATCATCTCCGGTTTCGTTCTTTTTCATTTCCGAAAGGATGTAATATGCACCGTTACGGGCTATTTTTACTCCCGGTTTTAACGATGTAAGCGGTTTTATTTCAACCCAACCGTCTTCCTCATCACCGGTAACAACTTCCACGGGAGTAAAAATCCATTTGTCATCCCCGGTTTGAACAGTAAATATGTATGACTTACCCGACTCCTTTACAACCGCATCTTCGGGTAAAGCATCGGCAAACCTGTTTGATGTAGCAATCCTTCCCGTTATGTACATACCCGGAATAAGTTTGCCTTTTTTATTATTAATATCGGCATGGACATGAACGGCTTTTGGGTTCTGCTCAAATGTTTTTCCTACGGCAAAAATTGTGGCAATTAAAGGTTCACCCGGAATCGTTTCCACGTTAAAGACAACTTTTTGACCTTTTTTCACCTTGGCAACATCTTTTTCAAAAACCATCAAGTCAGCGTGAACCTTGTCGTTATTCACTATTTCAAACAATGGTGTTTGAGGTTCCACATACTTGCCTGTTTGTATATCGACTTTTTCAACGTAACCCTCTATGGGACTTAATACCGGCACTTTTTCATAAATGGTTCCCCGTTTAATTTCTCCGGGATTTAAGTTTAAAAGTTTCAGTTTTGCTTCCAGGTTCATAATATTTCCTTTAAGCGTAAAATAATCGGCTCTCGCTTTTTGATATGCTTTTCCGGAACCTACATTTTCCTCATAAAGTTTTTTCTGACGCTCAAATTCCTGTTTTAAAAACTCCAGTTGATTGACGGCATTAAGATATTCCGTTTGGATGTCAAGCAAGTTAGGGTGGCTCAAATAGGCAAGCAACTGCCCTTTTTCAACTTTATCTCCTTCGAAAACATTAATCGATGAAACATTGGCACCTATAATTGCCGTTACCGACGCTTTGTTTTGCGGCGGCACATTAAGATATCCGTTAACCTCAACGGCATCTTTAAAAACATATTTAGCCATTGTGTCGGCTTTTATTGATAATGCTCTAACCTGCGTTGAAGTGAGGGTTACAGGAACCATTTCACCTGAAGTTTCCAGTTCCTCTTCTTCCTTATTTTCCGTTGTTTTGCTGTTACAAGATGCCAAAAAAACAAGCAACAAACTTGAGATTATAAAAAAGTATATTACGTTTAATTTATTTACTATTTTCATGATGATATATATTATGTTTTATTGATATTCCGTTAGTTATTGATTTCTCCCATTATTTAAATAATACTCAAGATTGAACCGTGCTTTAAGGTAATTTACGAAAGCCTGTTGTGTTTCAAATTCCACCTGCACGGCATCACGAATATTTTGTAAAAAAGTTACGTAATCAATATCGCCCTGTTCATAAGCCAGTGCAGTGCCTCTCTTTTGTTCCACGGCCATAGGCAAGGCTTCTTCTTTATAATATTTCCATGTTTGAAGCCATTTGCGGTATTCGTCTAAAACATTACCGTATTCAGTATTGATTTCTATTTTCTTTTGAATGTATTGTTCTTCGGAAATTAGCCGGTTTATTTTTGCCGATTGGGTTTTTCCCAACTGTGAAACGAACACAAGCGGGATGCTTATCCCTATTTCATATTTATAAAACCCTTTTTGATTTCCAATTTTCTGACTTCCGTACTGAGCAAACAATACCGGAGCAAACCCTGTCTGTTGCTGCTTTAAACTAGCATCGGCGAGCTTTATGTTTTGGCTGTAAAGCAACAATTGAGGATGAAACGTAATAGAATCATAATAAGTGACTTCCGGTTCGGAGATAAGTTTGTCAATATTATTGTCAACGGAAAACAACGTGTCACTGACAAACCACCGGTTCAAGTTACGTAATGCAATAACAAAGTTGCGGTATGCATTTTCTTTGTTTATGGTGATTTGTTTTGCACGGTTTGTTACCGACAGGTATTCTAGTCGCGATATGGCTTCGGTTTCAAAACGTATTTTTGCCGCTTTAACCGATTTCTCAAAAATGGAATCCAGCTGACAGTACAACTCGTATTGTTTTTTAGCGTTGTAAGCATTAGCCCAATCGGTTTCCACTTCTCTTTTTAACTCCAATTTTGTTAAATCAAGGGCTGTTTCCGATATTTCTATTTTTGCGTTTGCCGTTTTGTTTTTTGCGGCAATTCCGAAAACATCGAAGTTTTGTGTTATGGTAAACCTGTTATAAACTCCGTCGGCAGTGTTGTTCCCAAGCTCTTCGGCTCCCGTGGATATTTCGGTATTTCCAATATCCCACGAAGTTTTTTTCAAGGTTTTATTACTCTCTACTTTCAACCGTGCAGCTTTTAGTGCCGGATAGTTTGCCACGGCTTTTTTAACGGCATCTTCAATTGATATAGAATTTAAACTGTCCGTATTTTGTGCCGGTGAAGGATTTAAAATTCCCCCAACACCTATAATAACAAGTATAACGGTTAATTTAACCGGTCTTTTCATATTACTTTTTTTTCTTCTGTTTTTCCTCGATTCAACCAAATAGTAAAGCACCGGAATAACAACAAGGGTAAGCAATGTTGCGCTGAACAATCCTCCTATAACCACAGTTGCAAGCGGACGTTGAACTTCGGCACCGGCGGAATTTGAAATTGCCATGGGCATAAAACCGAACATGGCGGCTGTAGCCGTAAGCAAAATCGGACGCAACCTTTCGTGGGTAGCTTTAAAAATTCGTTCTTTAATGTCGGTGACACCTTCCGTTTTCAAACTGTTGAACCTGCTGATAAGAACCAGCCCGTTAAGGACAGCCACACCAAACAATACAATAAATCCCACTCCTGCCGATATGCTGAAAGGCATGTTACGCAACCAAAGGGAAAACACTCCTCCTATTGCCGCCAACGGAACCGCCATATAAATCATAACCGTTTGGGAAATAGAATGTAAAGCAAAGTATAACAGGATGAATATCAAAGCCAGAGCTATGGGTACAACAACCGAAAGGCGTTTTTTTGCTCTTTGTAAATTTTCGAAAGCACCTCCGTAAGTAATGTAATACCCCGGAGGTAAGTCAAGCTTTTTATCGAGTTTTTCCTGTATTTCATGAACCAGCGACTCAACATCCCTGTCCCTGACATTTACACCCACATAAATTCGACGAAAAGTATTATCGCGTGATATCTGCATGGGTCCCGGTCTGAAATTAATATCGGCAACTTCCTTAATCGGAATCTGGCTTCCGTTGGGCAGATCGATGTAAAGATTACGGAGGTTGTCTATGCTTTTCCTGTGATTTTCATCAAATCGTATAACCAGGTCGAAACGTTTTTCCCCTTCAAAAATCACTCCCGCCTTGTTACCTGCAAATGCCGAAGAAACATAACTGTTTAGCTTGCTGATGTCCAGTCCGTATTGAGCTATCTTTTTACGGTTATATCGAACCGTCATTTGCGGCAAACCCGAAGTGCGTTCAAGGGTAACATCTTCGGCACCTTCTATGGTTTTTATGATAGCTGCCGCTTCCTCACCTTTTTTCGCAAGGATGTTAAGGTCTTCTCCGTATATTTTCACGGCTATGTCTTCGCGTACACCCGTCAACAGTTCATTAAAACGCAGTTCAACCGGCTGGCTGAAAGCAAAATT
>WFZS01000175.1 GCA_015489465.1 Bacteroidales bacterium | reverse complement strand
CTTAGGTTATTAACAAAACAGATATAAAATATTTTAAAAAAATCAGGGACTGTTAATATTTTAATATTATTTTTGTTCACCGTAATGAAATTTAAAAACAAAAAAGAAATAAGGCAAAAAGTATCATCACATTGTGATGATTTATAACTATTAAAGACGGTTTTTTTTAAAAGCCGTCTTTTTTTTGTCCGTAAACAAATATTTTTAACAAAATGATCAATTTGAAAAACAGAAGTTTAATTTCCATTACGGATTACAGTAAAGAGGAGATTCTAAAAGTCCTTGACATTGCCAAAGATTTTGAAGCCGACCCTCGTCAGCGTATTTTAACAGGACATGTTATAGCATCTTTATTTTTCGAACCGTCAACGCGTACACGTTTAAGTTTCGAAAGTGCCGTTCAATATATGGGAGGCAGTATCATAGGATTTGCAAGTGCCGACACTTCAAGTCAAAGAAAGGGTGAATCGCTGAAAGACACCATTTTAACGGTAAGCAATTACTCCGACTTGATAATAATGCGTAACCCCATGGACGGAAGCGCACGTTTTGCCAGTGAAGTTGCCAAGGTGCCTATTATCAATGCCGGTGACGGTGCAAATCAGCACCCTACTCAATGCCTGCTTGACCTTTATTCAATACAAAAAACTCAAGGCACTCTCGATAATTTACATATAGCCTTGGTAGGCGATTTAAAATACGGCAGAACCGTTCACTCTTTGGTGCAGGCACTCAGTATGTTTAATACCACTTTTCATTTGGTTTCTCCCGAATCGTTAAAATTACCGAGTGCCGTCAAAATTTACATAAAAAATGCGGGATTGGAATATTATCAATATACCGAACTGAGCGATGTTATTCCTAAAGCGGATATCATATACATGACCAGGGTACAACAAGAACGTTTTCCGGACCCTTTGGAATATGAAAAAGTAAAAAATGCCTATATCCTTGAAAACAGTATGCTTGACGGTTCCAAAGAAAATCTCAGAATACTTCATCCACTACCGCGTGTCAATGAAATAAGTGAAGATGTTGACGATAACCCGAAAGCATATTATTTTCAGCAGGCACGTAACGGTGTCTATGTTCGTCAAGCTCTTATTGCGGCAATTTTAGGTTTAAAAGAATAACTGATAATTATAATAAATTGAAAAATGAGCGATAAAAGAAAAAAATTACAGGTTTCGGCACTTAAAAACGGTACCGTTCTCGACCATATACCTTCGGAACATACTTTTCATGTTATCAAAATTTTGGGACTTGAAAACAGTAAAAACCCTATTTACATAGGTAATCACCTGGAAAGTAATAAATTGGGAAGAAAAGGAATTATAAAAATAAGTGATAAATATTTTGCCAAAGACGAAATAAACAAAATATCCCTTGTTGCCCCCAAAGCCACTTTAATAGAAATTAAAGATTACGAAGTAATCAGTAAAACCCAAGTGGAAATCCCAGAGCACATTGAAAAAATAGTAAAATGTTTTAATCCTAAATGTGTTACAAATAATCAAAATGTCGAAACGAAATTTACCGTAATCACCGATCATCACGGCAGGATGAAACTTAAATGTCATTACTGCGAAAAAACCATGGCGAAGGAAAATATTGAATTTTTATAAAAACGTGTTTTAAAACAAGATTGAAAAGGTTGCAAATTTTGCAGCCTTTTTTTACGGTATTATTCTGTGAACACCCGGTGAATATTCTCCGCTTAAAATTTCAACCATTTTACGGTAATCGTCATCATTATTAACAAAATCCAAATTATTGGTATCGACGATTACAATCCTGTGTTCATCTTTTTGCTGTTTAAAAAACTCGAAATAACCTTCCTGAATCTTATCCAGATATCCGTCTTCTATTTCCAATTCGTAAGGCCTTCCGCGTTTATGAATATTCTTTTGAAGATTGGGAGTCTTAAGATAAAGATATACCAAAAGATCGGGCTTGGGAAGCTGTTGGAATATAATATCGAAAAACTTTTTGTAAAGGTTAAACTCATCCGGAGGTAGTGTTTTACCCGCAAAAATCAACGATTTAATAATATAATAATCGGTAATTGTGAAATCTTTAAAAAGATCCTGTTGCTCAAGTTTATCTTTAAGTTGTCTGTAACGCGATGCCAAAAAAGTCATTTCAAGGGGAAAAGCATATTTTTCGGGTTCTTTGTAAAATTTCGGTAAAAAGGCATTATCCTCAAATTCCTCCAAAATCAATTTGGCATTAAAATCCTTTGCTATTTTTTTTGCCAACGACGTTTTGCCGGCACCTATATTACCTTCTATTGCTATAAAATTATAATGCATTTAACCTCTTTTTAAATAAACCGACCTCGGAATTATCTTTACAACTTTTCAATAAATCGGCTGTTGTTTTACCTATTACCGGATGTACAAAGTCGGGTAAAAGTTCGTTTAAAGGTAACAATGTAAACCTGCGTTTGTGCATCCTTGGATGCGGTATCATCAAATCCCTTTCATTCACTGTTTTGTCACCGTAAAATAAAATATCAACATCCAATGTTCGTGACGAATAACCTTTTTTCAAATTGCGCGTTCTCCCTGCACGTTTTTCAATATTTTGACATTTTTTTAAAACTTCCGCAGGAGAATCCCCGGTTTCCAAAACAACCACGGCATTCAAAAACCGTGAGGACGACTCAAAACCCCAAGGTTCGCTTTCATATACCGACGAAACCGATTTTATATTACCTATTTCTTCTTGCAATAGGCTCAAAGCTTTTTCCAAATATTTCATACGCGGCTCAATATCAGAACCAAGTAATAATGTTACTGTTACGGGATGCATGCGGCAAATTTAAAAACAAAGCAGGCTAAATGATAATTTTGAAATATAATTTATCAAAAATTTATAAACTTTGATTAAGTTTGCTTTTCAATACAATATTTACACCATGTATTTAAGCAAAAAATATCCGAAAATCACCACCCACGTTTTGCAGGAAATGAAGCAACGTGGTGAAAAAATAGCAATGCTTACCGGTTACGATTATTCAATGGCAAGGTTACTCGACGAATCGGGAATTGACGTAATTCTGGTTGGTGATTCCGCCTCCAATGTAATGGCAGGCCACGAAACAACTTTACCCATTACTCTTGATCAGATGATATATCATGCATCGTCGGTTATGCGTGCCGTAAAAAGGTCGCTTGTTGTTGTTGACATGCCTTTCGGTACATACCAGGGAAACTCAAAAGAAGCTCTTAATTCCGCCATTAGAATCATGAAAGAATCGGGAGCCAACGCTATAAAAATGGAAGGCGGAGAAGAAATATTGGAGTCGGTGGAAAGGATATTGTCGGCCGGTATTCCAGTTTTGGGGCATCTCGGACTTACTCCGCAATCAATAAATAAATTCGGGACCTACGTTGTAAGAGCCACCGAAAAAGAAGAAGCCGAAAAGCTTAAAAGAGATGCAAAACTTCTGGAAGAAAAAGGATGTTTCGGTATTGTACTGGAAAAAATACCGTCGGGTTTGGCTGAAGAGGTAACCAATTCCCTTAAAATACCTACGATAGGAATAGGTGCAGGCGATAAAGTTGACGGTCAGGTATTGGTATTGCACGATATGTTAGGGATTAATCAAGACTTTTCACCCAGATTTTTACGAAGATACCATAACTTGCACGATGAAATCATTAAAGCTTTCAGTCATTACATTGAAGATGTAAAAAACCTTGATTTTCCCAATGAACACGAGCAATATTACAAATGACAATACCCCTTGAGAAGAGAATATTATTGGAAGACAATCATTTATTGGTTGTAAATAAATTGCCTTCCGAAATAGTACAAGGTGATAAAACGGGCGACGAACCTCTAAGCGAATCGATAAAGAAATTTCTGAAAATAAAATACAATAAACCGGGAAACGTTTTTTTAGGCGTGGTTCACCGTATTGACAGACCTGTAAGCGGTGCCGTATTATTTGCCAAAACTTCAAAAGCCTTGACAAGACTCAACAAACTTGTAAAGGAAAGAAAATTGAAAAAAACATATTGGGCTATCGTAAAAAACCCTCCGCCTGACGAAAGAGGAACATTAAAACATTATCTTGTCAGAAATACGCGTAAAAATAAGTCTTTTGCCTACGATAAACCTGTTGACAATGCTAAAGAAGCAATACTTAAATATAAAGTATTGGGATCAAGTAACGATTATTATCTTTTGGAAATAGATTTGCTGACCGGAAGACATCATCAAATCAGAGCACAACTTTCCGCCATAGGATGTCCGATCAAAGGAGATTTGAAATACGGTTTTCCCAGATCCAATAAAGATGCTTCAATATCATTGCACGCACGAAAATTGGAATTTATTCACCCCGTTAAAAAGGAAAATATTGTTATTACGGCACCACCGCCGGAAGATAATTTATGGAATTATTTTTTAAAGAACTTTGACAATGAACAATAAAAAACCCAAGATAATATTTTACGGAACACCTGGTTTTGCAGTTACAATTTTGGATGCGTTGGTAAAAAACAACCACGATATTGCAGCTGTTGTAACCGCTCCGGACAAACCGGCGGGAAGAGGTAAAAAACTTACAATGCCGCCTGTTAAAAAATATGCCCTCGAAAAAGGTCTTAATGTGTTACAACCGGTTAATCTAAAAGATCCCGGTTTTATTGATGAGTTGAAAAAGATTAACCCCGATCTTCAAATTGTAGTAGCTTTCAGAATGCTTCCGAAAGTTGTTTGGGAATTACCTGCACTGGGAACATTTAACCTTCACGCATCGCTTTTACCTCAATACAGAGGGGCGGCACCGATAAATTATGCAATTATCAACGGTGAAAAAGAAACGGGGCTTACCACCTTTTTCATCGACGATAAGATAGATACGGGCAATATTATTTTGCAGAAAAAAATAAAAATTGAAGATGATGACGATTTTGAAACGTTACATGATAAAATGGCTGTAGCCGGTGCATCTCTCGTTTTGGAGACAATAGATAAAATCAAAAACGGAAACATCGAATTGATTAGGCAGGAAGAACTCATTAAAAAAGGGGAGGAGTTAAAACCCGCTCCAAAGATAAAAAAAGAAGATTGTAAGATTAATTGGGATAACAGCATTGATGATATATACAATTTTATAAGAGGAATGAGTCCTTGGCCCGGAGCTTTCACCGTTTTAAGTGACGGTTCGGGAAAAGAATATTACCTTAAAATTTTCAAAACGGAAAAAGAAAAAGGTTCCGGGAAAATACCGGGGAGCGTGGAAACCGATAATAAAACCTATTTAAAAATTTCGGGAAAAGACGGAGATTTGAATATCAAAGAACTTCAACTTGCAGGAAAAAAAAGGATGAGCACCGGTGAACTGCTGCGAGGATTTTCATTTGAAGGAGATGTTAAAGCCGTTTAGTTTTACTTTAATGTATCAATTTCAACTGTTTCGTGACGGATTTATTAACAAAATGGGTAAAATTATTAACAAAATAATCAAAAAATTACCCTAACCCCTTGACTTTACTAATGTTTCGATTATATTTGTGTGTCTTATAAATTTAATGTTAATTAAAATCAAAGAAAAATGAACAAGACAGATTTAATTGAAGCTATGGCTAACGGAGCCGGAATCAGCAAAGCTGATGCAAAAAAAGCTCTTAATGCTGCTATAGATGCAATCACAAATGCATTAAAAAACGGTGAAAGAGTTGCACTTGTGGGCTTCGGAACATTCTCCACATCAACCAGAGCAGCAAGAAAAGGTCGCAACCCTCAAACGGGTGCTGAAATCGAAATTCCGGCTAAAAAAGTTGTTAAATTTAAAGCAGGTTTAGAACTTTCAAAAGGTATCAGCTAAAATCATTAGCTTATGAAAAAAAATTACTTTACCCGGCTTTAAATGCCGGGTTTTTTTATGGTATTTTCATATATTTATGAGCTTGTATGGAAACCCTCCACTCGGGATGTTCCATAGCATAATCGGTTATGGTTTGCATAATATCGTTTACAACGCTCCATTCGGGTTGAAGGTATAACAAACAATTTTTACCGACTTTTCCGGCATTTTTTTCAGCCCATTTCAAATCCAGAGATTTTTGAATGATTACTTTTAGCTCATTTGCTTTTTCAAACATATCCTTTACCGGCGGCTGAAACTGTTTTGGGGAAAGGCATATCCAATCCCATTCTCCCGTTAAAACATTTACCCCCGATGTTTCTATCATTGTCCTGACACCATTCTTTTTTAATTTGGATGTTAAATAGTCCAACGGATAATTTGACGGTTCGCCACCCGTAACAACAACCGTTTTTGAAGGTGATTTTATAATTTTCTCAATTATGGGGTCTATATCAACGGGAGGAAACAGTTCGGCATTCCACGATTCCTTGGTGTCGCACCACGAACATCCTACATCGCAACCGCCTATTCTTAAAAAATAAGCCGCTTGTCCCATGTTAAAACCCTCACCTTGAATGGAATAAAACTCTTCCATAACAGGAAGTTTTCTTCCCCCTTCGAATATATCAATATCTGTTTTCATTATTCTACACCAAATCGTTTTACGAAAGTACTTTTTCCGGCTGTAACTTTTACAAAATAAACACCTTTATTCATTTTACGGGTTTTTACAACCATATATGTTTTACCGTGTTTGTTTTTAAGTTTAACATGTTTAACGGTAAGCTTTTTCCCCGTAGTATCTAATAGTTCCACGGAATATTTTGCACCTGAGAATCCCTTTAAATAAACTTTGATACCGTTTACCGATTTAACTTCAACTTTTGTAATCGAAAAAGGTTTTTGTGTTTTAACACTCTTTTTGCCCAACCATTTGTTCAAATCAACTTTGTACAAACTTTGTTTACCTATTTTGGTTGATTCCGACGAGATAAACACCTCATTTCCTTTTGAAAATGTTATACCTTCCGTTTGCGTGGTTATAATATGAGGCATGGAAATCCTTCTTTTGTTGCCTTCAAACACTTTAGCTCCGGGAAAATCATACATAATCCACATAAAAGGAACCCAACTTCTGTTTTTGTATCCCTGTAAAACAAGTTCGTTTAATCCGGGATTGTAATCGGCTGCAGTAACAAGTCCTTTTGTATTAAAACTTCCACGCAATTGTGCGATATATTTTCCGGGTTTTTTGGGTAGTACGTAAAGCCTCGTTTTTTGATCTTTCCAATCTTTTGAAAAGAGGTATAAAGAGTCACCTATAACCGTTAGCGCTTCACAGTCGAAATTATTTTCATTACGGCTTTTTATTTTTTCTTTGCCTCTGTCAACAAACTCAAACTCAATGATATTAGCCTTTACTTTCCCGTCACCTTTTTCAGGAAAATCACTTTTTTTTACTTTATAAATTTTAAGGTCGTTTCTGTTTCCGGAATTATTCCCGAAATCACCGATATAAACATATTTATCGTCGGCAGCCAAATCTTCCCAATCGCGGTTTGTTGCATTTTCAATCGTCACTCTTTGCAAAACTTTTCCCGTAACGGTATCTATTTTATAAAGAGCAGGTTTTCCCCCGCTATCGTTCATAGTCCACAAACCTCCGTTAAAGAATATCAATCCCGAAGTTTCATCAACTTCTCCGGGTAAAAACGCAACCAATTTAGGATTATAGATGGTAAGTTTGTAATTACAACTCCCGTCGTTTACGACAGCCGTTGAATCGTAATTTTTAGCATACGGGTCGGTACATCCTTTTTTTACCTGCGAAAGCAACCTGCCTGAATAAACCGTTATGAATAAAATAATCAATAAATTTCTTAATTTCATTAGTCGATGTATGTTTGTTGCCGGAAAGTTTTAAAACGTGTTTTTAAACAAAAAACATCTGACTGGTGTAGATTAAAAATTCCTTACGTCAGATGTTATTAAATTTATTTATAATACTCTTTTTTGTATGCTTTAAGTGTATTGTTAAGCAACGAAGCTATTGTCATGGGACCGACACCGCCCGGAACAGGCGTAATATACGAAGCTTTTTTCTTAACATTCTCAAAGTCGACATCACCAACCAATTTATAACCTTTCGGACTTTCCTTATCTTCAACGCGATGAATACCAACATCAATAACCACCGCACCGTCCTTAACCATATCTTCGGTGACAAATCCGGGTTTACCTATGGCAACAATAAGTATATCGGCATTTTTTGTTATCTCTTTAAGATTTTCGGTTTTACTGTGACATAAGGTTACCGTCGAATTTCCCGGATAACCTTTTTTCGACATCAAGATGCTCATTGGTGAACCCACTATATTCGAACGCCCTAAAACAACACAGTTTTTACCTTCGGTATCAATGTTATAATATTTTAACAATTCCAAAATACCGGCGGGAGTGGCAGGTAAAAATCCGGGTTGCCCTATTGCCATTTTACCCACATTAACGGGATGAAAACCGTCAACATCTTTTGCCGGCGAAATCCTTTCGATTATTTTGTTTTCATCAATGTGACCGGGCAGCGGTAACTGAACTATAAAGCCGTCAATGTCGGGATCTTCATTTAAAAAATCGATAACCTTTAAAAGTTCCTCTTCAGATGTGTTTTCGGGATACCTGTAAACAGATGACATCATCCCAACGCTATGGGCGGCTTTCTCCTTGCTTTTAACATAAGTTTCGCTTGCAGGATCATTGCCCACGATAACAGCGGCAAGATGAGGCCCGTCTTCACCTTTATCTATAATTTCGGCTACTTCTTTTTTGATTTTATCTTTTAAGGCTTTTGAAACCTCTTTTCCGTCAATTATTTTGGCGGTTTTAACCTTTTTGTCTTCTTGTTTTTTTTGTGTCATCTCGAAATTTTATAAAAATTATCTTCTACCCATCATTCTCATCATACGTTTTCCGCCGCCGGTAGTAAATTTCTTCATCATTTTACTTGTGTCGTTAAACTGTTTTATGAGCCTGTTCACCTCCTGAATATCCGTACCGCTACCTTTTGCTATTCTTTTACGTCGCGAACCGTTAAGAATTTTCGGATTTTCCCTTTCATAAGGTGTCATCGAGTAAATTATAGCTTCTATACTTTTGAATGCATCATCGTCTATATCAAGGTCTTTAATGGCTTTTCCCATACCCGGAATCATACCCATTAAATCCTTGATGTTACCCATTTTCTTTATTTGATGTATTTGTTTTAAGAAATCATTAAAATCAAACTTGTTTTTGGCAATTTTCTTTTGCAGTTTTCTTGCCTCTTCTTCGTCAAACTGTTCTTGGGCTTTTTCAACAAGTGAAACAACATCGCCCATACCGAGAATCCGGCTTGCCATACGGTCGGGGTAAAAGATGTCCAAGGCATCCATTTTTTCACCGATACCGATAAACTTAATAGGCTTATCGACAACCGCTTTAATGGAAAGTGCGGCACCACCACGCGTATCACCGTCGAGTTTGGTAAGAACAACACCGTCGAAGTCGAGTTTGTCGTTAAAAGCTTTTGCGGTATTAACGGCATCCTGACCCGTCATGGCGTCAACAACAAAAAGAATTTCCTGAGGTTTTACGGCTTCTTTGATGGCTGCAATCTCGTCCATCATCTTTTCGTCAACCGCCAAACGGCCAGCGGTATCTATAATCACAACATTTTTTCCGTTTTGCCTGGCATGTTTTATTGCATTCTTGGCAATTTCAACGGGATTTTTGTTATCCTCTTCGCTGTAAACTTCAACACCGATTTGTTCACCCAGTACTTTTAACTGGCCGATAGCTGCGGGACGGTAAACATCACCTGCTACAAGCAAAGGTTGTTTCGATTTTTTATTTTTAAGAAAATTTGCAAGTTTAGCCGAAAAAGTCGTTTTACCAGAACCTTGAAGCCCTGCTATTAAAATCACGGCCGGATTTCCTTTTAGGTTGATGTCAACTTGCTCACCACCCATGAGATTAACAAGTTCATCATGAACGATCTTAACCATCAACTCACCAGGTTTAACAGCCGTCAACACTTTTTCTCCTAGGGCTTTTTCCTTTACTTTTTTTGTAAATTCTTTGGCTATTTTATAACTAACATCAGCTTCAACAAGCGCTTTACGTATTTCTTTAACGGATTCGGCAACGTTTATTTCCGTTATTCTTCCTTGTCCTTTTAATATTTTGAACGAGCGTTCCAGTCTGTCATTTAATCCTTCAAACATAACTTAATGCGGGTTTTTAATTAGGTTTGCAAAAATAATAAAAAAGCCTTTGTTATTAAAGAGTTGCAGTTTTTCCATTTTTTGTCCGGATTTATGGTTTTATTCGGTTTTTATTAAGATTTTTGTATGGAATTCAAAAACGTTTATTATGACATTTTCTTTTACCAATCTATTCAGATATATTTTAATAACTTTATTTTCAGCTTTATACTTTACGGCAACTTCGCAAGTGCTAATCGATTCTTCGTATAAAGTTCCCGAAAAAGAGAAACTTCATTACCGGATTTATTATAAACTTGGAAATTTTTGGGTAAACGCTGCTTTTGCAAACTTTTTTACCGACACATTATCTTATGAAGGAAAGACCGTATATAAATTTTATGTAGAAGCCTATACACGTGAGAAATACAATTGGATTTACAGTCTGGAAGATCACTACAAATCTTACACGGATTATAACAATTTTAAACCGTTGAAATTTAAAGAACACAATATCGAAAGAGGTGTAATATACGATGCCGAGTATAATTTTAACTGGGATAATAAAAATGTCGAAATGAAAATATACCAATCGGGAGAAGATACCGTTTACGATGAAAAAAAACTGCCGGGTTTTGTAACGGATCCTTTGTCGGCAATTTATTACATCAGAAAAATAGATTTCGGAAAATATAAACAGGGCGATAAAATCTCATTCAACACGATTTTGGGCGATAAAATATTCACTCAAACTTTGGTTTACCGAGGAACGGATATACTTAAAGACACGGACGGTAATGAACATAGCACTTATGTTTTGGAAGCTTTGATAAAAAACAGTTCGTTTTTTAGTAAAAAAGACGGTGTTTTGGTTTGGATAACCGGTGACAACAGAAGGCTGATAGCCAAAGTAGAAGCAAAAATAATTGTAGGAAGTATAATAGTATATCTCCGTCAAAATGATATTTCATTCGATACACATTAAAAGTAATGTTCAATAAAACAGCATCTTTTTTAACTATATTTTTATTATTTGTAACGGCTGTTTATGCTCAAATAAAAATTCCCGAACAGCTTGATTTCACCGTCTATTATCATCTGGGACCGGTATGGATTAAAGGTGGTAAGTTAACGTTGAAAACAGACCGGGGACCATATAAAAACGACACCTTGATAAAGCTAACGGGAACAGGAGTATCGGCAAAACGGTGGAGTTGGATTTTTGACATAAAAGAAGAATATGAGTCTTGGTGTATAAATAAAGATTTTTGGACGTTAAAATCAAAAAAATATGCTTATGAAAACGGGTTTGAAGTAAATAACAGCTATGATTTTGATTACAACAATAACATTGTAAGTATAAAAACAAAAACGAGCGGAAAACCCGAAACGAATTTTACGATGTATTTTGAACCTCCATTGTACGATGCACAATCGGCGGTAAATTATTTAAGACATATGGATTTCGGTAATTTCCAAAGCGGTGACACGATAAGTTTGAATATTTTACTTGACGGAGAGTTTGAAAAAATGAACATTGTAATTTACAAAAATCAAAACCTGAAAGATAAAGCGGGAAATGTTTACAAAACTTTACTTTTTACCGCAATAGTCCCCAAAAACACTCTTTTCTCATCGGAAGAAGCGGTTAAAGTTTGGACAACCGATGACGAAAAAAGAATACCTATAAAAATAAAAGCCGACTTGTTTGTCGGCTCTATTGAGGCTATTAACGACTCTTTAAATTTTAAAAAGCCCGAATAATCAATCGAGATATATTACTTTTTTAAAAGTTTAAAAGTCTGTGAAGTTTTATCCGAAGTTATTTTTAAAATGTAAATATTACCCGAAACAAATTTTGAAATATCGGACATATCAAGTTGAATAAAATATCCCGCCTTATAATTTTTACTTAATATTTTTCTTCCTGTGATATCGGTT
>WFZS01000174.1 GCA_015489465.1 Bacteroidales bacterium | reverse complement strand
TATATAAGTCGCGCCAAAATAAGGCGTTATCCTTTGGGTGATGGCCAATTTAAAACCGAAATAAATTGGTTGGGGAAAAAAAACGATTTAAATCAAATTTATTTAGTGCGCAATAGCTTTTTTGAACCTGTTTCACGAGGAGAATTTAACCCTGATAAAAACTGGGTTTATGATTGCCTTAAAGAGATAAAAATTGCCTTTAAATGGCATAAACCGGCAATAATTTCAAGTCATAGGGTTAATTATATAGGGTCTATTGACAAACAAAACAGAGAAAAAGGTTTAACTTCTTTAAAAAATCTATTAAAACAAATAATTAGAACGTGGCCTGAAGTTGAATTTATGACTTCAGAAGAACTGGGTAATTTGATTTCAGAATCAAGAAAATGAATATTTTATTTTTAACTTTTTCTCAGTTTATTAGAGATCTTTCCAAAAGAGGGATTTATACCGATTTAATGAGAAAATTTGCACGGGAAGGTCATAATATATTTATCGTATGCCCGCTTGAGCGTAGGCTAAAACAAAATACCAACCTAAGTATTAATGGTAATGTTCAAACATTGGGGGTGAAAACATTAAATATTACAAAATCAAATTTTTTGGAAAAAGGTGTTGGAGTTATATTGGTTGAATATCAGTTTAAGCATGCTATTAAGAAATATTTTGCAGATATTGATTTTGATCTTGTTTTGTATTCAACACCACCGATCACTTTTAGTAAGATTATAAGTTTTGTGAAAAAGAAAAAGGGGGCAAAATCGTATTTATTGTTAAAAGACATATTTCCTCAAGGTGCCGTAGATTTGGGAGTATTATCAAAGAAAAGCCTTTTTTACAGTTATTTCCGGAAAAAAGAAAAAGAACTGTATATGTTGTCTGATTATATTGGTTGTATGTCACCGGCAAATGTAAAATACATTTTGGAGCATAACCCTGATGTAAGAAAAGACCGAGTAGAAGTGTGTCCTAATAGTATTGAACCTAGAAAGAATACGGAAGTGGTTGACCGAAAAGAGATCTTTTCAAAATATAATATACCTGAAGATAAAGTAATACTTTTATATGGAGGAAACTTGGGTAAACCTCAGGGTGTGGATTTCTTGATAGAAGTACTTGATTCGAATGCAAGTAATTCTGAAATATTTTTTTTAATTGCTGGAAGTGGTACTGAATATAATAAATTAAAAAATTGGATAATTAATAAACAACCTTCTAATGTTTTATTATTACCTGCAATACCTGTTGATGATTATGAACGAATAGTGCAATTAAGCGATGTAGGATTAATATTTTTAGATAGAAGATTTACAATACCCAATTATCCTTCACGGTTGTTGTCGTATTTGGAAAATAAAATACCCGTTTTAATGGCAATTGATCGAAATACGGATGTTGGAAAAATTGCAGAAGAAAATGGATATGGTTTATGGTCGGAAAGTGGTGATTTGAATGCATTTAATAAAAATTTAAATCATCTGGTTTCAAATAAAGAACTTAGGCTAAAAATGGGAGAAAAAGGTTATCAATACTTGATTAAAAATTATACAGTTGATAATTCTTACCGTATAATTATGTCTCATTTTAGGTAATATATGTATAAAAATTTCTTTAAAAGATTTATAGATTTTTGGGCTTCGTTGATCGCACTTATTATCTTAAGCCCGTTATTATTGATCATTTCAATTTTGCTTGCATTTACCAACAAAGGAGCAGGTGTGTTTTTTACACAGGAAAGACCCGGAAAAGATGCAAAAACATTTAAGATCTTAAAATTTAAAACAATGACTGACGAACGTGACGAAAACGGCAACTTGTTGCATGATAAATACCGCATAACTCCGGTCGGTAAATTTATTAGGTCGTTATCATTGGACGAACTACCGCAATTGGTAAATGTTTTAAAAGGAGAAATGTCTTTGGTTGGGCCCAGGCCGTTATTAATTAAATATTTACCACTTTATTCCAAAGAACAGTTTCGCAGGCATGAAGTAAAACCGGGAATTACCGGTTGGACACAAGTAAACGGGAGAAACTCAATAAGTTGGGAGGAGAAATTTAAAATGGATGTGTGGTATGTTGATAATTTGTCATTTACTTTGGATATGAAAATTTTATGGCTAACTTTGATAAAAGTGATTAAAAAAGAGGGAATAAATGCCGAAAACTCAGTTAGTGGTGTACCGTTTTTAGGAAATAAAGATTAAAAAGCTGATGAAACAAATTGCAATATACGGTGCAGGTGGATTCGGAAAAGAGGTAGCCTGTATGATAAATAAAATTAATGAAGAAAAACCGGTTTGGGAAATCATTGGTTTTTTTGATGACGGAATTGAAAAAGGAACTGAAATATCGCACTTTGGAAAAGTTTTGGGCGACATTAATGATCTTAATAAGTGGTCGTCAAAATTAAATATAGTTTTTGCGATAGGTAGCCCGGGTGTTTTAAAATCGCTTGTTGGTAAAATACATAATAAAAATATTGACTTTCCTAATATTATTCATCCGGGTGCTTTTTTTGCGGATCCGCAATCTTTTTCTATAGGAAAAGGAAATGTAATAACTCGCGGATGTACTTTTTCATGCGATGTTAAAATAGGTGATTTTAATCAATTTAACAGTCTTTCGGCACTAGCTCATGATGTTGTTGTCGGTTCTTTTAATGTGTTTATGCCTCTCTCAAGAATATCAGGAGAAGTATCGATAAATAATGAGAACTTTTTTGGAATAGGAGCTATTATATTGCAACAAATTAAAATAGGAAATAAAACTCGTATAGGTGCCGGAAGTATTGTAATGAAAAATACGAAAGACGGATATTTGTATTTTGGTAACCCTGCAAAAAAAATGAACTTTTAAAAAAATATATTATGCCTTTGTTTAAATTCAATAACATTAAAATTACGGGAATGGCAGGAGCAGTTCCCAAAAATATCGTTAGACCTGAAGATTTTAAAGATGTGTTCGGCGAAGAGGAAGTTAACAAATTTATGAGAATGACAGGTATTAAAGAAACCAGGCGAACAACAAAATATCAAACGGCTTCCGATTTGGGATATACTGCGGCAAAAGCTTTGCTTGAACACAAAAATATTGACAAAGATGAAATAGGAGCTTTGATTTTTGTAACTACGAGTCCCGATTATCGCAGGCCTGCTACGGCATTTGTTTTGCAAAAACGGCTGGGTTTATCAACCGAAACAGTTGTTTTTGATGTAGGGTTAGGTTGCTCGTCAACGGTTTACGGTTTGCAAATAATATCTTCAATAATGAACAGTTCCAATGTTAAAAAAGCATTATTAATAGCCGGAGATACAGCTGCCAAAACGACAAATCCAAAAGACCGGGCATCCATTATGTTGGTAGGCGAAGCAAGTGTTGCGGTTTTACTTGAAAAAGATGAAAATGCTGCTCCTATTACGGCATTGTTGCGTTCAGACGGTAATGGATACAGATACCTTATTGTTCCGGGAGGCGGTTACAGAAACTTGGATGCAAGTCGTGAGGTGAAAGTTTGTAAAGATGGTAATGAACGTTCGCTGCATAACTCTTTTATGCAAGGAACATCAGTGTTTACATTTACCATATCAGATGTGCCTAAAGCGTTAAAAGACTTTTTTGCCGTTACTAATACAACACCTGATGATTACGATTGTTTTTCATTTCACCAAGCAAATCTTTACATACTAAAACAGATAGCAAAAAAAACAAAAATACCTTATGATAAAATGCCTTTAACATTACCTAAATACGGCAATACATCAGGTGCTTCACAAATAATAAATCTTTGTGATGCATACGGTGATGTGGAAGGTAAAGAGCTAAAAGTTTTGTTTTGCGGTTTTGGTGTAGGGTTATCATGGGGGGTTTCGTCTGCAGTAGTTAATACTTCCGATATTTTACCCATAATAGAAGACGATACTGTTTTTGAGGAAGGCATTATTAATGACGTAATGGATTTGTAGATTTACTATATTTCTTTTTTTAATTTTGACGATGAAACTGGGAAAAAATTTTTAAAAATATGATAACAAACATTCTTGATTATCTGGAAAAATCTGTTAAACGGTTTCCTGATAAAATTGTATTTGCAGATGAAAATAAACAGATAACTTATTCGGAATTAATAGACCAGGCAAAACGTCTTGGAACGGTAATTTCAAATGTTACTAACAAAACTATTCGTAAACCTGTTGTTGTTTTTGTCGATAGGAATCTGGACAGTTTATTGCCGTTTTTCGGGGTAGCTTACAGTGGAAATTTTTATGTTCCCATTGATAAGCAAATGCCTAAATTAAGAGTGGAACTAATACTTGAAACACTTGAACCGATTGCAGCAGTTGTTAATCCCGATGATGTGGAATATGTAAAAAATATTTCTCCCGATTTGCTAACTATTCGTTATGATGAAGCTATTACAGATGCAATAAACGAGGACAAGTTAGCTACCATTAGACGTAACATAATTGATACCGATCCGGTTTATGCAACATTTACATCAGGATCAACCGGTATTCCTAAGGGTGTTATAACCAATCATAGGTCGGTAATCGATTTAATTGAAGATTTGGTAGATACTTTTAAATTTAGTGAAGAAAGTGTTTTCGGAAATCAAAATCCTTTTTATTTTGATGCTTCGATAAAAGATATCTATTGTACTTTAAAAACAGGGGCTACAATGCATATTATACCTAAAAGGTGTTTTGTTTTTCCGGCTCAATTGGTTGAATTTATGAATCAAACAAAAATAGAATCAATTTTATGGTCGGCTTCTGCAATAGCACTGGTGGCAAACACGGATGCATTTGAAAAAGATGTTCCTAAATATTTGAAGAAGGTGATGTTTTCAGGAGAAGTCATGCATAATAAAGTGTTAAATTATTGGCGGAAAGCATTACCTGAAACAATGTTTGTAAATTTATACGGTCCTACGGAAATTACTTCGGTTTGTACATATTATATAGTTGACAGACCTTTTGATGATGATGAAGTTTTACCTATAGGAATACCTTTTGACAATACCGATATAATATTGCTTAATTCGGATGATAAACCGGTTCAAGGTGATGAAATAGGAGAGATATGTGTTAGAGGATCATGCCTTGCCATGGGTTATTATAACAATCCCGAAAAAACAAAAGAAGCCTTTTGTCAAAATCCTCTAAATAATTATTACCCCGAGATTATTTATCGTACCGGTGATATTGCCAGATACAACGAGGAAGGACAAATAATGTTTATTTCTCGTAAGGATAATCAGGTAAAACACATGGGGCAACGTATTGAACTGGGTGAAATA
This sequence comes from Bacteroidales bacterium, assembly GCA_015489465.1. Classification (GTDB taxonomy): domain Bacteria; phylum Bacteroidota; class Bacteroidia; order Bacteroidales; family F082; genus B16-G9. The sequence continues at coordinate 371 of WFZS01000174.1, read as the reverse complement.
GAAATAGTTATCAATGCCTTGGAATCGGTTGATGCATCTATTTGTTTTTACGATCATGATAAACAGAAAATAGTTTTAATTTACCAAGGTGAAAATGTTGATAAAAAATACATTATCAACGGTATTAAAGATAAACTTCCCAAATATATGTTCCCGAATATAATTATTGGTGTAGAGCAAATGCCTTATAATGTTAATGGTAAGATAGATCGCGTTGTTCTTAAAAAGAAATATGAAAAAGGGGAAATAAGATAATAACTTCAATATTTGAACTTGTAATGGATAACACTTTAAAAACTAGAGATATAAAACCTATTAATTCTATTGAAGAATTAAATGAATTGGTGCAAAAATATTTTATAAAACATACT
>WFZS01000173.1 GCA_015489465.1 Bacteroidales bacterium | reverse complement strand
CCCTCGGGGTCGCATCACTCAGCGTGACAATCCGGGGCAGAAAGCCAAAGGTCGGAAAGTCCCAGCGTCACAACGTCACGATTTTCCAATAAATCAAACATCCAAACATTCAATCAACCAATCTTAAATCGTTAATCGATATTCGGCGTTCGGTGTTCGATATTCAATCCGGCGTGGTTCAAGGTTGTTCTGAGTTGTTTAAACATAGTTAAATGTTATTAGTTAAAGTGACGGTCCGATTGTCGTAGTTGATGAAAAGGTGGTTTTACTTTACTATTTTGTTGAAATCGACGGTTATCGGCAAATTATTTTCAAAATCGAACAAAGTCATTTTTCTAAGCTTGTAATAGTTTATCCAATAATTTTTCAATGAATTTATATAACCTTTTTTTGCATTGTCGTTGTCTATTTGAGCATTGTTGAGTTCAAGAACGTCGTTTACTTTTCCTATCATATACCTTTTGTGGGTCACTTCAAATCTCTTTTGTGCAACGGTATCTGATTTAGCGGCAATATATAGTTGTTTTTTCTGCATACCGAACTGCATCACCTGTAGGTATATATTTTGTACAAAGTCTATTTTTTCTTGTTCAATGGATGTTTCCACAAGGTCGCGGTTCGATTCCGCCATTTTTATATTTCCCCGTGCAACACCCCAGTCAAGTATCGGAATGGTTATCCCGACGGTTACCCTTTCCTGGTCGAGCGGATTTTTATATGCTTCCTGAAGAACGTCGGAAGTTTGAGAAAGTCCGAATTCGGCATAAACCTGTGCGTCAAATCTGTTTGTCATCTTTGCTCTGTTTACATTACTTTCGGCTTCAAGTATTCTTCTTTGAAATTCAATTCCCGCGGAAGTATTGTTTTTTGCTTCTTCTATTGCTTTGTCTAACGGTATATTAAAATAATTTTTCACAACGGGAGGTATAAGTACTATTTTGGAGCTGTCTTTCAGGCGTAAATAAGACTTGAAAAGAAACAACCTGTTATTGTAATTAAGTTCTGTCTGTTCCAGTGAAGCTTCCGCTTTTAACAGGTTTAATTCAAGCTGTAACAGGTCGTTTTCGGCTATTTTGCCCAAATTAAATCTTCCTTGAGCTATTTTGTAAAGAGTGTCGTAATTGTGGTAATTCTTTTTTGCTATTTCAACCTCTATCTGTGCGGAAAGTAAGTTGAAAAAACGGGTTATTGTGGTTATTGCTATTTGCTCGTTATCTTCCAGATATTTTCTTTTGGCTTCGTCATATCGTAAAGGTTGTATCTTTTTATCCCATTTGTAAGCATTATATTGGAAAATAGGTTGTCTGAATCCGATATTTACCAAATTTGCCAAATAGTTCTTTTTTGTCGTGTCGGTATAAAAGTTTGTTGTTTGACCGAAACTGCTGTTTATAAAAATCTGACCTCCCGTTAAACCCACTTTTTGATTCACCTCCAGATTAACTTGATAGTCAAGTAGGCTCCGGGGAACGTAATTGGCGCTACCGTCGGGCATGGTTATGGATTCTATACTTCTGTTTATATTCGGCAATGTTGCGTTTAACATAATACCGGGTAAATAAGTGGCTCTGAAACTTCTGTATCCCCAGTAGCTGCTTCTGAATTTATGTTTTGCCATTATAGCATCGGGGCTTTGTTGTTGTGCAATATTAATGGCATCCCTTAGGGATAGAACGGTTTCGTTTTGTTGAGAAAACACGTTTAATGAGAAAACCGTTGTAATTATCAATATTAAAATGACTCTTGTCATATTTTTAATTTTTTAGTCGTGACGTAATGATTCCACCGGATCTTGTTCCGCTGCTTTTTTTGCCGGTAACCACCCGAATATTATACCGACGGTTGCCGCTACACCAAATGAAATCAAGATGGATACTATGGAAACTATTGTTAAAATATCGGTAGTAACAGTTATTATTTTAGCCATTAAAACTCCTAACAAAACACCTATAAATCCTCCCGTTATGCTTATAAATGTCGCTTCCGCCAAAAACTGAAATATAATATCACGCTTGGTGGCACCAATTGCACGCCTAACTCCTATTTCCCTGATTCTTTCCATAACCGAAGCAAGCATTATATTCATAATTCCGATTCCGCCAACAATAAGAGAAATGCCTGCTATTGCACCAAGTACTATGTTAAAAATGTCTTTTGTTTTTTGTTCCTGTTTAAGTAAAAGCTCCGGGATTTTCAATTCGAAATCATTTACCCCCTGATGACGTCTGTTAAGGATTTGTTCAATAACTTTTTTTGTTGACGACAAATCTTTGGTATCTTTAACTTTAACAACTATTTTGTCAAGTTGATTATTATCTCCTTTTTTCTTGTCGTAGCTTACGTAAACCGAGCCTCCTCCTACATAAAATGTTTCGCCGTTTTGAAATGTGGCTTGGTTTATAAGTGCCCTGTCTTTATATCTTAGCAGTAATGTTTTAATGGGAGTAAAAACTTTTTTGTTGTAATCGCTGACACCAAGATTTTTTGTTTTTTCGTTGGTTTCAACGCCTTCCAATATTCCTATTACCTTTAACCAAACACCACCGCTTTTTATTTGTTTTCCCAAAGGATTTTCATCGGGGAATAACTTTTTAGCAATCTCAGGACCGATAATACAAACAGGGTCACCTTTTTTTTGTTGTAATTCGCTGAACAGGACTCCTTTTGACAGTTTAAGGTTGAAAAGGCTGAAAAAGTCGTTGTTAACACCTGTGAGATCGGAATTAACTTTTTTTCCTTTGAATATTGAAAGTACATTATAAGTAACTTCGGGACTTACAACTTCCACCGTAGGGATTGTTTTGGCAATGTTTTCCGCATCTTTTAATGTTAATCCGGGCGAATACTTTTTACTGTCACCTTTGGTGTTATTATCTTCGTCACCGTTTTCCTGTTGATTATTGTCTTTGTTTACGGGTAAAATTATAATGTTGTTTACACCTACCAGTTTTATTTGATCCAGTATCTCTTTTTGCGCTCCGTTTCCTATTGCCATCATTGCAATAACGGCCGCCACACCGAAAATTATGCCTAAAGCGGTCAATATCGATCTTAATTTATTGGCGAAAACGGCTTCCAGAGCAATGGATAATATTTGAATGTATCTTTCCATTAATTAGCGGCGATTTTTTATTCCTTTTTTGTGTTTTCTGAATTTTTTATCACGATTTGTTGATTGTACGTCGGTCGGATTGCTTTTAACTTTTTCCTTTTCCTTTTTGAATTTATTAATTATGTTTCCGGGGAGAAGTTTTAGCTCCCAATCTTCGGCATCACCGGGCGGTACCAAATAAAGTTCGTCATCTTTGTTAACTCCGGCGAGTATTATAATATCGTTATCATTGCTTTTTCCCGTTATAACCTGTTGCTTGTATCCGTCTTTGTAAACATACGTTATGCTGTCGTTGTTATGAACACATTCAATAGGTATATATAAAGCGCTGTCTATTATTTCCGTAATAATTTTATTTTTTGTTGTCATCGAAGGTCTTAATATCGAATCAAATTCGTTAACGTGAATTACCACTTCAAAAACTTTTGCATTTGAATTCGGTAATTGTTCTCCCATATTAGCAACTTCAAATACTTCCCCCGTAAAATGTTTATCGGGGAAAGCATCAACTTCTATTTCGGCTTTTTGTCCTACTGCAACTTTGCTGATATCTATTTCGTTTACGTATGTTTTTGAATTCATAGCCGACAAGTTTGGCAGGGTTGCCACCACATTGTCCCATGCCGAAATTTGTGCTCCCACGCCTTTCTTTTTGCCGTCCCAGCCACGTTGGTAGTTTACCATGCCGGCTTTTGGTGCTTTGATTATAAACTCTTTTTTCAGTTCCATTAATTCATTGAGTTTTCTTTTTGCTTTTTGGAGTTTTGCCATAACCTCTTTCATGTCGGCTGCGGCTTTTTGCTTTTTAATAGTGTAGTTTTTAAGTGTTTGGTTGTAATTCCTTTTGGTTTTTTCCAAGTCTAATTTTACTTGTCTTTGTGTGGCGGGAGGTTCGTAAATTGATTGGTCAACCGTAATTTGTTTTTCTTCCAATGTGAATTTAAGGTTTATCAATTCATTTCTTGCACTTCGTAATGTTATTGTTGTGTCGAGTTGCGTTTTGACGAATTGCGTTTCGTATTTCTCAACTTCAAGTTCCTGGTCTTTTATTTTATTTTCCAAATCACTTCTGTCAAGAGTGGCAACCCAGTCACCGGAGTCAACCACCGTACCGTTAGGAACAATATCTTCGATACGGTACTGCCAGATTCTGGCATTTCTTAATTTCATAGGGTTGGGACCCATAATGTTTTCGCTGCTCCTTGCTTCAAGTTCGCCGGTTGTGGTAACGTCAATGACAAATTCGCCGTAAGAAGGTTTTATTTTCATGGTTTCTTTATCACCGGAGGAATCTCCTGAGAAATACCAAACCAGAATTATTAAAATTATTACAGCTGATATTAGAACTATCGAATTTTTCCTGCTCATATTTTTACTAATTTAAAATCGAAATGTAAAGATAAAAAGTTATTAACCTTTTAAAAAAATATTATTCTATATTAGCATAACAT
>WFZS01000172.1 GCA_015489465.1 Bacteroidales bacterium | reverse complement strand
GTTTATTACTGTGGGAACTTCAATAAATAATTCTCTGAAACGTGAGGGAAGGATTTCTTCCAACATAAGCTCTATGGTAATAGCTCCGGTTTTTTTGTCTTCTTTATAAAAAAGGATATCCAGATTAAAAAAGTTTTTTTCATTAGCAATTAATTTTTGTATTCGGTCTTCAGCTATTTTTTTCCTTTCTTTTTTTGCTTTTTTATCCTCATCAAAAGCAGTTTTCAAAAGTTTTATTACTTTTTTCAAACTTTCTTTGTCTGTTTTTATTATCGGATGAGGAACCATCATATATTCGTGACCGTAAAAATATCCCGTCAGATTTTGTTGAATAAATTTTCTTCCGGTTTCCAACAATAATGTCTCATCGGATGATATTGGGTAATTTCTCCAATTTTTCTTTTTATTAAAAAATCCTGCTATAAAACCGGGTTTGTCAGGACTTGAATATTTAAAAGGTGCTGCAAAACCGAAAATATCTTCTTTTTCCTTTCCGGACAAAGAACTTATTTTATGTTTTGTTTTTGAAACTGTCCCCGCATGTATATAGTTTACTTCTGAACCGGAATCAATGATAATTTTTTTAATCAATTCAAAATCCCTTAAATAATAATTATTACCATTAATTACAATTTTAAAAGATAAACCGGTTTTTACTCTTTGTTGGTTATCAAAATTTTTAAAAAGGTTTTCTAAATCTATTTTAATTTTTTGCTCGTTTTCAATAAATGTATTTTGTATTAGTTGAAAATATTTTGCATCGTCGAGATAAATATCTTTTAATGCTAAAACTTTTTTAAATGTGGTTTCTTTAATTGTGTTCAGTTTCGTATCAACCGGAAATCCAAGTTTCGTTGTAAATGTAATATCACCTCCACGTGCCGAACCTTTTCTGTATGCATATTTCCGATAACCGTCATCATCAGCCCTAACATTTTCAATGTCTATACCTTTGTATATGCATTTCAAATCATCTTGTGTTCCCGTAATTTCAAATACCAACAAAAGTATTTGCCAATCCTTTCCCGGAAACATATTTTCAATATACAAATCAACCTCTTCAAGGTCTTTTTTCTGTTCAAGTTGCCAAGATCCTATGGCCGCTATAGCTCTGTCTTGCATAACAAAATTTTTTAAGCAATTTATGAAAAAATAGTGTTTGTTTTTAAAATTAAGTGAATTTAATTACATGTTAAATAAATAGAAATCAGCAATAAAAGTATCTTAATTAGATTAAACTTATAATAAGTAACGTATCGCTTTTACCGTTTATCCGTATTTTAAATACAAAACATTTGAAAATAAAAAATTATTCTACCTCAAATACCGTGACGATTCAATCCCGAAACTTTCTAAAATTTCTTTTACCCTGTTTTCCGTATCCGGGTCAACATCTTCTTTCCACCTGTTAATTATATAATCTTTATTACCGGCGAGAATTTGATTTTTTGTTTCTTGTGTGCTATGAACTATACCGCTTGAAGGAACATTTAATGCTTGCAACATTTTATCGTTATAATTCATATTTATTTTATTGCAAATGTTTTTTATCGTTGTTTCGGGGTTCAAAACAAGGTCTTCGTAAAAAACGGGAATCAAATTAGAAGGCAATTTATTTTCCTGATATTTTTTGATAAAAACATAATTCTCCAAACACCAGCTAACAATAAATTTTTCCAATCCGGAACCGTTCTCGCTAACATGTTTTATCGTCCGTTTCGCACTTGCAGGTAAGTTATCTTTTATTTTCTTTGAACCTGAATACAGATCGATGTACGTAGCCCAACCTTTGCGTAATCTGGATAAAGAGTGTGGAATGGGATTTCTAATAAGATAGATACCCAAATCATTCTTAAAACGGCTCATCACATCATCAAAATGGTATGTTAGTTTATGTATTTTAAAAAGAGTCCTTGAAGTGTTTAAATAATGATTTGAGGTAAAGAGATCGGTCCAATAAAAACTGTTCCGTGTTTTTCCGTCGGATAAATCCGATAGATATTTCAAAACCGTTTTAAAGTCTTTTTCCGGTATATCTACATATCTTTCCGCAAGAAAACTTTTATCAAAATATTTCAACAACATCGAAATATTGTCTTTTTCCAACGAAAAGGGTTCGCTAACGGTTTTTGATAAAGGGTCGGTATTTAATATTTCCGCCAGAAGGGTAGAACCCGAACGGGGGAGGGTGAATATAAAAACATCCGGTGCACTTTTTTTATGCCTGTGAAACTTTGACAAAGTACATTTTATAAAATTTTTAAACCTTACATTCATCATTCCCGTTCGTTGATTTTGTCTTTCTTACGCACATAAAAATTTTCAAAAGTCTAAAATATCAAAAAAACAAAACTAAAGTAATTATTCCGGCTAATAATGGATGTTAGTTATGAACATTGAAAATAATACCTAATAGTATAAAATTCGATAAAACCGTTCAATCAATAATCTAAACCGTTCACTCATTGACTATTGTGCCTAATTTCTTTTCGTTTTATTTTTGTTTTTAACACATATAAATTTAATCCGATGTTAAAACAAAAATTATTGGTAAAAGAAAACAACCCTGGTAAAAGGTGTCGCTCATTTAAAACCCTCATTATTATTTTATCGTGTTTAATTTTTTCTTACAACACAAACGCACAAAAAGTCATTACCGTTGATTTTGAAAACATAAAAGGAACCGTAAAAGACCTTCAAGCCGGCAATCTTTATTTTGAACCCACAGCGGGAATGCTTCACAAAGAGGGTATTAGCACTATCCGTACTCACGATATGCATCACGCTCTCGATTATGAAGATTACTCGACATTTTGGAATTTTGACGGAAACACATATACTATCAACGAGAATTTCGACCCTTATAATCCGGATGATTATACTTGGCAAAAAGCCGATTCGGTATTGGATTTAATAAAGAATTACGGTTTTGACATCTTTTTTCGTATCGGTGTTAGCTATCCGAATCCCAATATTTACCCTTTACCTCCTTACGACCCTCCGTCGAATTCGGAAAACGAGCCTTTTAACTTCAGCCGTTTTGCGTCACTTGTTAAACACATCGTAAAACATTACAACGAAGGTTGGGATAACGGTCGTTTTTACGATATAAAATATTGGGAATTATGGAACGAACCGGGAGGCCTTTTTTGGAACGGTAGTCCAATGCAGTTTTATCAAATGTACAAAGCTGTTGCAGATACAGTAAAAAATTACGCGCCGGAGATTTATCTTGGTGCTTTGGGAGCCGTACCGGCAACGACCATTGGGATAAAACCGGCATATCGTGAAAATTTTATAAAATTCTGCTCGCAAAATGACCTGCCCCTTGATTTTTATTCATGGCATATTTACGGTTATAAAAATCCTTACGGAATAAAAGAGTTTGCCGACACAATACGTCGTATTCTCGACGAAAACGGCTATCAGGATGCAAAAAGTATAATTTCGGAAATAAACAGCACCCTCGACAGCTCTTTGGATACCCTTGCCACATCGCCTTACGGAGCTGCATATTACCTTTCAACACTTCTTACCGCACAAGAAGCTCCCATTGATAAACTTTACTGGTATCCTTCGTGTGTAGGTATAAAAAACGGTCAAACAGGCGACACAATGTCGTCAAGGACTTATTATGCATTTACCTGCTTCAATAAATTACAAAAATCAACTCCGGTAGAAGTTTATAATGACGGTAACATTGTTGTTGAAGGTAATTGGGATTCTTATGAAGAAAATTTCATGGTTTTATCTTCAAAATCAACCGATAGTCAAAAGTTTTCGGTTCTCATTTCAAATCTTTCCGGTGATGTATCGGCGATAGAACTACATTTACAAAACCTTCCCTGGTCGCCTTCAGATTCGGTATTGATAACCAAACATATTATTGACTCCAATTTTGTTTATAAAACCGTTTTTCAATACGTGTCAGGTAACAGTTCTTTAACACTTGTTGACAACCATTGTCCCCGCCCAGGTGTTTTGTATTATCAATTGGAAAAATCAACAACTACCGCTTTAATTGAAAATAAACCCGCTGTTTTCGAGGTGTCTTCTCCCGTAAAAGGTAAAATTCATTATAAAAATATCCCCGGAAACACCTGTTGCATGGAACTTTACTCTCTGTCGGGGAAGTTGATTTTGAGGAATAAACGTATTGTTTCGCTTAATATTCCCGGAGGACTATATTTTCTTGTACTCAAAGACGGTTCGGGTAATGTGATAACAACTCGAAAAATCATTAAATTACCATGAACTGTGGATTTTTCCAATTGTAATGTTTACTAAATTTTACAGAATACAGAATAA
>WFZS01000171.1 GCA_015489465.1 Bacteroidales bacterium | reverse complement strand
TCATCTGCCTACTTTAAACGATTTGTATTGGTATCCGGGTGGAAACCCGAATCTTAAACCCGAATCGGCGACGGAGTACGATGCCGGGTTAAATTACTATAAAAGTTTTTCCGGTAAACTTGTTGTTTCGGTTGACGTAACGGGATATTACTCGTTTATTAACGATTGGATACAATGGGTTCCGTCGGATTACAGATATTGGACTCCATTAAATATTTCTTATGTCAAAGCCAAAGGTGTGGAAGTATCTACCCAAGTTACGGGCGTAATAAACAATATAAATTATAAAATTACCGGTAAATACGCTTTTACAAAAACCACAGATGAAAGTGACAAAGCCGTAGAGGGAAATTACAGTGGGAGACAACTTATTTACATACCCGTTCATCACGGTAATTTATTTGTTTATCTGAACTTTAAGGGGTGGTCTGCCGGGTGGCTGACTGTTTTTACAGGAAAAAGAAACACCTCTCTTGACGAGCAAAACAGTTTTTCAAATGTATTACCCTATTATTCGTTGAATAATGTCAATTTCGGGAAAAAATTAGAGTTTAAAAAAACGGATATAACCGTTGACATAAAGGTGAACAATATTTTTAATGTACAATATCAGGCTGTCTTGTGGAGGGCCATGCCGGGGATAAATTTTGAGATATCATTGCAGTTTGACATACGGTAAAGACACGGTTATCTTTTCAGATGCCTTTCAATCTCCCTTTGAGAGTCGCGTTTTTTAATGTCCTCGCGTTTATCGTAAAAATGTTTACCTCGTGCCAATGCTATTTCCAGTTTTGCCAATCCTTTTTCGTTAATAAACAGTACAGTAGGGATAATGGTAAAACCTTTGTCTTTCACTTTATTTTTTAACTTTTTCAGTTCACGTTTTGTCAAAAGCAGTTTTCTGTCCCTTTTTGGGTCGTGGTTGTTGTAAGTGCCGTAAGAATATTCGGCAATGTGCATGCCCACAACATACAATTCGTCACCTTTAAAAGTGCAATAAGCATCGGCAAGGCTTGCTTTTCCGGCACGTATCGATTTAATTTCCGTTCCGGTTAAAACTATCCCGGCCACATATTTTTCCAAAAGAAAATACTCGAACGAAGCTCTTTTGTTTTTAATCCTTATGTTGTTTTTAGCCATTGCCAATTACTTGTTTTCAAATGGCAAAAGTACTAAATAGAATGAAAGGCTGATTAACAGGTAATACTTATTCTTGTATTATTATCTTTTATGTAAAATGAATTGAGAATAATTAGTGATAATTTGGATGAACGGCAGGTTATGGAGTTGATACCGTGAAAGTAAATTTTATCAATTATTACAGCTGAATAAACCGTATTTAAAAACGGTTCAAAATAAAATCCGAACCGGCATTTTTTTAAATAAATTAAATAATTTTGTTTAGGGTCCTTTATCTGAAAATTAGTTGTTAGATGTTACTAAATCTTTTAAATATAAAAAAGCATTTGTCATGAAACGGATAATTTTTTTATTACAAGCGGTTTTGATGTTTCAGTTTTTATCAGCTCAAATAACTTTTGAGAAAAAGTATGGAAAGCCCGGTATATATCAATGCTGGGGTGCCTGCGCTCAACAAACTGAAGATACGGGTTACATAGCGGTCGGAACAATTTATCCGTATAATGAGTTGACGGATTTGTATTTGGTAAAAACAACTCCTTATGGAGATACTGTTTGGACAAAAAGATATGGTTCCGTTAATGCCGAAAGTGGACATTATATTCAGCAAACCGGTGACGGTGGATTTATCATTGCAGCTACAAAAAATCGCTACCAGGCCGGAATGAAGGAATTTTGGTTGGTTAAAACTGACGCTGACGGCGACACGTTATGGACAAAAACATTCCTGCCGGATTATACTAATAGTGAAGTTGCCGCAAAAAGTGTTGTTGAAACCGGTAACGGTGATTATGTTATTCTGGGTAGAGAATATAGTGTTTATGGGAAAAATATATTTATAGTTAAAGTAGGTGCTAACGGTGACTCTTTATGGACAAAAGAATATTACGGGGTGGCACATGACATTAAAAAAACATATGACGGAGGTCTTGTTATTTGCGGAGGGCATTTTAATTATACGGATAACAGATGGGATGCTTTGTTAATGAAATTAAATTCTACGGGAGATTCGTTATGGGCAAAAACATTTAGTGGTACGGGCATGGCAAATTCAATACAACAAACACAAGATCAGGGGTACATTATTACAGGAACAACCGATACTGTCAGTAATACCGATGTATTTTTAATAAAAACCGATAGCCAAGGTAATAAACTTTGGACAAAAACCTTTGGAGGGGAAAAAATAGATGAAGGAAACTCTATATGTCAAACCGGTAACGGTGAATTTGTTATTGCAGGTAATACATGGAGCTTCGGTGAAGGTTTGGTAAATGTTTATTTAATTAAAACGGATGTTAACGGTGATACGCTTTGGACAAAAACTTTCGGATACGATGGAGATATTAAAACAAACGGATATTCCGTAAGGCAATCAACAGATGGAGGATTTATTGTTTGCGGTCAAGTTGAAATGCTTGGTGCCGATTTTTTGTATTTGTTAAAAACGGATAATAACGGGTCTTTAAGTTCTGTAAAGTTGTATCACGATAATAATGCTCGGTTGTTAAAAAGCATTTATCCGAATCCGGTAAAAACAAATGCAACTGTTAATTATCATGTGCCGGTTAACGATTTGGTAACTGTAAATATTTATGATGTTAACGGAAAAAATATAATCACTTTGGTTAATGAAGAAAAACGGCGAGGGGATTATAAATTAAATTTTAACACGTCAAATATTCCTGACGGTTCTTATTTTATAAATGTAAGAGTTGGAGGTAAATATTTTGAAACACGAAAAATATTAATATCAAGATAAGTTTTTCCGATCTTTACAATTTCATGAATTTTTATAAAATCACTAATAATTACAAAGCGGGGAAAAGTCAAATAAGCAGATAATAAGAGTGTTAGACAAAATGGATGTCGAATAACCATGTCAGTTATTGAATAGATTATGTTTCATACGGCTTAATCCGGTGTTTGATTTTGCAACAAATTACCTATCTTTACCTTATTTGAAATTAAGGAGTTAATGTGATTTTTTATCTTAAACCAACTTAAATAACATTATGAAACGTTTTTATTTTATTGCAGCTATTTTGTTTATTTCATCTACTTTGGTTTTTCCGCAAAAAAACATCAAGTCGGATTTTAACGGTGATATTAACCCCGTTAAGGTCAGGGTGGAAAAAGGAAAAACACTTTTTGATGTAGTTAATCCCGGTACTTTTTTAAGGAATACCGTTACCGATGTTAATCCGGGTATTGATCCCGAAGGAGATTATATTACCGGGGAGGCATTTTCAACCGACGGAAATAAGCTTTTTGTTGTAAACGGTCAAACCAATAACATTTCGGTTTTCAATTTTGAAACAATGCAGGTTGAACATTTGATAGATGGTATGGAAGGTTACCTTGCCGGGATAGGTGTTACCGATAATTATATTGTTGTGGGGAGTTTAAGCGGAAACATATATATAATAGATTTGTCAAATTATTCCGTGGTTAAAGAGTTTTCGTTTGACGACGGAAGTCAACCGGTAGTTGTTAAAATATCTCCCGATGGAAATTATGCTTATGTGGCAGCCGATGTAACGGACAAACTTTTTAAAATCGATTTGCAAACATTGGAGCTAGTAAATACTTTTCCGGATTTTCCGGTGCAATTGATGTCATATACATATACGGTTACCGGTGGGAGAATATCATTTGAATTTTCAAGTTTTTCAATTACCCATGACGGAAATTATTTAGTGTATGGTAACTATGATGACTCTGTTTTTTATATGAACACGGTTACCGGAAACATTGATCATTCGTTTGACATTACAAGTTGTTTAACCGTAGGCTTATCCGGTGACGGGGCGAAAACCGTTGCTTTAAGTTATAATTACAACACCCAAGAGTTGAAAATTTACCGTATTGATAATAATACTTTTCAGATAGACGGTGAGGTGGATATGCCAGGTTATCAACTTATGACGCAAGGGGTGGCTGTAAATGAGGACGGAACAAAAGCATACATAGGGATAGATAATAACAGGTCGGCTTTGGTGAGGTTCGAGACTTCCGATTTTTCGGTTTACGGAACAAATTACACACCGTTCTGGCTGGGAACTTCCCCCGATCACCATTATGCCGTACACGGTCAATACAGATTTTCGATATTTGATTTTCAAAGTGAGAGTTTTGTAGGTAATTCGTGGGGTCACAGTCAATCATTAGGTGCGGTTTCTCCCGTAGGCTTTAAAGTTGCAGGATGTAGCCCCGTGAGATATGAAGGAATATATTTTTACGATTGTACCGACCCTTCCGATATAAATTATAAGGGGAAAAATTTAACGGGTTATCCTCCCGAAGGTGATACACCCTACAGAATAGCTATTTCTCCTGACGGAACAAAAGCCGTGTCGGTTAATAATATTTCCAATAACATCTCTATTATTGATATGCAATCATATAGTGTGGATACAATTTTGGATATGGGTGAAGATAGTTGGGATGTGGCTATTTCGCCCGACTCGCATTGGGCTGTTGTAGGAGGTTATGATAGCAATACCATTAAAATTATCGATTTAACAACAAATACTTTAGTAAAAGAAGTAACTACGGCTCAACGTCCTATGATGGTACAAATAAGCCCCGATAATCAATATGCATATATCGGAAATCTAAAAAGTAATTCGGTTTCAATCGTAAAACTTGACGGCGAGAACAGTTTCCTTGTTAAAACAATTCAGGTGGGCGTTATCGGAATAAGTTTTTATGCAAAAGGAGTCAAAAGCGGCGTCAAAATATCGCCTACGGGTCAATATCTGCTTGTGGCCGCAAGTTTTAACGATAAAGTACAAGTTATAGACACTCAGCTTAAAGAAGTGGTGGCAAACTTACCTGTAGGCACTTTCCCGTTGCAAATAGCTTTTAACACAACGGGTGACACGGCTGTGGTAACAAACCTTAATTCCGATAATTTTTCGGTAATTCATGTTGCAGGATATTCATCCGAAGTTTTGGGAACATATCCTTGTTACGGCGAAACTCCTTTAAGGGTTGCTTACAATCCTGTAACACGTAAATTCGGAATAACGTTGGCTGACTCGAAGAAAGTTATAAATATCGACTCTCAAAACGGTAATATAACTTCGGTAGATAATTATGCCTCATACGGTTATCCTGTTCAGATACGTTATGACGATCTGGGTAAACCCGTGGTATTGGTATTAAATAACGATAATAATTATTTGATAAAAGATTTGGACGAAGTTGTTGAAATGCCCGCATCGCCGACATTTTTCGATTTTTGTAATGCTACTAACACCGCCGTTGTTTCCATGCCCGGTCCCGACCACATTACCGTTGTCGAGTTCGACGTAAACACACAACCGCCTATTGCCGATTTTACTGCTGACGTTACTAACATACATATTGGTGATATGGTTCACTTTACGGATATTTCAGAAAATGAACCAACCGCGTGGGAATGGATCTTTGAAGGAGGGATACCCGCAACATCCAACGAACAAAATCCGGTTGTTAAATACGATTCGACCGGTAGTTTTGACGTAACTTTAACGGCTTCAAATCAATTTGGCTCCGACACCAAAACAGTGGAGAATTATATAGTGGTGGATACCATCTTGTCCGTTAACGATATTGCCGGAGATTCGTTTGTTTTAAAAGCTTACCCCAATCCCGTTAAAGACTTTTTGAATATCGGTTTAAATGAAAGTAACGGAAAAACCGATAAAGTGTCAGTGTCTGTTTTTGATTTTTCCGGAAAACTGTTGATGTCAAGAAAAATTAATAAAAACAACACTCGTATTGATTTGCGGTTTTTGAAAAAGGGCGGATATCTTTTAAAGGTAAGCGGTAAAAATAACAGCAAAGTTTTTAAACTTATTAAGAACTGACGGTTTATTCCGTTATTTTGAATATTACCAAGTCGTAATCGTTGTTTATTTTTTCGGATAACACTATTTTATTGTTTACCGGTGAAACGGAGGGTGTCGATTTTAATATCCCGTTGTCGTTTAAAACAACGGGAACACTACCGTCTTTTCTTATGGAAACCAAGGTTTTAGAACCTGCCGGGGAATATTTAAAACCTATAATCCTGTAGCAGGACGACGACCAGCAAAAATTACCGGCATCCAAGCTGTCAATGGTGTTTAAGGTGTCACCGTACCAGGTAATTAGTTTTAATTTTTCAAGGTAGGGATACTTTTTTTCTTTTGCACCGTAAACAATTGTCTTCCCATCGGGTGAAAATTCAGGAGAAAATATACGTTCGTTTTTTGAGTGTGTTAAAACATTCAAGTTGTCGTAAATAAAATCATAGCTGCAAACCTGATATTGATTTGTTGTTTTGTCGAAACCTTTGAATGTTACCAGTTTCGCCGATGGTGGAAATGAAGGTTCCATACCGTTAACATACCTCGTAGTAATGAGGTCGTGCGTCGAATTTTCTTTGAGGTTGAGAACCTTTAATTTGTATGTATCACCTGTTCTTTGGTCAAAAGCTATCAGATGATTTTTACCGGGTATAAAAACAGGATGTTGTTCATCAGTAGCATCACTGGTAAGTCTTAAAACCGAATCTTTTTCAACATCATACATAAACAAATCCCAATTGCCGTATTTATCGCTTTGAAAAACTATTTCTGTACCGTCGTCGGACCAACTTGGATAAAACTCATCACTGTCCGGTATTTGTATGGTCAAAATTTTTTTTGTTTTTGAGACTTGTGAACAGGAAATTGGAATAAAAAATATTATTAATAATATGACAACCAAATACCTCATCAAAATTGTTTGTTTCATAAATCGTGCAAAAGAAATCAAAAATACAATGAAAAGTTACCTTTGAATTAAAAAAATAAAAATCCGTTTAACGGGTTATAATTCAAAAACATAATTAAAAAAGCGATAATCAAGGCACGGTATGTCAAAAACAAAAAATTCAATATAAATTATTTGATATTAAGAATAATAAATTACTTTTGCAGCTCAAAATGTTAAGGTATGGCTAATAAAAGAGAACAAGAAAAAAAGACAGAAAAAAAGTTGGAAAATATTGAAGAAACTTTAACTAGAACAGAGACGTTTCTTCTTGAAAACCAAAAAACTATCTCCATAGTTGTTTTAGTGGTAATTTTAATTGTTTTAGGAATTTTCGGATATAAAAAATATATAGTTGAACCTAAAACACAAGAAGCGGAAAATCAAATATTCTATGCCCAGCAGTTTTTTCAAGCCGATTCATGCGACAAAGCTTTGTTTGGTGACGGCAATCATCTGGGTTTTGTCGATATTGCGGATGAGTACAGCAATACAAAACCGGGTAACCTGGCAAACTACTACGCCGGTGTTTGTTTCCTTAAAAAAGGTGATTTTGATAAAGCCATAGATTATCTTAAAAAGTTTAATGCCGACGATAAAATTATCATAGCAATGGCAAAAGGCGCTTTAGGTGATGCTTATCTTGAAAAAGGCGATAAAGCAAAAGCTGTGGATTATTATTTGGAAGCTGCAAAAATCAGGGATAATGAATTCTCGTCACCGCTATTTTATTTTAAAGCTGCCGAAACACTTGAACTTATGGGTGATTACAATAAAGCACTTGATAATTACACGATTATTAAAGAAAAATATCCCAAAAGCAGGGAAGCAAGAGATATTGACAGATATATTGCAAGAGCACAAACAAAACTCGACAAATAACAACAACGATAATATAATTTAAGGCTGTTCTTGGAAAAAGGGCAGCCTTTTTTGTTGTTTCAAATTTCCTGATTCTGAATTTTGCCTTATCCGGTTTTTTTACCCTTTATAAATTATAAACATACCGGCTAAAAATGTTTTATTAATGCAATTCAATTTATATATTTACATCAGTATAATCTTTAAAAAACAAACCCCGGCAATCATGAAAAACATTTTACTTATTATCTTGTCTCTTTTCGTATCATATACGGCATTTGCCCAACTTCCCGAAACATTCGATTTGAGAAATTACAACGGACACAATTACGTAACATCGGTAAAAAGTCAGCAAGGCGGAACATGCTGGACACACGGAACAATGGCGGCAATAGAAGGAAACCTGTTAATGACAGGCGAATGGGCTGCAAATGACGAAACGGGCGAACCCAATCTTGCGGAATACCATTTAGACTGGTGGAACGGCTTTAATCAAGAATATAATCAAGACCTAGTTCCTCCCACCGGAAACGGTTTGGAAGTACATATGGGGGGCGATTACAGAGTGGCAACGGCTTATTTGTCAAGAGGCGAAGGTGCCGTAAGAGATATTGACGGGCAGTCCTACAATACACCTCCCGACAGATATAGAGACTCATATCACATTTATTACCCCGAAACCGTGGAATGGTTTACCATGGATAATAATCTTAACGGTATAAATCTTATAAAACAAAAGATAATGCAAAACGGTGTTATGGCAACATGTATGTGTTATGACGCCTCGTTTATAAGCGGATATATTCATTATCAACCACCCTCAAGCAATGAGCTTCCCAACCATTCGGTTGCCATTATAGGGTGGGACGACAATAAAGTTACCCAAGCTCCTTTACCTGGAGCATGGCTTGTTAAAAACAGCTGGGGAACGGGCTGGGGTTTCAGCGGTTATTTTTGGATTTCATATTATGATAAATGGGCATGCCGCGAACCCGATATGGGTGCGGTATCGTTTTCAAATGTTAAAAGATTTAATTACAGTAAGGTTTATTATCACGATTATCACGGATGGAGAGATACTAAACCCAATACAACCGAAGCTTTTAATGCTTTTACTGCAACTTCAAACGATATTATAAGTGCGGTAAGTTTTTTTGTACCTCAAAATGACGTTGATTATACCGTAAAAATTTATGATGACTTTACAAACGGTGAATTGCAAAACGAACTTGCTTCCGTTACAGGTCATGTCGATTACAAAAGTTTTCAAACAATAACTTTGAATACGCCCGTTCAGGTTGAAAAGGATGATGATTTTTATATTTATCTTTACTTGTCGGACGGTGGTATGCCCTATGACAGGACTTCGGATGTCCCGGTTCTTCTTGGTGCCCATTACAGAACGGTGGTAAAATCCACAGCTTCTCCGGGTGAAAGTTATTACAAGGAAAACGGTAATTGGAAAGATTTATATGATTATAACGACCCTTCGGGGTATCAACACACCGGTAATTTCTGTATAAAAGGACTTGCAGTTGTGGCACAAGATATCAAGTTGGGAACAATTGAAATTGACGACTCGTCGGGAAACAACAACGGCTCCATAGATGTAGGCGAAACGGTTGATATTAATATAACCTTGAAGAACAAAGGAGCTTTCGAGGTTACGGATGTTGAAGGTATTTATTCTACGGATGACCCTTACGTAACTATTGATAACGGTAGCTTCCAGATAAGTTCCATAGACAGTGGCGAGGAAGCAACGGGCACAATAACTCTTTCGGTTGCCTACGATACCCCTGTAAGTCATGTTATTGACGGAACTTTTAATGTTAACTGTAATTCCAACGGCGGAACATATTCTTATGATTTTGATATGGATTTCCCCGTTGGATTATTGATAGAAAATTTTGAATCGGGAGACTTTTCACAGTTCAATTGGGAGTTTTCGGGGGATGCCGACTGGAATGTGGTTAACGAAAATCCTTACGAAGGAAACTATTGTGCAAAATCGGGAAATATTCCCAATTCGTCGGAAACAGGTTTGGAAATATCTGTGGACGTGTTATCCAACGGCGAAATTTCTTTTTACAAGAAAGTTTCCAGTGAAGCCAACTACGACTTCCTCGAATTTTACATTGACGGTAATATGATTGATGAATGGTCGGGGGAACAGGATTGGACGTTGGAGACATTTCCCGTGGAACCCGGTAGTCATACTTTTAAATGGATTTATGTTAAGGACACGTATGTAACGGGAGGTGACGACTGTGCATGGGTTGATTATATAAAATTTCCGCCCGTGGCTAATGCCCAGCCTTTGTCCGTTAATGCAACGGCCGACCCCGGTGAAATTTGTCAAGGCGGCAGCTCTCAACTGTATGCGCTGGTAACCGGAGGTACGGGAAACTATACATATCAATGGACACCTTCCGAAAGTCTTGACCAAAGTGATATTCCTAACCCTGTTGCCACTCCGGATGTTACAACAACCTATACCGTTACGGTTTCTGACGGTAATAGCACGGCTATAGCAACCGTAACAGTAACGGTAAATGAAGCCCCTGATGCTCCGGTAATAACGCAGGAAGGTGATAAACTTGTTTCGAATTATAATACAGGTAATCAGTGGTATGATTCACAGGGTGCTATTGACGGTGCCACCGGTCAAGTTTATTACCCCGACCATACCGATTATTATTATGCAATAGAGACTGACGAAAACGGATGTTCCTCGGAACCGTCAAATGAAATATATTTTGTTTTTACCTCTGTTACCGAACATTCGTTGTCAACAAAGATATTTCCCAATCCTGCAAAAAACATTATAAATATCACGGATAATATTGATAACGTTAAAATCTATGATATTTACGGAAAGGAAATCGCCGGATGGAAAAGAATTTCAAAAAATAAAATTAATATCTCGGCAT
The DNA here is from genome assembly GCA_015489465.1 of Bacteroidales bacterium. GTDB lineage: Bacteria > Bacteroidota > Bacteroidia > Bacteroidales > F082 > B16-G9. The sequence goes on along the minus strand of WFZS01000171.1, from coordinate 46,680 downwards.
TGCAAAAAGGTGTTTACTTTATAAAATCGGATGTAAACGGCAACCGTTTTGTAAAAAGAATAATAAAAGAATAATAACCGGAAAAATTTAAAAGATGAAATTTTCAAATCAACTATAAAAAGCAAATTAAGATAAAAACCTTTGTTTTACTTAAAGCTTTTGATATTCATCAATTTTTTGCATAATTTTTAGTGTACTTTTGTGTGTTGTTAATTAGAATCTAAACAAAGTTGTTAATGGAGAAAGAAATATATGTGATGCCTGACGGTAAAAAAGTTAAGGAATTCACTTTAAAGAATAAGAACGGCATTGAAGTTACCGTTTTAAATTATGGCGGAATAATTAAGAATTTGATTGTTCCCGACAAAAACGGAGTTAAAAAAGATATGGTTTCAGGTTTTGATGATTTTGAATCCTATCTTGAAAATCCACCTTATTTCGGGGCTGTAATCGGCAGGGTGGCAAACCGTATTTCGGGGGCAAAATTCACCATCGACGGAAAAACATATAAAATTAACACCAAATTTGATAAATTTGCATTACACGGAGGTATTGAAGGATTTGATAAAAAAGTTTGGGATGCGGAACCTTATGCTATAGATGGAGAGCAGGGTGTCGAACTTAATTATCTTTCGCCGGACGGCGAAGAAGGTTTTCCGGGAAATCTTAAAACCAGGGTTATTTACCGTCTTACAGATTATAACGAGCTTATAATAGAGTATTTTGCCGAAACGGATAAACCCACACATGTAAACCTCACCAATCATTCTTATTTTAACTTTTCGGAAAAAGAAAAGATTTACGACCATCAACTGCTTATAAATGCCGGAAAAATCATAGAAACGGATGAAAATATTTTGCCGACAGGTAAATATCTTGACATTAAAGGCACTCCGTTCGATTTTACAACAATGCACGCTATCGGCGACAGAATAAAGGAAACAGGGGTAGGTTACGATCATTGTTATGTTTTTGACAAACCCGATAATGAAATGTCTTTCGCAGCAAAGGTTGTTGAACCCGGCAGCGGAAGAATGATGGAAGTTTATACAACATATCCGTCCGTTCAACTTTATACGGGGAATTATCTGGAAAACATAAAAGGGAAAGGAGGAAAAGAGTATCCTAACCACGGCGCTTTTTGTTTGGAAACACAGCTTTTGCCCGATGCTGCCAACAGACCCGAATTCCCGTCAACTCTCTTAACTCCGGGAGATATCTATTCTCATACAACGGTTTTTCGATTTGGAATTGAATAAATAGCTTACGGATTATATTTTAAATAAAATAATATGGCTTATTATCATTCAAAATACGGAACGGGAAGAGTAAAGAAAAAATCAAAATGGAGAAAATTCATTTTTATTTTTCTTTTAATATTTTTAATTATTGCTTCTGCGGCAGGGTATTACCTTTATAATATTATTAACGGTATTAACACCTGGACCGCCGACGGCAAGCCTGTTTCGGTTTACGTTCCTACCGGAACCGGTTATGAAGGATTAAAGAAGATTCTTTATAAAAACGGTCTGATAATCCACCGTAAAAATTTTGAATGGCTTGCCCGTAAAAAACATCTTGATGAAAACGTAAAACCCGGAAGGTATATTATTAAAAACGGCATGACAAACCTGGAGTTGGTGAATATGCTGAGAGCCGGTGAACAGGTGCCCGTTAAAGTGATTTTTAATAATGTACGCGATATTTACCAACTTGCGGGAAGGGTCGGAAAACAAATAGAGGCCGATTCGGCTTCAATAGTCAAACTTTTGACCGATTCGGCGTATTTGGCTAAGATGGGTGTCAAACCTGAATATGCAAGTACTATTTTCATACCTAACACCTACGAGTTTTGGTGGAATACCGATGCCGATTCTTTTATAAAAAGGATGTATAAAGAATATCAAAAGTTCTGGAATACGGAAAGGGATAAAAAAGCTAAAAACCTTGGAATGTCACGGGAAGAGGTTGTTACTTTGGCATCCATTGTTGAAAAGGAAACCAATAAAGACGATGAAAAGCCGAAAATTGCCGGAGTTTACATCAACAGATTAAAACATAGTTGGAGACTTCAGGCCGACCCTACATTAGTTTATGCATTGGGAGATTTTTCCGTTAAAAGGGTTCTTAATAAATACAAAACCATTGATTCGCCATACAATACCTACAAGTATCTGGGGTTGCCTCCGGGTCCTATCTGTATCCCTTCCATTGCTTCCATTGATGCGGTATTGAATTATGATAAATCGGGTTATTTTTATTTCTGTGCCAAAGACGATTTTTCGGGTTATCATGTTTTTGCCAAAACAAACAAGCAGCACCAAATAAACGCACGTAAATACCAAAAAGCACTTGACGAAAGGAACATAAAAAAGTAAAAGCGGATAAATTTTAAATAGAACATTTATTATGAAAGCATTTAAAGCATACGATATAAGAGGAGTTTTCGGAAAAGATTTGACGGAAGAAATTGTTTATAAAATAGGTTTTTTCCTGCCGGCGGTTTTGCCTGCAAAAGAGTACCTTATAGGCAGGGATGTGAGGCTGTCATCGGACAGTATGTTTGATGCATTGGCCAAAGGATTGACGGATGCAGGCGTTAATGTCGCCGATGCCGGTCTTACCACAACACCTATGATTTATTGGGGAACCGGAAAATACGGGTTCGAAGCTTCGGTGATGATAACGGCATCGCATAACCCCAAAGAATACAACGGATTGAAAGTTTCGGCTAAAGACGTTTTGCCTGTAGGTTACGATAAAGGACTTAATGAAGTTGAAAGACTTGTCGAAAATGAAAAAGTGGTTCCCGTTGAAAGGAAAGGTGCAATAAGAAAGTTTGATTTTCACAAGGAATATTTAGAATTTTTGTCGGGTTATGTAAAAAATTATAATGACTTTAAAGTTACGATAGACTGTTCGAACGGGATGTCAACATTGTTCGTAAAAGAGCTTTTCGGTGAAAAGTTTGATTATATTAACTGTATTGCAGACGGAACTTTCCCCGCTCACGAACCCAATCCTTTGGAGCCCGAAAATATTAAACAAATACAAGAAGCCGTTGTTAAAAACGGATCGGATATGGGAATTATTTATGACGGCGATGCCGACAGGGTAATGTTTATCGACGAAAAAGGAAATTTTGTTTCCCCCGATCTTATGATAGCATTGTTGGGTCATTATTTTTATGATGAAAAAAAGGAAAAAGGTGCCGTTGTTCATGATATCAGGACATCCAAAGCGGTAGGAGAATACATAAAAAAACATTGGGATACCGAAGTTGTAATATGGCGTGTGGGACGTGCTTACGGAGCAACCAAATTACGCGAAATAGACGGCGTTTTCGGGGGGGAACTGGCAGGTCATTATTATTTCAGGGATTTTTACTATTCTGATAGCGGCATACTTGCCTCCGTTTTATTTTTGAATATTATCGATAAATTCAAAAAAGAAGGATTGACATTTTCAGAATTGATTTCCGAAGTTTCAACTTATGCCAACACCGGAGAAGTCAATTTTAAAATTGAACAAAAGCAGGAGGCGATGGATGCCGTAAAGGATTATTTTTTTAAACACGAACCTCCCGTTAAGTTTTACGATTTTGACGGTTACCGTTTGGAATTTGAAAAATGGTGGTTCAACATAAGACCTTCAAATACCGAACCCTATTTGCGATTTCTTGCGGAAGCCGAAAACGAAGAAATTTTAAAGGAAAAAACCGAAATAATTTACGGTATTCTTAAAAACTTCAGGTAATGAAAAGAATTTTACAATTTTTATTTATACTCGTATTCCTGTTTGTTTTCAGTACATCCAAAGGGCAAGATACGATTTCCAATAGCACTGCGGTAAATAAAAAACGGTTACCCGTTACTATCGGAATTATAAGTACTGCTTATGTAGGAGCTATGACAGGGTTGTATTTTATTTGGTACAGCGATTATCCGCAAACCTCTTTCCACTGGATAAACGACAACGAAAACTGGTTACAAATGGATAAGATAGGACATGCCGGAACGGTTAGTGTAGCCAGTGAATATATGTATCATATTTTAAGATGGTCGGGATTAAACAATAACAAATCCGCAATATACGGAACGCTTGCCGGATGGGGTTTTTTGGCGACAATTGAGGTTTTCGACGGTTTTTCGGAAGGGTGGGGGGCATCTTGGGGAGACTTGCTGGCAAATACCGGCGGTGCGGCACTTTTTCTTTCACAACAACTCACCTGGAAAGAACAACGTTTCAGACTTAAATTTTCCTATTTTCCTTCCGATATGTATGCTCCGTATTGCCCTTCAAAACTGGGGGAAAACCACCTTGAAAGATTAATTAAGGATTATAACAGTCAAACTTACTGGTTAAGTGCCAATATAGGTTCGTTTTTAAGAAAAGATTCCAAATTTCCCAAATGGATAAATGTTGCCGTCGGTTACGGAGCAAAAGGAATGCTCGGTGCTAAAGCTAATCCTTCCGAATGTAACGGTGAACCATTACCTCATTACGAACGTGTACGGCAATATTACCTGTCGATGGATGTTGACTGGACTAAGATAAAAACCGATTCAAAAGTGTTGGGAACCGTTTTTAAACTGATGAGTTTTATAAAACTGCCGTTTCCCGCTCTTGAAATTAACAAAGAAGACGGAGCCGTTTGGCACTGGATATTTTATTGATCGAAACAATTATTCTCCCGAAAGCTCTTTTATATAATTGTCAGCCCAATTTTTCAATGTGGTTACCTCTTTTTTTGTCAATTTTAGTTGTGGATACTTTTTAACGGCTTTTTCCGGAGGCATATCACCTTCGGTTACCACTTCCGAAATGTTATCGAGTTTTCCAATCAATTTATGAGTTTTCAACGAAGGTAATTTGTCAAAATTCAACTTTGTTTTGGCCTTTTTACTTTTTGATTTGTTGTTGTGGCAGTCGTAACATTTGTTATCGATAATAACTTTTACGTTTTCCGGAATGTTAAGGCCTTTATGTTGAGGTGTTGCATCATTAACAAATTTACGCGTATATTTAAAACTCAATAATGTTACGGACATGAATAAAATTGCAATAAAAATAACACCTTGTTTTTTCATAATTAATGGTTTTAATTTGTTACAAATATAATGCTTTATTTAGAATAATTACAAATAAAGAATTGCATAGAACTTAAATATGTTTAAATGAACGACTTAAAGAATTTTCTTGATAATAAGTATAATCAATATAACGACATCTCTTTTATCAAAACCGATCCCGTGAGTATTCCTCACAAGTTTACCGAAAAAGAAGATATAGAGATTGCAGGATTTCTGGTTTCCATAATATCGTGGGGTAACAGAAAGGCAATTTTGAAAAGCGCGGATTTTATGTTGGAGCTTATGGAATATGAACCTTTCGGTTTCATAACCGGAGCTTCCGAAAAAGAGTTGGGCGGCTTTTCGAAGTTTGTTTACCGCACTTGCAATGGTGATGACATGCTGTTTTTTATATATGCATTAAGGGATTTATATTTGAACAGCGGTGGGTTGGAAGAGGTTTTTAATGAAGGTTTTTCAAAATACGGCACAATAAAAGAATCTATAATTTATTTACGGAACCGTTTGCTTGAAACCCCTCACCTGAAAAGGTCGGAAAAGCATATTGCAAACCCTGCAAAAGGTTCGGCGGCAAAGCGTATTAACATGTTTTTGAGGTGGATGGTAAGAAATGATAATAACGGGGTGGATTTCGGTATTTGGAAAAAAATACCCGTTTCAGCACTTATGTGTCCTTTGGATGTGCATTCCGGAAATGTGGCACGCAAACTGGGATTGTTGCAAAGAAAACAAAGCGATTGGAAAGCCGTTGAAGAGTTAACGGGTAATTTGCGTAAATTTGATGAAAATGACCCCGTTAAATACGATTTTGCCCTGTTCGGTTTGGGAGTCTTTGAAGGGTTTGCCAAATTATAAACGTTATGCCAAAAGAAAAAGGATTCAGGAAAAGGTTATATGAGATTGTATTTGAAGCTGATACTCCGGCAGGTAAAGCTTTCGATATCATTCTTCTTTTTGCCATATTATTAAGTATCGCTATGGTGATGCTTAACAGTGTTGAAAGTTTACATAACCGGTATGCCGCTTTTTTCTATTATTCCGAATGGTTTTTTACCGTACTGTTTACAATAGAATATGTTACTAGAATTTACATTATCGATAAACCGTTTAAATATATTTTAAGTTTTTACGGCGTAATAGACCTTTTAGCCGTTTTGCCTACTTATTTGGCTTTGTTTTTTGCCGGAACCGGTTTTATGACGATTATCAGGGTTTTTCGTTTGATGCGTGTTTTCAGGGTTCTTAAACTTGCAAGATATGTTAAAGCCGGTGAGGTGTTAAAAACCGCTTTGAAAAACAGTGCGGGTAAAATTATTGTTTTCCTGGAATTTCTTGTGGCGATAGTGATTTTAATGGGTTCGGTAATGTATTTGATAGAAGGACCGGAACACGGATTCGCCAACATTCCCAAATCCATTTATTGGGCAATAGTAACTCTTACAACGGTTGGTTACGGGGATATTGCACCGCAAACGGTATTGGGGCAGACATTAGCTTCTATATTGATGATTGTGGGTTATTCCATTATTGCGGTTCCCACGGGTATAATCTCCGCAGAGGCGTTTAAAAGTTCCAAGTCGTATCAAAAAAATACACAGGTTTGTCCTAATTGTTTATGGGACAAGCACGATGATGATGCGGTTTACTGTAAAAAGTGCGGAACCAAACTCAATTAACTTTCACGGGATAAGTAAAAATATATTTAAACTTTAATGTGAATTAAGGTAAAAATTCACCGTTGGCTGCTACGTATATTCTAAACCATTGCTCAAGTGACATTTTAATATCCAATGATTTTACGGCGGTTTTGATACGTTCGATATTACCGGAGCCCGTTACGGGTATAATTTTTACTGGATGTTTTAAAAGCCATGCATATGCAACCGTTTCAATTTTTTCAATGTCAAGTTCATTTGCAATGTCTTTTAAAACGCTTAATATATTGTGTTCTCTGTAATTTGAAGGTCTAAATATTTTTCCCCCTCCCAACGGCGACCAGGCCATGGGTTTTATCCTTTTTTTCAGAAAAAAGTCGATATTACCGTTTGTGAAATGTTCAATGTTTAAGGGTGAAATTTCAACCTGATTCGTAACAAGGTCAAAATTAAGATAGGATTCAAGCATTTCAAACTGGCCCGGATTGAAGTTGGAAACACCGAAATTCAAAACTTTTCCGCTTGTTTTAAGGTGATCGAAAGCCTCGGCTATTTCCGTAGGGTCCGTAAAAGGTGAAGGTCTGTGTAACAATAACAAATCTATATAATCGGTACCGAAATTTTTTAAAGAATTTTCCACCGACGATACTATATGTTCAAAGCTGTAATCGTAGTTGTTACAGGCTTTACCGGTATTTTTATCATCAACGCGTACAATTCCGCATTTTGTTATTATTTTAATATTATGACGGAATGAAGGCTCTAATGATAAGGCATTCCCGAAAAGTTTTTCGCACGTATGTCCACCGTAAATATCGGCATGGTCGAAAGCATTTATCCCCAACCCGTAAATTTCTTTTATAAAGTTAATAAGTTGTTTTGATGATAAGTTCCACTCCGCTAACCGCCAATGACCATGGACTATACGGGAAATCTCAAGGTTGTTACCTAAAAAAGTATTTTCCATGTTAAATAAACCTTAAACTTGTTTCAACCGAATGCTTTTTTTAATCCCGCCAAAGCCTTTTCAACTCTATAACGTTGCGTTCCCAAATTCATCCTCATAAAATTCTCACCTCCTTTACCGAAAATGATACCCGGACTTAGTCCTAACCCGGCTTCTTTAATTATTTTCTCGTTAAGGGCTTTACCTTTTAATCCGGTTCCCGAAAAATCAAGCCAAGCCAAAAATGTTGCTTCGGGTTTTGTAAGTTTAATTTGAGGTAATTCGCTTTTTAAAAATTCATCAACAAGTTTGAAATTATTATCGATGTAAATCATTAATTCGTCGAGCCATTTGTCTCCGCATTTGTATCCCGCTTCGGAAGCAACCGTGCCGAAAATATTTCCATGGACGAGGTGGAACGACTCCATTGCCTTTTCAAATTTTTTACGGAGTTTTTCGTTTTGAATGACTATCTGCGAAGTAAAAAATCCGGCTACGTTAAAAGTCTTGCTGGGAGCCATGCAAGTAACGGTTGTATTTGCAATATCTTCCGACACCATAGCTGTAGGAGTATGTTTATATCCCGGCAAAATAAGGTCTCCGTGAATTTCATCGGAAACTATTATTACATTATTTCGTAAGCAAATATCTCCTATCTTTTCCAACTCTTTTTTTGTCCAACAACGGCTAACGGGATTGTGAGGACTCGACAATAAAAGAACTTTGGCATCTCTGGCTTTGCGTTCCAAATCGTCAAAATCTATTTTGTAAGTATTACCATAGTAAACAAGTTGATTGTTAAGCTGTTTTCTGTTGTTGTTTTTAATGGCATTGAAAAAAGGAAAATAGACCGGTGATTGAACTATAACCCCGTCTCCGGGTTGTGAAAATGCCGATATTGCAGCATTAATTGCTGTAACTATTCCGGGCGAAAACAACACCGAGTCTTTATTTATTTCCCATCCGTGTCTTCTTTTTACCCATCCTGTAAAAGCGTCGAAGTATCCGTCGGTCATAAACGAATATCCGTAAACAGGATGAGCGGCACGCTTTTTTATGGCATCTACGATACATTCCGGTGATTCGAAATCCATATCTGCAACCCACATCGGCAGCACATCACCGGTGCCGAAAATAAGTTTTCTTCTGTCCCATTTGATGCTTGCGGTATTTATCCTGTTTACCGGTTTGTCAAAATCAAAAGTTCCTTCGCCTTTATAATCCATTTTTAACTCTGTTAATTCTTTCAATTCTTCTTAAGAAATCATCTTTTTTCTCTTCCGTCGAGATTATATATTCATACCTTTTATTCTCGTCGTCGGGATTAAGAACCCTTTTACTTTCTTTTATTTCCGTTAAGATGGTATTAAACTCTTCGTTTGATGATAATATTTGCATAATACCGTAGCTGTAACTAAAGAAATACCATTTGTCGTCGGCAGGCTTTAAATAAATATTCATTTCGACACCCGTTCTGCTTATGCGAATTTGAATATTTCCGTCAAAATATTTATTTATGGACACATCGTTTATATATCCAATCCCTATGGGTCCTTCCGAAATGTACGATTTACTGTAAACATCCCACCTGAAGTTTACATCACTGAAAATAATTTTACTTTTTATTGAATTCGGAACATTTTCCATTTTACCGTACAAGCTCGATTCAACCAATAATCGCGTAGCGGTTTCGTTGTCGGATAATTCTTTAAACAATATTTTTATCGGACCTTTTTCCAAATCAACGGGTTTACCTTTTGCGGTTAACAGCGTATCTCTAAAAGATTTCAAAAGATCTTCGTCAAAATAAAAATCCAATAAAAACGCCGTGTTAAAATATGTGGAATCAATTACGGATAGGTGTTTAAACTTACCACCTGGCAAAAACTTGATTTTATTGAATTTTGTTCCGAAATCGAAAAGACCTTCACCCGTCATTATACATTTTTTCTCGTCAAGTTTTATATAGTTGCCTTTTGCATCGACATCACCTTTTAACCTTTTTTCGGGTCCTACACGGATGGAATTGTTAATCGTATCGAAAAATATTCTTCCGTAACTGTTTATGCACAGATTGTCTTTTTCATATTGTAACGGTTGCAGTATTAAGGGGTAAAACTTATGATTAACATATGAATAAGCAAGCCCGAATCTGACAGGGAGGCTGTCGGGTGTTATTGTGTTTTCGTCAATCTTAAAAACAATACTATCCGGGTCGATAAATTTTTCAAAAGCTACCCAATTGTCCTCGGTGTTTACACATTCTTCGTTAATTCTGAATGCACCTTTGAATTTATAATTCTTTTTATTTGAAAACACCTTGACATTACCTTTGAAAAAATACAAAGGATTTAAAAAGAAATAATCGTCTTCGTTAACTTTACCTTCACCTTCAATTCTACCTAAACTATCTACATCCAGTTCGGAAAGATAAATTTGCTGTGCACGTTTATTAATATCTATGTAATCGATGTAGCCGCTTCCCGAGAAATAATTTCTCGATAAAATTTTAATGTCGGCATCGTAAAACGTGTGATATTTTGTCGAGGTGTCGGCTATAATACGGGTTTTGAATAACGAATCCATATCGGCTTTACCCCTTACCGTTACGTTTCCGTCATTAGTAAACACCACGCCGTTGGCAACATTTATAAAGCGTACTCCTTTTGCGGATATTGTGTAATTATCGTAATCGTAAATTCCTTTTTTTGCATAAAATCTTAACGAATCCTGTGCGGAATCAACGCTTATGAATTCACCTATGTCAAATTTTTTGTTGATGATATCTTTTTCGGGCAGAAACATATATTTATTGTAAACGGAGCTGTCTATTTCGGAAGTTAAGATTAGTTTTTTCTCATCCATTATCCATTCCAGCTTGTTTAATGTTGAGACATATCTGTTGTAAGGAAATTCGATAAAAGTGTTTTCGTTTTTGTTAAGATTTTTGAATATACCCCGTTGTTTTTCAAAATCAACAAAGACATTATAACCTCTGGAAACGAAAATTTTATTTTTATGTTCTTCGTCATAAAACGTAAAATCTGCGGAATCGGCTGATACACTGGTGGAAGTAAATCTCATGTTTTTCGAACTGACATCCGCTTTATCATTTTTAAATGTCCCGAATCCTTTCATTATTCCGGGCGATATAAGAAGTGTTCCGTATAATTTCGAATTGCCGAAAACATTAATAAGTTTAAGGGAATCCAAAGTGGAAATTTTCACCAGGTTAGTGTCTTTTGTCAGCCATACGGCTTTTAACGAATCACCGTTGGCAACGGGGAAATCAAATCCGTTATCTGTTTTTACGGCGAAATTGTATGCTATTCCCGACAGGGAATCGGGTTTAAAAAGCAAGCTGTCGGATGTCAATGTCAAAGTTGGCAAATCCAACTTACCGTAACCTATCAAGTTATTATTATCGACACTTATTTTCCCGAAAATTCTCCCTTTATGTCCGTAAACCGAATAACCCGTATCGGGGATATTATGAACGAACCCCAAAGTATTGTCGGGCATAATTGTAAGAGGTTCTTTAATTTCATTATCTATTACCCCTTCGGCTGCAAGGGTGCCGTTAAATGAAATCCCGTTGGTAATAAAGTGTGATACGCTATCGAAAACAAAAGGGTCAACCTGATAATATATTTTTTTCTGTAAAGTGCTGTCTTCGCCGTATGAGCTGTCAAAATTAACATAGCCTATACCCTTATTCGCGAAAATCGGATATTTAGGTATTCTGAATGTTCCGGATTTGTTTCCGGGTTCATCGATGTAAAGGTCGCCAACCATCCCCGTAATGGTATTTTTAACTTTGTTTAAACGATAGCCGTTGGCTTTTGTGGTGTCGCGTTCCAACGTGTAAAATGCCATTGAATCTATGTAATTCATGTGCAGCATAAAACTGTCGTAAACAAAGTTTGTGTTTTTAACATAAAAGTTAAGCAACCCTACCTGTATGGAGCCGTCAAAATTGAAGTCGCGGTTTTTTGTTACAGCAATGGTGTGTTTTTTGGGATAAAGATAAACGGCTTGTGAATCACTTAATGTTAATTGGGGTATTCCGTAAATGTTGATGCTGTAATCTTTGAAATTGAATTTTGCATTGGGGCCCTTTTTAACTTTTGAAGTAACATTCATTGCATCGTAATCGGCAAGCTTTTGTTTTGCCCTGATATAATGAAAAAGTTTGTTTCCTATTTTAGCCGTTTTTGTTGTAGGGTTATATAATACAAATCCTTTTGTTGACAAATCGGTCAAAAATGCCGCCACTTCCCACCGGGGTTTTCTTAAAAATCTCGAAAATGTTTCTAAATCGATAATACTGTCATATACGTCATATTTTTTCAGATAATCACGTATTAAATACAGAGGATTTCTTTGGTCGGTAACCTGCAGACTGTAATATTCGGCCAATGAAAAATAGTTAAACGATTCGAATGAAGCTTTATACCCTTCGCTGAGTTGTTTGAACTTTTGAAAATCGACGTAATCTTTATCGAGGTCCCAATAAAAAACGGGAACATATAAATCCATTTTATGATAAGAATCGGAAAAAGGTATTATCTCGTTGGTTTTAGTGTTTAACCCGAACAAAATAACCACGTTTTTACGGGATAAATACATGAATCTTAAATTAGGATGGTAAATGGAATCTTTGGCAAAATGAAAACTGAACTCCACATTGGGCGATTCCACTTTATTTCTGTAAAGCACGAAAATATCCGATTTTATCACCGCATAAATGGAGTCGTTTTTATAAATTCTGGCAACAGGTTTTTTACCGTTTTCTCCTATGGCGTACAAGTTAAGACCCCTTAACTCTAGTTTACTGTCGAGTTTGAAAACCGAATATACTTTACTCAGGTCAAAGGATTTTTGATATATCTTAAAAAACGGATACGGTGTATTTGCGTGTGGCGGACTTGCCGAAACCCTGTCTTTTAAAAGCCCCAACAAAGGATAATCGAAAAAACGTTTGTAATATAGTCTTGCGGAATCAATGGTTATGACGTTTTGTTTTAAATTCAGGTTGTATTTATCAAAAACCGCATATGAACTGTCGCCGGTATTCTTCCCGAACCTGTCCCATCTTAAAGTTCCCCAGTCACCACTCCATGTTTTGGTATTATAATCAAAAGTTCCTCGGGTGTTGTTAATTACCGAGCTGTCTTTTTTAGAGCGGCAAACAAGATTGATTTTTTTGAACTTTATTTTGAATGAGGTATCGTAATAAAAGGAATAATCGGTACCTCTGTAATACCAGGAGTAAGTTTTATTTACCTCACTTATAGCACCTTTTTTAAAAAAACCTTTTGAATATTTTATAAAGTCGTTATACTTGATAACCGTAGAGTTGTTATCGAGCAATGAGTTTGCATACTCATGCCATTTCAGAAAGTTAAAAGGATTGATTCCGTCGTCCCACATCAGATCAAGTAAATGGAAATATTCCAAAAGTCTTCTGTCGGGACTTGAAAATTTATCGTTTATCTTTAGCGAAAGGTTTATTATAGCATCTTTTTGATATTTTGACACGCCTGCATCAAACCATTCGGCATAAAGCAGACCGATGGTTTTTTCAATTTCTTTTTTTGTTGACTTGGATACACCCGCTGTAAGTTGTTCCGTAATTTTATTAAAGAAGACTTCGGGAGGCATCTTGGCTGCATCCTGTTTTGACAAGGATTGCGAAAACAGGGAAGAAACGCCCGGTAAAATTAAAAAAACAAATAAAAAAAAATGACGTGTAATAAATCTCATATTTAGTGTTTATATCAATAACTTTTAAACTTTGCCGCAACCCAACTGTTTTTAGTTTTATTGTCAACAAATTTCAATCCCAAAGTTGCGGCTTTTTTCTTAATATCTTCAAGGTCGTTTTCATAAAACCCGCTGAATATTATCTCACCGCCTTTTTTCAACGACTTTGCATAAGCTTCCATATCCGAAAGCAGTATGTTTTTATTTATGTTGGCTAATATCAAGTCGTATATTTTTTTAGCGGGAAGAATTGATGCGTCGCCTTGTTTAACATCTATATTCGAACATTTATTTACAGCGGCGTTTTCAATGGAACTATCCACGGCCCGGCTGTCGTTGTCAACGGCATCAACTTTTTCCGCTCCCAGCATTGAGCTTAAAATTGCCAAAACTCCGGTACCGGCACCCATGTCCAATACCGTTTTACCTTTTATATCATTTCCTTTATCCAACAAATATTCAATCATCAAAGCGGTGGTCTCGTGGTGGGCTGTTCCGAAAGCCATTTTGGGGTTTATGACAATGTCGAATTCCGCATCATCGTTTTTTTCGTGAAAAGGTGCTCTGATAAACACTTTCCCGGCTATCAAAACAGGATTATAGTTACTTTCCCAAACCTCATTCCAGTTTCTGTCTTTTATTAGTTCTATTTCGGGATTACCGAAACCCGGAGGCAAGAGATCTTTTTTAAAATCTTTTGCGGGTATATAAGCCGAAACTTTATCCCCTTCCGATTCAAAACTCTCGAAGCCGGCATCCGCCAACAACGCAATAAGAATTTCTTCCTTTACGTCGTCAGCGGGTTTCGGAAAAGCAACTTTAATATAATCCATTACAAAACTTTGTTAAAAACTATTGACAATCTTAATGAAATCTTCGGCTATGAGCGAAGCTCCTCCGATAAGACCGCCGTCAACATCGGGATTTGCAAAAAGCTCTTCGGCATTTTTTGCATTACAACTTCCACCGTAAAGGATTGTTGTGTTTTCGGCGGTTTCTTCATCATATTTGTTTCTTATTATCCTTCTGATAAAAGCATGCATTTCCTGGGCTTGTTCTGCCGTTGCCGTTTTACCGGTTCCGATAGCCCATACCGGTTCGTAAGCTATAACAATATTACCGAACTCTTCTTTGCTGAAGTGGAAAAGAGCTTCTTCAATCTGTTTTTCAACAACTTCAAAATATTTACCTGCTTCCCTCTCCTCCAAAAGTTCGCCGCAACAGTAAATGGGATGGATGGCATTTTCCAACAAACGCTCGATTTTCAAAGCAAGTTGTTTATTGGTTTCGCCGAAATATTTTCTGCGTTCGCTGTGTCCGACTATACAATAATCAACATCCATTGATTTCAGCATTGCAGCTGATATTTCGCCTGTGTAGGCTCCTTTTTCGTACTCGCTAACATTTTGAGCACCTATTTTAATAACGCCCTCTTCATGACCGTAATCCGACGCCATTTCTATGTAAAGAGCCGGCGGACATACAACAACTTCGCAAGTATGCCGACTTTTTTCCAATCCGGTAACCAATTCCGAAATAAGTTCTTCGGCTTCCTGGAATGTTTTATTCATTTTCCAATTGCCTGCAACAATATTCTTTCTCATAACCAAATGTATTTAATTTGTTTACAAATTTAACATTTTAAACCGTTTAAATCCCGCCTTTCAAAATATAAATATCAAAACGAAAAAATCGAATTATTACCTGTTAATGTTCAGTAATTTACGGTTTTACACATTTCATCCGTATTGTAAATCTTTTGAGCCGTTTGTGCCGGTATGGAATTAAAAAAGTGCGATTTAATAGGTTGAAGGGGTCCAAAATGAACCGGTTGCCCGTATTAATTTTTTGAAAAAAGTTTTCAAAGCATCCAAATAGCTTATTTTTGCAAAAATTTTTTAAAAAAATGACTTTGGACGAACTTATATTAAACGCTCTGAAAGAAGATGTCGGTGACGGAGACCATACTACTCTTGCAACCGTTCCGGAAGATGCAACGGGCAAGGTGATGATGGTGGCAAAGCAAGACGGAGTTGTTTCTGGAGTTGATGTTGCCAAAAGGGTTTTTGAAATTTTGGATCCCGGGGTTAAAACCGACGTAAAAATAACCGACGGAAGTGAAATAAAAAACAAAGATGTTATAATGTATATCGAAGGTAAGTCGAGGACACTATTAACTGGTGAACGGCTTGCCCTTAACTTTATACAACGAATGAGCGGAATAGCCACTTATACTCGTTCTCTTGTAAAAAAGATAAAAGGAACCGGAACCATTCTTCTTGACACGCGTAAGACCACTCCTTGCAACAGGATTGTTGAAAAGACTGCCGTAAAACACGGTGGAGCCCGAAATCACAGGTTCGGTTTGTTTGATATGATTATGATAAAAGATAACCATGTTGATTTTGCAGGAGGAATAAAAAACGCCATAGTTTCGGTTAAAAATTATCTTAAAGAAAAAAATAAAGACCTGAAAATCGAAATTGAAGTACGGAATTTCAAGGAACTTGAAGAGGCTGTTGAAACAGGGGGCATAGACAGGATAATGCTCGATAATTTTACACCCGGAGATATTCGCAAAGCTCTGAAAATTATAAACGGGAAGTATGAAACGGAAGCCTCCGGAGGTATAACGGAAGAAACTATCCGGGATTACGCCGAAACAGGTGTTGATTTTATTTCGGTGGGCGCTTTAACACATCATATTAACAGTTTGGATATAAGTATAATAACAGCATAAAGCCATAAAACCGAGAAAGAAAATAAAAAAGGCAGGTAAAAAGCTCGGAACCAAAACAAAACTTAAATTAAGTTTTATATATCTTCCGGGTTACGACATCCCGCTATGGGATATTCTGGTATTTTATTGGCGCGGTTTAAGAAGAGGTATATTGACATACAGGGCATCGGCAATATCTTTTAACTTTATTCTTGCCATTATACCCACTTTACTTTTTATAGTAACACTTATTCCGTTTGTAACAACGGTGAATTTTCAAGAAAATTTATTTGATTATCTGGACGATATGATACCTCCTACAATTTTTTCTTTAATTGAAGGAACCATAAAAGAGGTGCTCAGCCGGCCGCAAAACGGTATGCTTTCATTAACGTTTTTTACGGCTTTATACTTTTCCACAAACGGCATTGATGCGATAATGGAAAGCTTTAACCAGAGCTATTATAAGATAAAAAGAAGATCGTGGTTACATCAACGGGCGATAGCTTTGTTTTTACTGGTAACTATAATGGTGCTGGGACTTATTTCGGTTGCTTTGCTTATGTTCGGGAAAAATATAATAAACAAAATAGGGCAGATAGAAAATATACAGGAGGGTTTTGTTTATCTTCTGTTGAAGTTGCTGCAATGGATTATTACCGTGGGCAACATACTTTTAAGCCTCTCTTTACTTTATTATTTCGGACAGAGAAAGGATAAATCCAATAAAAAAAGCAAGTTTAACTTTTTTTCGCCGGGTGCTATATTTTCTACCGTTTTATTCATAATAGGCGGTTTGCTGCTTAAATTATATTTTCAAAACATCAGCAGGTACAATATTTTTTACGGGTCGTTGAGTTCGTTAATAGTTTTTATGATATGGATTTATTACAACTCCTTGATAATTCTTGTCGGGTATGAGCTGAATTCTGCAATTAGAAGACTGAAAATATTACGGGAAAAGAAGATGAATAATGAATTGTGAAAAGGTGAATTAAACCGTTGATATTACATAAAATTCACAATATTAAAGTCAAATATTTATATTTGTTGATTATATTTTATAAAAAAACAGCAAAATGCAAGGGGCTAAAAACATAACATTTATAGGGAGCGGAGCCATTTCAACGGCAATGGGGAACGTGCTTGCCCAAAAAGAAAAATATAATATTTACTTGTTGTCGATAGAAAAGGAGGTTATCGATTCCGTTAACAAAGCTCACGTAAACGTGAAATATTTTCCGAATATAAGATTACATCCCGCTTTAAGAGCTACTGCCGATTTAAACATATTATCAAATTCGGATATAATATTTTTAGGGATACCCTCCAGTGTTACCATTGATTATCTTACCGATAATAAAAAATATATAAACAAAAATGCAGTCATCGTTAACCTGGCAAAAGGTTTCGGTAAAAACCACCAAACGATTCCTCAGAATATCAATAAACTGATGGATAATCCTGTGGTTAGCATGAAAGGACCTTCTTTTGCCCGCGAAATTATTGACGGAATGCCCACGGCATTTACCATAGCTTCAAAAAAAGATAAATATTTCGACCTTTTTAAGGAGATTTTCGGTTATACAAATATTTACCTCGATTTTACAAACGATCTTATAGGCACCGAGTTGGCAAGTATCCTTAAAAATATTTATGCAATAATTGTAGGTATAGTGGATGCGCATTTCAACTCACCCAACCTCCGTTCGTTGATTCTTACCAATGCCATCAACGAAATGAAATATATAATTTACAGGTTTGGCGGAAAGGAAGACACTATGTTCCGTTATTGCGGTTTCGGTGATTTCAGTCTTACGGCGCTTAACGACATGAGCCGTAACAGAACCTTGGGGCTTCTTATCGGAAAAGGATTTTTCACCGATACCATCTCCGAAAAGGTAACCCTTGAAGGAAAAATAGCCGTTAACGTTTTCATAAACGAAATCCTCAAAAAATATTTTATAAAGGCCAAAAACCTGATGATGTACGAGCTTTACCGTGTTTTCAACGAAGAAAACTACGACATGGCTAACTTTGTGAATAATATTTTGAAGAAGGGGTAAAACCGGATAATAAATTCACCGTTCTTTAACGGATACTAACCGATGAAAGTGTGAAAGCCATTGTAATAAACAGAAAGCTTACAAAAAAAGAACTTGCCGGTTTAAACAATATAACGGATGAAAACGTTAAGGTGTTTGTCGCTCCCCATATCCGGCTATCCGGTATAAAAAACAAAACCGTTTTACCTTTTTCAATTTCCGATAGTGAAAAAAGCCGTATTAATAAGAGCATGATGACGGCAATTTTGGATTTCGGTGAAAAAGAAGTTGAGGGAAAGTCGCTTACGGAGTTGTTTACCTTTGAAAAAGTAAGTATATGGCATTATAATAAATTCAGAGTTTATTTTGCAGCAAGAAATAAACTTTACGAGATAAAAGCCGTTGAAAACATATTAAAACAATATGATAAAGTTATCTTTTACGGTCAGGATGAACTTTTAAAAAATTTTGTCAACGGTAAAAAGATAGTTTTTGTATTGCCGCAAAAAGAAAAAACGGGTTATAATTATTTTCAATTATTTAAATATTTTGTGTTTTTCAAAATCAGGGTGCTTTTAGGCACTTTTCTTTTATTGAAAATAAAAAACAAAAAGAATATTGTAATAGACCACGTTGTTAAACAAAAGATATTGGACATAGACACTCTTAAACCCGTTTATGACAATTACAATCTGGCTTACTTATTCAAAAGGTTGGATAATAATTTTTTTATTTTGGACGACGTGGATTTTCCTCAAAAAAAATCGGATTATAAGTTTAATTTTAAAAGTTACCTTTTTAAAACTAAAAACAGAATTTATATAGAAAATATTTTGTTAGCGGGTCTTTTAAATTCAGGTGTGCGCAAGAGAACCGGATATTTGGTAAAACTGTTAAATAGCAGAAAGAAAGAGGTTTCAAAGACTGAAATGACCGATTATGAAAAATTAATATTTCACTATTTCGATAATTATTCAAAGAATTCTTTTATTTATTTTTTCAAATATTTTGCATTTAAAAAGTTTTTCGAATCACATAAAATAGAAACGGTAACAACAATTGACGAAAACAGTCCGCGAATTAAAAGTGTTTTGGATGCCGCAAAGTTTTACGGAATAAAAACTTTTGGCATCCAGCACGGAAGCATCAACGAATTGCACCCGGCATATATGTTTACTAAAAACGATATCAAAAGAAATATTACTACGGATTTTACTTTGGCTTGGGGAAATTATTGGAAGAAAATATTAACGGAAAAAGGTAATTATGATGAAGGTTCGATTATAATTACGGGACAAATAAGGACAGACATCATACCGAAATTGATAAAATCGGACATTTCATTGTTCAATCGGCCTTATGCTTTATTTGCTACACAACCACAACGTGATGCCGTACTTAGAAAGTCGGTTACCGGGACGGTATTTTCAGCTTTTGCCAAAAGAAATGATTTGTTATTGGTGATTAAATTACACCCCGCCGAAAAAAATGACATACCGTATTACGAGTCGATAGTTGAAAATTCGGGATTAAAAAATTACATTATCGTCTATTCGGAAGATCTCTATTTGTTACTTTCAAAATGTTCGATGGTTATAACAAGTTTTTCAACCGTTGGTACCGAAGCGGTTTATTTTAAAAAACCTTTGATTATTGTTGACCCTTTGAAGCAAGATATTCAAAATTATAAAAAATCGGGAGTAGCTTTTCAAGTAACAAATGATGAAGAACTTTCTGAAATTGTAGAAGATCTGCTACTGCAAAAAACAGGTATAAACGAAAAGGCATATAAGAAATTTATAAATGATTTTGCTTATAAAATAGACGGCAAAACATCACAAAGGGTTTTAAATGTTATAAACCGTAACGGGAAAGAATCCCGTTAAATTTATTTTCCGCTTTTAACAATTCTTCTGCAAACTCTCTAAATGCTCCGTCACCACCCTTTTTTTTCAATTTTACCGTTACCAGATCTTTTATGTATTCGGGGGCATTTGCGGGAGCGCCGCTGAATTTAACCGCCTTTAAAAGATTTATATCATTAATATCGTCACCGATGTAAGCAACCTCCTCCTGTAAGGAAATATTCAATTTTTCACACAACTCTTTTGCCTTTTGCAATTTGTCTTTAACACCTGAAAAAACATTTTCGATTTTCAACTTTTTTGTTCTGTTTTCAACTATTACGGTGTTTTCTCCCGTTATTACGGCTATTTCTTTACCGGCATCCCTTAAAAAGATAACACCGGCACTATCCGATGTGTTAAACTTTTTCAATTCGTTACCGGTTTCATCATAATACATTCCGCCGTCAGTCCAAACACCGTCAATATCCGTTATTACAAGTTTGATGTTCATTATCCAATCATGTTTTTATAAATAATTTCATCTTTGGGAATATCGGTTGTCGCAATTTTGCCTACAACCTTATCTTTTTCAAACCATTTAAATCCGTCACCCGGACTTAGTAAATGTATATCTTTTAAAGTAATAGTTTCACCCTTCTTAATAACCCGTTTGGTGGCAATAGATCTTTCGAGTTTTGTTCTTGTATCCTTTATCGAGTCGCTGATAAACATATCCTTAACCCCCATTGCCGCTTCCAAATTTCTTATATCCCTTACCATTCTTCTTATTCCGTCGGGTGCTAATGACCCGGCATGGTCGGTACCTTTCATATTTCTGTCCAAAGTAATATGCTTTTCTATAACCTTGGCGCCCAGCGCCACAGCTGCAACGGGAATCATAATGCCTATGGAATGGTCGGAATAACCTATGGTATAATCGGGGTAATTTTCAATAAGATATGGAATCGTATTTAGATTTATATTTTTATATTCTGACGGGTATTGGGATAAACAATGCAAAATCGTAATGTCGGAGTGGTATTTCGTGATTACATCCAAAGCTTTGTCCAGTTCCTCTTTCCCGCCCATACCGGTCGATAAAATAATAGGAACTTTTGTTTCGGCAAGTGCAGCCAGCAAAGGGAGGTTGGTAAGGTCGCGTGAAGCAACTTTTAATTTATCGGGTTCAAAATATTTAAAAATGGAAAGACACCCTACGGCACATAATGTATCCACAAATTCAAGCCCTTTGCTTTTTGCGTATTTATAGACTTCAAAATGCTCTTCATCACTCAATTCAAGAAAAGCACGATGCTCTCCGTAAGTCTTTCCGAAAGAA
The DNA here is from genome assembly GCA_015489465.1 of Bacteroidales bacterium. Lineage (GTDB taxonomy): Bacteria > Bacteroidota > Bacteroidia > Bacteroidales > F082 > B16-G9. The sequence continues at coordinate 25,270 of WFZS01000171.1, read as the reverse complement.
TGTTTGTTTATATACGGCTTTTTCATTGCCGATAAAGAAAGTTCTTCGTTTAAGTCCCTTTTTGTAAGCTTAACTGCATTCATAGGTTTTAACTCATTCCCGAAAAGCTCATCGACAACAGGTTCGGCAACAATATCTACCAGCTTTTTGGCAATGTTTACGTCACCGTTATGATTTTGACCTATTTCTCCAATTATGTAAGTCTCGTCCATCTTCTTATTTCTTATATTTTGTTATCTGCTCTTTCATAACCGGTTTGAAATTATCGTTTTTATCGATTAATTCGATCATTTTTAAAATATCCACTTTTTCACCCCGGTTTTCAACGTATGTTTTGTAGATATTTTTCATCAACTCAAAATCGACAATATCGTCAACGGTCAATCTTAACTCTTTTCTTTTGTACAAGTTATAAGGTGCTTTGTGCAATTCGATTTTAAACTTATCCGGATTTCCGTAAATGTAATTAGTAACGTGCTCATGATAAAATTTTTCGTCCGTTAACGAAAAAGCTTTTTCCAATGCGCTTAACTCCACAATTTCGCCCCACAAACCTATATGTGATTTTATTGAAGGCAATCCCTCATCCATGCTGAAAGATGTGTAGTCGTTACCACCTTTTTTATGACTTTCCAAAAGTGACAAAGTACCATTAATATCATAAACAGGGTTATCGGCACAAACTCTTATAATTGTGCTTATTCCATTAGTTTTTGCTGCCGAAATCATCCTGTCGAGAACATCGTTTTCACTACCCCTGAAAAGTTTTATTCCGTGCTTTTTTGCAACACCGGTAAAAACATCATCATTTTTGTTAACCGACGTAGCAAGGATAATATCATAACGGTTGTTTACATCATCCGCAATATTTTCCAAAAACAGGTCTATCATTCTTTTTTCTTTGTAAAAAGGCATAAAAAGTTTTCCGGGTAATCTTGTTGAAGAATATCGTGCCTGTATTATTATTCCCGTTTTTGTATCCATACCGTTTTTTTATATGAATTACAAAACTATGTAATTCTAAAATAGCAAAAGTTATATTATTACTTTTGTGTAGTAAATTTCGGAAATTTTAAGATCAGAATCTTTGGGAATAATAAAAAAACAATCGATATCCGGAGCTATATACTCTTATGCGGGAGTATTCTTGGGTTTTTTGATTTCGGGGATATTATTTCCGCGAATTTTTTCAACGGAGGAGATAGGGTTAACCCGTGTTCTTGTCTCATATTCGGTGTTGTTGGCACAATTTGCAGTTTTGGGTTTTAATAATGTTACCGTTAAATTATTTCCGCATTTCAGGGATCACGCTGCAAAACATCACGGTTTTTTGGGAATAGCACTTATTGTAGCTTTCACCGGCTTTTTGTTTTCAACGGCTTTATATTTGGGATTTCACGATTATATAATTGAAAATGCCAAACACAAATCGCCGCTTTTCGTGTCATATTACTATTATGTGATACCTTTAATGTTTTTCACGCTTTTGTACGGTATTTTCGATACTTACTACAGGGTTTTATATAATGCCGTTAAAGGTACCGTTTACAAAGAGGTGGTGCAACGAATATTGGCTATAATTGCCATAGCTTTATTCTATTTCAAATTAATAGATTTCAAAGTTTTCGTAATTCTATATTTATTTTCTTTAGCTGCTCCGGCCGTGTTAATGTTTATTGATCTTTTAATGGATAAAGTCCTTTTTTTGAAACCCGATTTCAGCTATCTTAATAAAGAGCTTGTTAAAGAAATGGGAAGTGTTGCGTTTTTCGGTATTGTGGCTAGTTATTCGGGAGTGTTAGTGCAAAATATCGACTTGATAATGGTTGACCATTACTTGGGTTTAAGCAATGCGGGTATATATGCCATTACTTTCTTTTTCGGAACATTGATTTTAATTCCTTTACGAACTATGGGGAAAATAAGTTCGGTAGTTATCTCTGACTCCTGGAAAAACAATGACAAGAAAAATATTTTCGATATTTACAAAAAGAGTACTCTTACGCTCGGTATTGCGGGGGTTTATATTTTAGCGGGTATTTGGGGTAATATCAATAACGTATTTTATGTTATAGGAGATAAGTTTGAAAGTGGTAAATACGTTATTTTATTTATAGGACTTGCGAATTTAGCCGATGTTTTTTCAGGAACGAGTTCGCATATAATTGTCAACTCGCCCAAATATAAATGGCTCTCATATTTGCTCCTGATTTTTGCATTAATAGTAGTTGTCACTAATCTGATGTTCATTCCGGTTTACGGAATAATAGGTGCAGCACTTGCAACTTTTATATCAAAATTACTTTACAGTGGTTCCAAGTTTGTATTTCTTTACCGTAAATACGGATTCCAACCTTATAATATCAAACATGTATTGTTAATAATTACGGGGTTTGTTACCTGGTATATTTCCACATTAATTCCGCAATTCGATAATTTTATCGTTGATATTATAGTAAGAAGTTCCGTTATCACGGTAATATTTGTTCCGGCGGTTTATTTTCTAAAGATTTCGGAAGATGTAAATGATTCCATTAAAAAGTCGGTTAAACGGTTAAAAGGGGAATAACGGTTAAAATTGTTTTCCCGGTGTTTATTAATACTTGCAATGTAAATGTCCGGTAAATTAGCGATTTATACTTACCGTTAATCTTTTGCGTTTTCTAAAAAATTATTAATGTTTGCAAATGAACCGATTTTTTTCCTTAAAAGATCATCTTCCCAGTTCCACCATTTTATTTCCAATAGTTTTTGAATTGTATCCCTGTCAAACCGGTAGCGAATTACTTTTGCCGGTACGCCGACAACTATCGAATACGGTTCAACATCTTTTGTTACTAATGAATGGGCACCTATAATTGCTCCGTCACCTATTTTAATACCTGCAAGTATTGTGGCGTTTGCTCCAATCCAAACATCGTTACCTACAACTGTTTTTTTACCGGAAGCAAAACCCGTATTACTTGTAAACCCGTATTTTTTGTCATAAGCAAAAGGGTGAGTGCTTACCCAATTTGTAGGATGCGAACCGAGACCGATTCTAACATTATAAGCTATTGAACAGAAACGTCCTATTGATTCGGTACTTTTATCTATTAAACAGTATTTATTAATGTATGTATATTTACCAATGTATGAACATTGTATATGACTACCTTGTTCAATGGTTACTCCTTTTTCAAGATGTACATTTCTGGATAACGACGACGCTCTTATTTTACATGTCGGGTTTAAAACCCTTAAATACATTTTCCATATATATTGAATAATTCCCATATTGTCTTATTTTCTAAAATTCTAACAAATTTATCATTTGTAATTAATTCCCGTAATTAAAACAATGTACCTGAATTCGGTTTTTCATTTATAATTTTGTTAAACAATGAAGCCATTTGTTTTGTCAATGCTATACGTGAATATTTTTCAATATTGCTTGAAGGATGGGTTACAAGGTTTTTTTTATTGTGAAACGCATCCAATAACCACTTCTCTATTCCGTTTTTATTGTTAAAATCAAACATAACACCGCTTTGTGTTTCTTTAAGAATCTTGGCCGTATCACCATTAACATCTCCAATGCTCAATATCGGTTTTTTCAAAGCCAAATATTCAAATACTTTTCCGGGTATAATTCCCGAGACATTAGGAGTGTTGTTTAAAGGTAAATATAAAACATCGGCTTTGGCAGCCGTTTCAAGTGCCTCTTTATGTGGTAAATAACCGATCTTTTCCACAAGTGATTCCAAATTATATTTTGAAATAGATTCGGTAACTGAAAAATCAATACTTCCGATAAACAATATTTTTAATTTTTCCTTAACCTCGTTATTTTTATTAATCAAATCACTTATTGCCTTCCAAAAAACATCATGATTTCTATCCTTATTTACAGATCCGAACTGACAGATAATAAAGCCGTCTTTTTCCCGGTTATTTTTAATTTCGGGAAAGTCATCAGGGTCGTAACCGTTGGTTATTACCTCTACATCTTTCGCTCCTTTTTTTATATAGTCTTTAGCCCAGTTCCAGCTTACCGAAACAACTTTATCCGCACTTCTTAAAACATTTTTTTCAAGTGTACGGTGCTTTTTATCGGCCCGTTTTGTTAATTTCAGTTTATCGTAAAAGTCAATATTTGTCCAAGGGTCTCTAAAATCGGCAACCCAAGGAATTTGCAGTTTCTTTTTTAATCCGAGTGCTATTAAATGCATACTATGCGGAGGACCCGTTGAAACAATAATATCAACAGGGTTTTCCGTTAAATAATTTGTTAAGTACTTTACTGATGGCTTTATCCAAAAAACACGTGCGTCAGGAATAAAAAAATTACTGCGAATCCAAACGGAAAGTTTTTCGGTAAAGGAGATACCTTTTTTTTCAGACATAAACCCCGCTCCTAAAGTATCATTTTTCTTTTTCCCGGTAATTGCCTTGTAAATGCTAAAAGGTTCCCATATTTTGGTTTTAACAACCGTTGTTTTCTCCTTAATGTCCTTTTCGAGAGAATCGTCAAAGTGCACAATCTCAGGGTTTTCCGGTGTGTAAATGACGGGTTCCCAACCGAAATCCCTTAAATATTTACTGAATTTAAGCCATCGTTGTACACCGGAACCTCCATTGGGAGGCCAATAATAGGTTATTATTAAAACCTTTTTCATTTTTTACCGGCTGCTCTTGATTTTTTTATTTCAAATATTATAAAACCTAACACCAGCAATAAAATTAATAAGGATGAAATAAACGATATTATGTTGCCGTATTTCCAAACTTTCGGTTCAAAACGGAATTCTATTTTATGTTTTCCTGCCGGAACAATCAAACCGCGCAAAACATAATCCGCTCTGAAGTATCGTGCGGGTTTACCGTCAATAAATGCATTCCACCCTTCCGGATAATATATTTCCGAGAAAATAACCATTCCGGGTTCGGTTGACGAGTATTCGTAATCCAGCTTGTTGGGTGCATACGATATCAGTTTTATAGAAGCCGTAGAATCAAACTCAATATTTTTATTCTTAATAACATCATCAAATCTTTTATCGATAACTGCCGTTTGTTGTAAATCAACCTTTCCTATTTTATCAATCTCTTCGTTTGCATTTGCCACTTCCTTGTAATCTTTTACGAACCAGGCATTACCGAAAGCATACGGGTTTAGTATAGGTATAGCATTAGGGTTGTAAATTATGTACTTGGTATTAAGCATGTCGATAACCTGTAACCCTTTCAATATTTTATTGAGGTCTTCCGGGTTCTTTTGCAATGTCTTTTTCAGTTTTTCTATTTCAGGCATCAGGTGATAATCAATAAGATCCTGGTATCTTTGAAGTTTCGCAGCGTGATAACCGCCTATACTTTTGTGGTAATACGAAACGCTGGCATCGTTGAAAATATTTTTTGTTAAATCAAGGACCCTGTAATCGGGATTTTTATCTTTTAAAATATAATTGTCCGCTTTTGTTTTAGGGAAAGGATTGTCAACTTTTGATTTTCTTACAAAATCGTTGTTGTTAACATATCTTTTGTTTACGGGGAAAAGGTCGGCAACAACAAGAAATGCCAATGTTACCAAAAACAGCGTCCGGTTTACTTTCCTGTTGGCAAAAAACCAAATAAGCCCTGATGTAACCGCAACAAATAAAAAGCTTCTAAGAGCATCAGCCCGGAAAATTTCAACCCTTACCGCCACAAGATTATTCATAAAATCATCTATTTGTGCTGCATTTCCCGATTGTTTCAACATATTAAATTGTTGTAACTCATTCCGGCTTAAAAAGTCGAAAAATGTTGCGGGCATAAGCCAGAAGAGGAAAGCGATACCTCCGGTTAAACCGAAGGAAATATAAAACGCTTTAGTGTTTCTGTTAATTATATCGGGATCCTTTAATATTTCGTTAACCGCCATGAAAGCTATCAACGGTATCGTTAGCTCCGCAACCACAAGTATCATCGACACTGTCCGGAACTTGTTGTAAAGCGGAAAATAGTCTATGAAAAGATCCGTAAACGTCATAAAATTCCTGCCCCATGCCAGCAACACAACAAGCACCGTTACCGCAAAAAGAACCCATTTCAACTTATCTTTCACGATAAACATCCCCAGCACAAAAAGGAACATTATTACGGCTCCTAAGTAAACCGGCCCTGCCGTAAACGGCTGGTCGCCCCAGTATGCATTTTGTTGCGAGATTATTTTCCGGTACTCCGGTTTTACTTTTTTAAGCTCGGGAATGTTACCTATATAACCCGAACCGCCTCCTTTGGCGTTGGGAATTAGAAACGACCACGTTTCGCCTATACCGTAACTCCAAGCCGTTATATAATCTTTATCAAGTCCGCCCGACTGGTTTTGTGAATTTTCTTTTTTCAATTCGGGTTTACCGCGCATGGTATGTTCGGCATATTGGTATGTAGCCAAAAGATTGGTAATATTGGTAGCCGCTGCAAGCATTGCCGCCAACAACAGTACGGCTGACGCTTTCCAAAAATACGAGAGTCTTTTTTGTTTGTAATCTTCGATGAAACGGTAAATAATATAGCCCAACAATAAAAACAAAAGATAATATGTTATCTGGACGTGATTGGCATTAATTTCCAGTGCCAAAGCCAGGGCAAAAAGTAAAGAACCTTTCCATAGTTCTCCCCTGTATGTCCATATTATTCCGGCCAGAACAGGTGCCATGTAAGCAATGGCATGAGCTTTGGAATTGTGCCCGGCTCCCAGAATTATGATAAAGTATGTTGAGAAAGCGTAAGCAATGGCTCCTATAAGACTTACCCACGGATTTATTCTCAAAACCAACAACAAAACAAAAAATCCCAAAAAATAAAGGAAGAAAAGGTTTGCCGGTGTTGGTAATCCCAGTTTTAAAATTTCATCGACCTTTTTAATTAGATTCGAGGAGTAAACTACCGAGATTTGCCATGCGGGCATTCCTCCGAACATTGAATTTGTCCACAACGGTTCTTCACCGGTTTTTTCCCTGTAATCGACTATCTCTTTTGACATTCCTTTCCACTGAATAATATCGTGCTGGTTCAGTTTTTTACCTTGAAGTAAGGGTGAAAAATATGCTAATGTTAACGATAAAAACACCAAAACGGCAACAATTACCGGTAGCAATTTTTTTAAATAATTATCCTTCATTTTTCAGATTTCGTTTTAATACATTAAAATGTTATTCAAGAACATACTTTATTCAAAGTATTAACTTGCTAAAATATTGATTTTATTCGAGCCGGAGCGGAGATAAAACAAAAAAAGCGACAACTCCTTTTCGGGAGTCATCGCTTTAATACTATTCAGGAGAAAAATATGCTTATTTTATAATTTCTATACTCCTTTTAACAAACTCGTTAAGCTCTTTGCCTTTGAGCAAACCTTTGGATAATCTTGCCAAGTCGTAAAGTTGTTTTATAACTTCATCTTTTTCTTTTTCATCTTTTGTCTCGGCAAGTTTTACAATTACCGGATGGTTGGCATTAACCACAAGGTTATATGTGTCGGGCAATCCACCCAATCCCATCATTCCGGTACCTCCGATGGCTTCCATATCTTTCATCCTTCGCATAAACTCGTTTTGAGTTATCATCACCGGAGCGTCGGTTTCACTCAAATCTTCAAAAACAACCTCGAACTGTTTGGTATCAATATTCCTTTCAAAGTCTTTTTTTAAAGCTTCTTTCTGTTTTTCATCAAGTTTCGAAGGTTGTTTGTCCTCTTTTTTAATCAAGTTGTCAATAGTGTCGGAGTCAACCCTTGCAAACCTCGACTTCTCAAATTTCTGTTCAAGGGTATTTATAAAATGACTGTCCAACACCCCGTCCATCAACAGAACATCATAACCCCTTTCTTTGGCGGCTTCTATGTACGAAAACTGTTCATCCTTATCTGTAGCGTAGAGGTAAACCAATATTCCGTCTTTGTCGGTTTGGGTTTTTTCTATGTGTTTTTTGTATTCGTCAAACGTAAAATATTTACCGTCAACATTTTTCAACAAAGCAAATTTTACGGCTTTATCCCAAAACTTGGGTTCCGATATCATTCCGTATTCAATGAATATTTTGATATCATCCCATTTCTCTTCGAATTTCTTCCTGTCTTTGTTAAAGATTTCGAGCAATTTATCGGCAACTTTTCGTGTAATATAGTTCGATATCTTTTTAACATTGCTATCGCTCTGTAAGTAAGAACGGCTTACGTTCAGCGGAATATCCGGCGAGTCGATAACACCGTGAAGCAACGTTAAGAAATCCGGAACTATACCTTCTACCGAGTCGGTAATGAATACCTGGTTGCTGTAAAGTTGTATCTTATTCCTTTGGAGTTCGTAATCCTTTTTAACTTTCGGGAAATACAAGATTCCAGTTAAATTGAAAGGATAATCCACGTTCAAATGGATATGGAACAAAGGTTCCTCCAAAGTGTGAGGATAAAGCTCCCTGTAAAATTTCTTGTAATCTTCATCTGTAAGTTCCGAAGGGTTCTTTTTCCACAAAGGATCGGTATTGTTTATAATCCTCGGACGTTTAACCTTTTTGGTTTTAGGTTTTCCGTCTTTATCCTTTTTACCTTCAACTTCCACTTCAACCTCTTCTTCGCCGAATTGAATGGGAACGGGAAGGAATTTACAATATTTATTTAACAGTTCTTCGATTTTGTAATCTTCCAAAAACTCCTTGTTTTCTTCGTCAATGTGAAGAATTACTTCCGTTCCGCGATCTTTTTTCTTTCCTTTTTCAATAGTGTATTCCGGACTTCCGTCGCATTCCCAATGCACGGGTTCTGCATCCGGTTTGTATGATTTTGTGTTTATTTCCACTTTTTCGGAAACCATAAATGCCGAATAAAATCCAAGACCGAATCTTCCTATAATGGATTTACGGTCCTCTTCCGAAACGTTTTTGAATTTTTCAATAAACTCTTCGGCGGAAGAGAAAGCTATTTGAGTAATATATTTCTCCACCTCTTCGGCAGTCATACCGATACCACGGTCAATTACTTTAAGGGTCTTTTTCTTTTTGTCAACTTCAACTTTGATGGTTAAATCACCCAGTTCTCCTTTAAACTGTCCCATCGATGCCAATGCTTTCAGCTTTTGCGTTGCATCAACGGCATTGGAAACCAGTTCTCTTAAAAATATTTCATGATCCGAATAAAGAAACTTCTTTATAATCGGAAATATGTTCTCGGTTGTAACACCTATTTTTCCTTGTTTTTTTTCCATAGTACTACTCTCCTTTTTACGTTTTTTTTCAGGCATGAAAAAGGCAAAACATATGCCACGGCAAAAGGTATGACAAATTGTCGTTGTACGATATTATATTAATAATCAGAAAGAAAAAACTAGCGAAGTGCAGCTAACAGAAGTCGGAAATCGTGATACCGCATGTTAAATCTTTCACCGATAAGTTTGTTTGTTAGGGTTCCGTTAAAGGTATATACCCCTTTACCCAAAGCCTCGTCACGTTTAAGATAATTGGTAACACCACCCACATCTCCGAAATTCAAAAGCAGAGGTGTTAAAAAATTACTCAACGACCACGATGCCGTATGAGGAACACGTGAAGCAATATTCGGGACACAATAATGGATAACGTCATGTTCTACGTAAATGGGATTTTCGTGTGTGGTAGGTCTTGAAGTTTCAAAACAACCGCCTTGATCAATGCTTACATCAACGATAACGGTCCCGGGTTTCATCTTTCTTACCATATCTTCGCTTATAAAACATGATGTTCTGCCTGTTGACGAATGCTTGGCGGCTATCACAACATTGGCATTAAGCAGTGCATCTTCCAATTCGTGGGGTTGTAATACCGTAGTATAAAGGCGTACACCGAGTTTATTTTGTATTGCTCTTAATTTGTAAATGGAGTTATCGAAAATTTTTACCGATGCGCCCATTCCCAGTGCTGTACGCGTGGCATATTCGGCAACGGTTCCGGCTCCTATTATTACTACTTCTGCCGGTTTTATTCCCGGAAATCCACCCAAAGAGATACCTCTCCCCAAAACGGGATGTGCCAGATATTCGGCAGCAATAAGTATAGAGGTATTTCCTACAATCTCACTCATTGAATGAACAAGGGGAAATGTACCCGAGCGGTCTTGGATAAACTCGTAAGCTAAAGCCAAGGTTCTTTTTTGTAATAATTTTTCGAAATATTCTCTTTTTTGTTGAGGTAAATAAACGGCTGACAACAATGTTTGATTTTTTTTCAGCAAATCGAGTTCATCCGGTGTCGGTGGCGCCACCTTAACGATGATGTCGCAATTGTATATTTCGGAAACCCCGCTAACCAATACGGCTCCCGCTTCCGCAAAATCACTGTCGCTAAATCCGGCTTTTGAGCCTGCTCCTTCCTGAACAAAAACCCTGTGTCCGTTTTCCACCAAGAGGTTAACACCATCCGGAACAAGAGGAACACGCGCCTCGTTTAGAATGGTTTCCTTTGGAATACCTATCGAAAACCTTTTGTTAACAGGTATTGTTTCCAACATCTCCTCCTGGGGTAACAGTTGTGCCACTTCCGAAAATTTCAAAAAGCTTTTTCCTTGTTCCTGGTTCATAAATTGATGATTTTAATTAACGGTAGCATAAACTATATCACGCGTGCCGTCAGGATTTTCAGTAATTGTTAAATGAACGTAACTTTCCGGTAAAAGTTCCTCAATCATTTCGGGCCATTCTATAAAGCAATAATTACCGCTGTAAATATACTCTTCAAACCCGATATCATAAACCTCCTCCAAAGTTTCTATTCTGTAAAAATCAAAATGGTAAACCGGATTCCCGTCAGCTGCAAGATACTCGTTAACCAAGGCAAATGTAGGGCTGTTTACCACATCCTCAACACCCAAAACCTTGCAAAACTGTTTTATCAATGTAGTTTTACCGGCTCCCATGGCTCCGAATAAAGCCATCACTTTATGACCCGGTGTATCCTTTAAAATCCGCTCTGCCGCTGCAGGTAATTCCGAAATATCTTTAACGGTTATCTTTTTTTTCATTAATAAACATGAAGTATATTAAATACAAAGATATTATTTTGTTTACAAAGTAACTTGATACGTGTTTGTCAAAATTTTACCGGATTACTCTTTTATTAATTTTTAACTTTATAATACGGTCATTAACCCTGTAAATAAAAGTCATTTTAGTATTTTTGCTTTCCGAATAAGAAACAAATTTAATTATGAGAACAATTGATGATTTTAACTTCAAAGGAAAAAAAGCTATAATCCGTGTTGATTTTAACGTTCCTTTGAATGATAAATATGAAATTACCGACGATACCAGGATAAAGGCTGCCATACCCACCATTAAAAAAATTCTTAATGACGGGGGAAGTGTTATTTTAATGTCACACTTGGGGCGTCCCAAAAACGGTCCCGAAGAAAGGTTTTCTTTAAAACACCTTATAAAAGATCTTGAAGAAAAACTCGGAACCAAAGTTTTGTTTGCCGGTGATTGTATCGGAGAGCAAGCTAAAAAACTCGCTTCCGAATTAAAACCCGGAGAGGTTCTTTTGCTGGAAAATTTACGTTTTCACAAAGAAGAAACAAAAGGTGACGAAGAATTTGCCAAAAAACTTGCGGAACTTGCCGATGTATATGTTAACGATGCTTTCGGAACTGCCCACAGGGCTCATGCTTCCACGGCGGTTATAGCCAAATTTTTCCCGAAAGAGCGTAAAATGTTCGGTTATGTTATGGCAAACGAAATAAAAAATATCAAAAAGGTGTTGGAAGAAAGCGAATCGCCGTTTACGGCAATTTTAGGAGGTGCAAAAGTTTCGGGTAAAATTGAAATTATTAACAGGCTTCTCGAAAAAGTTGACAATCTTATAATAGGAGGAGGAATGATGTTTACTTTCATCAAGGCACTCGGTGGAAAAGTGGGAAATTCATTGGTTGAAGAAGACCTTATTGAAACTGCTAAAGAAGCATTGTCAAAAGCTGAGAAGCTTGGGGTTAAAATATATTTACCCGTTGATACGGTAGCCGCCGACAAATTTGCCGAAGATGCAAATACTATGATTGTAAAAGCCGATGAAATTCCGGACGGCTGGATGGGACTCGATATTGGACCCGAAACCATTAAAAAATTCTCGGATGTTATTGAAAACTCGTCAACACTTCTTTGGAACGGACCTATGGGAGTTTTTGAAATGGACACCTTCGCCAAAGGAACAATTGAAATAGCAAAAGCAATAGCCCGGGCTACCGAAAAAGGTGCTTTCTCTTTGGTAGGCGGCGGCGACTCCGTTGCTGCCGTTAACAAATTCAATTTACAGGATAAAGTCAGTTATGTTTCAACAGGAGGCGGTGCAATGTTGGAGTTTATCGAAGGAAAAAAACTTCCTGGAATTGCAGCCATTGAAGAAGAATAAAAAGGTATGATAATAAATTAAAGTCGGAATGGAATTTTTATAGTTTAAATTTCGTTTCGACTTTTTTGTTTTTTTATTAAAATAAACAGCAATTAGATAATAAATGATAGCCGTAATATTCAAAGGAATACTTTTGGGCGTTTCAATAGCGTTGTTTTTCGGGTTTGGGCCTGCCTTTTTTGCTGTGTTTCAAACAGCATTACACAAAGGGTATGTCAAAGGATTCCTTATGGCTTTCGGAGTGTTTTTGAGTGATGCTTTGATGGTGGGAATTTCAATGTGGGGAGCACAAAGCGTATTGGAAAACAGTAAAAGGTATGAAATACTTGGTTTGATAGGAGGCTTGATACTGATTGCTTTCGGGTTATATATTTACAAAAAGAAAACCATTACTACGGAAAGAGAAGAAATAAAAGAACTTGAAATGGAACTTACTTCTCCACGGTACCCCTTTTATGTAGTAAAAGGTTTTTTACTGAATATTGCCAATCCTTTCATTTGGATTTTTTGGGCCGGAACGGTAATGGGATTTTCTTCGAATATGGCAGGATTGGAATTAATAGTATTTTTTTCGGCTACTTTGTTAACAATTTTTTCTTTTGATATAATTAAGGTTATTATTGCAAACAAAATAAAACCTCTTATCAACGACAGGTTTTTAAGGGGAATAAACAAAGCTGCCGGATTAATGTTGATGATTTTCGGTTTGGTACTTTTAATAAAAACGTTAATAGAATATTTAGGCATTAGTTAAAGGAATATTTTTTGATACTTTTGCCAAACTTATAAAAACACGATACCATGTCATTTGATAGTGAAAAATTAATTCAAGAAGGTTTGACATACGATGACGTTTTGTTAGTTCCCGCGAGGTCGGGAGTTCTCCCCAGGGAAACCGATGTCTCAACCCTTTTTTCAAAAAATATCGAACTGAAAATACCGATTGTTTCGGCTGCAATGGATACAGTTACTGAGTCCAAGTTGGCAATAGCCATTGCACAGTTGGGAGGAATAGGAGTACTTCATAAAAATATGACCATCGAAAAACAAGCTACCGAAGTAAAAAAGGTAAAAAGGGCTGAAAACGGGATGATTATAAATCCCGTTACCTTAGGACCTTATGCAAATGTAGCCGATGCTCTTAAAATGATGAAAGAGTACGGAATCGGTGGTATTCCGGTTGTAGATGACGATAACACGCTAGTGGGTATCGTTACAAATCGTGACTTGCGTTTCGAGAAAAATATGAGAACACTTGTAAAAGATGTTATGACAAGTGAAAATCTCATAACAACAACCGAGTTTACCGATTTTGAAAAAGCTGCCGAAATACTCCAGAAATATAAAATTGAAAAATTGCCCGTTGTCGATGAAGATTATAAACTGGTAGGGTTAATAACATACAGGGATATTATAAAGATAAAAGAAAACCCCAACAGTTGTAAAGACTCCACCGGACGTTTAAGAGTGGCGGCTGCCGTTGGTATAGCAAGCAACACCATGGAGAGGGTACAGGCTTTGGTGGATGCGGGTGTTGATGCCATTGTTATAGATACGGCTCACGGCCATTCCGAAGCTGTGCTTGAAACCGCTAAAAAGGTAAAGCATGCTTTCAGCGGGATAGACATGGTTGTAGGGAATATTGCAACGGCAGAAGCTGCGCTCGATTTGATAGCTGCAGGTGCCGATGCCGTTAAAGTGGGAATAGGTCCCGGTTCTATTTGTACAACACGCGTTGTTGCCGGTGTAGGTGTTCCGCAGCTTACCGCTGTTTATGATGTGGCACAAGCTATTAAAGGAACCGGAGTTCCTGTTATAGCTGATGGTGGTATAAGGTTTACCGGTGATATTGTTAAAGCCTTGGCTGCCGGAGCATATTCGATAATGGCGGGTTCGTTGTTTGCCGGTGTTGAGGAATCACCCGGCGAAACAATATTGTTCGAAGGACGTAAGTTCAAAACATACAGGGGAATGGGCTCCTTGGAAGCAATGCAGGAAGGGTCAAAAGACAGATATTTTCAAGATATGGAGGACGACATTAAAAAACTTGTTCCCGAAGGTATTGTGGGCCGTGTTCCTTATAAAGGTTCGTTGTCGGAAGTAATCCAACAGATGATTGGAGGTCTGAGGTCGGGTATGGGTTATACCGGTTCTAAAAATATTGAAGAGTTGCAAAAAGCCAAATTCATAAAGATAACTTCAGCAGGGTTTACCGAAAGTCACCCTCATGATATAACAATTACAAAAGAAGCTCCGAATTACAGTAGTAGGTAAAAAATAAAAATTAGGAATTATGAACAGAATATTAAAACCGTTAAGCATTGTTATTGTGCTGTTATTCATATCTCAAACGCTTTCGGCACAATTGTTAAAAAAATTTGAAGACAAAACATTGCTTACAATAGGGGACGAAAAAGTTCCCGTTAAAGAGTTTTTAAGGGTTTACGAAAAAAACAACACTCCACAGGAAAGAAAAAAACCAGATGCCTTAAAAAATTATTTAGAGCTTTTCATCAACTATAAGTTAAAGGTAAAAGAGGCTGAAGATTTGAAAATGGATACCGTGGCCTCTTTTAAAAAGGAACTTGCGGGGTATAGAAAATCATTGGCAAAACCTTATTTTAGAGACGAATCTGTAATTGATTCACTGGTAAAAGAGGCGTATGACAGGATGCAATACGATTTAAGAGCAAGTCATATTCTTTTGCGCGTTGATAAAAATGCAAGTCCCAAAGACACTTTAGCCGCTTATAAAAAAATAATGGATATACGTGATATGATTATCAGCGGTAAAAAGAGTTTTGAAACCGCTGCCGTAGAATATTCCGACGACCCTTCGGCAAAAGACAGGGAAGAGATACCCGGAAAACAAAGGTTCAGAAAAGGTAATCATGGAGATTTGGGCTATTTCAATGTTTTCAGGATGGTTTATCCCTTTGAGTCGGCAGCTTACAACACACCTGTCGGTGAAATTTCAAAACCCGTAAGAACGGATTACGGATACCATATTATAAAGGTTACGGATAAACGTCCCGCTATGGGTAAAGCTAAAGTGGCTCATATCTTTGTAAGATTGCGCGAAAACGCAACTCCCGAAGATTCGGCGCGAAAAACGGAGAAAATATTCAATATTTATAAAAAGTTACAGGAAGGTATGGATTGGGATTCGGCGGCTATGAAATATTCGGAAGATAAAGGTTCTGCCCGCAAAGGCGGTGTCCTTCCCGAGTTTACCAGCAGTCGTATCGTTCCCGAATTTGTTGAGGTTATCGACAGTTTAAAACCCGGCGAGTATTCAAAACCGTTCCGTACCATGTACGGTTGGCATATCGTAAAACTTATAGAACGTAAAAGACCCGGAACCTTTGAAGAAGAAAAAAAGAAGTTAAGGGAACAGGTTAATAAGGATATGCGTAGCAAACTAAGTAAAAGAATCGTTATTGACAGGGTTAAAAAGAAATACGGCTTTACCGTTTATAACGATGCAAAAAACGAACTTCTTTCCAAAGTCGATTCCACATTGCTCGAAGGTGAATTTATGGCTGACAGCGTAAAGCTGGACGTTAACAAACCTCTGGTAAAAATAGGAGATCAAGTTAAAACTCAAAAAGACTTTCTCGATTTCATCAATAAACATCAAAGACGCCAAGCAAAAATAAAATTGGATGTTTATTTTAACCAACTGTTTAACGAATTTACAGACGATTTTTGTATTTCATATAAAGACGCTCACCTTGAAGAAGAGTATCCGGAGTTTGCCAATCTTATGAAAGAATATCACGACGGCATTTTGCTGTTCAACTTGTCGGATGAAAAAGTTTGGTCGAAAGCCGTTAAGGATACTGCAGGATTGGAAAAGTTTTATAATGCAAACAAGGATAAATACATGTGGGGCGAAAGGGTGGATGCAACAGTTTATGAAGTAACTAAAAAAGATGATGTTGATAAAGTATATAGACTCCTTAAAGAAACTTCGGATGACGGAGCTATTGCCGACAGTTTGATAAAAGACAGTATTAATTCGGTAAAAATAATTCCCGGACTTTTTGAAAACGGTGATAATAAGTATGTTGACAAAGTGAAAAAACAAAAAGGCTTATACAAAGCTGAAACATCCGATGTGGAAGACCTTACCGTTTTTGTGAGAGTTAAAGGTATTGTTCCGCCCCAACCTAAAACTCTTGATGAAGCCCGCGGTTTAATAACGGCGGATTATCAAGATTATCTTGAAAAAGAGTGGATAAAAGAATTAAAGAAAAAATATCCCGTTAAGGTTAATGAGAAAGTTCTGAAAAAACTTATAAAAGAGTACGGAAACAAGTAACTTACCGTTAATGCCGGCTTATTGTTTAGTTAACACATAACAGTGGGCCGGCTTTTGCATTTACATATGAAATATTTTTTTTACATAACTGTTCTTTTTTTAATAGTTTCGTGCAGGTCAACGGTTGACCCCGATAAAGGAATTCCTTTAGCCAGGGTTGATGATGAAATATTGTACGATTCGGATATAAAAGGATTGTTGCCTGAAAATATTTCACACCGGGATTCAATAATCTGGGTTAACAATTATGTAAACAACTGGGTAAGAAATAAACTGTTGATTAATAAAGCCGAAGAAAATCTGGATGATCGTAAACTTGACTTTAAGAACCAGTTGGAAAAATATAAAAACTCGTTGATAATATATACTTACCAAAATGAAATAATAAAACAAAACCTCGATACCACGGTAAGCATTGAAGAAGTTGAAAAATATTATAACGAACATCTGAACGATTTTGTCCTGTTAAAAAATATTGTCAGAGTGATGTACATCGTTACGGAAAACAGCAAGGAAATCGATAAAAAATTTTCTGAATTGTTTACTCTGCCCGACTCGGTAATGATGGATTCCCTGGAAGCCAATTGTGAAATTTATGCTAGAGATTATTTTCTGGACACTACGGTATGGATACCTTTTGACGAGTTGCTGAACCATATACCCATAAAAGTTTACAACAAGGAACTTTATTTGAAGAATAATAAATTTGTGAAGATTAAAAACAAAAAAGAGCTTTATTTTGTAAAGTTTATCGATTTCAAAATAAAAAACGATCATTCACCGTTGGAATTGGAAGAGGATAACATTAAAAGTATTATTATAAACAAAAGAAAGGTTGACCTTGTTAAAGAGCTCCGGAAAAAACTTTTCGAGAATGCTCTTAAAAAGAATGAAATAGAAATTTATACTTATGATTAACAGATTGAAATTTATAATGTTACCGGTACTTCTTTTTGCCTTTGTCTTTAGCGTTAAAGCACAGGAAAAGAAGGTTATCGATAAGGTGGTAGCCGTAGTAGGTAAAAATATAATCTTGCTTTCGGATGTGGAGAACCAGTATCTGAATTACAAGTTGCAAAACCAGGCTTTCGGTAGTCCGGAACAGATGAAATGCAGAATATTGGAAGATCTTTTATTTCAAAATTTGCTTGTGGCACAAGCTGAAGTTGACAGTATTCAGATAGAAGATTCGCAGGTTGATGCCGAACTTGACAGACGTATTGCAATGTTCATAAACCAGTTCGGTTCGCAGGAAAAATTAGAACGGTATTACAACAAAAAACTTTCCGAAATAAAAGCGGAACTTTTTGATGTTATCAAAAAGCAACTTATGGCGCAGCAAGTCCAACAAAAAATAATCCAAGATGTTACCGTAACACCTTCGGAAATAAAAGACTATTATAAATCGATACCTAAGGACAGTTTGCCTGTTATAAAAACACAATACGAAATTCAACAAATAGTAAAAAATCCACCCATAAGTATAGAGGAAAAATTAAGGGTTAAGGAACGGCTTCTTGATTTACGTAAAAGAATTTTGAACGGTGAAAACTTTTCGACGCTGGCAATATTATATTCCGAAGATCCGGGGTCGGCGGCAAAAGGAGGTGAGCTGGGATTTTACGGCAGAGGTCAACTTTATCCTGAATTTGAAGCTGTTGCTTACAAACTTAAAAAAGGAGAGGTTTCCGATGTTGTTGAAACAGAAGCCGGATACCATATTATTCAACTTATCGAAAGAAAAGGTGATTATATCAATGTAAGACATATATTGCTGGTTCCGAAGGTTTCTCCCGAAGATCTTGAAAAAGCCCGTAAAGAACTGGACAGCATAGCAACGTTGATACGTAACGACTCCATAACTTTTGATAAAGCCGTTGAGAAATTCTCTGACGACCCCAACAAAAAAAGCGGTGGTTATCTTATCAATCCATACACCGGAGGCACTACGTTTGAGGCGGAACAATTAGATCCGCAAGTGGCTTTTGTAATTGACAAATTGAAACCCGGCGAAATATCAAATCCGGTTCCTTATAAAACGGATAAACAAAAAGATGCATACCGTATTTTATATTTGAAACGTAAAACGGAACCTCACATTGCCAATTTAAAAGATGATTATCCGCAAATACAGCAGTGGGCATTACAGAAAAAACAAAAGGATATTATTGATAAATGGGTTAACGAAAAAAGTAAAAATACCTATATAAAAATATCCGACGATTTTAAAAAATGTAAATTTCATTACGACTGGTTGAAAAAATAGCCGTTAAACAAAATTAGCTATGGTAAAATATAATTCGGATGTGGAAGCCGTTGAGGCATTTGTTGAAAAATATAAAGAGCTTGGAAAAGAAATTGGAAAAGTTATCGTCGGCCAGGACGATATTGTTAAAAATACTTTGATTTCAATTTTTTCCAAAGGTCATGTATTGTTGGTAGGCGTGCCGGGACTTGCCAAAACATTGTTGGTGAACACCATTGGCAAAGTGCTGGGACTTTCTTTCAGCCGAATTCAGTTTACTCCCGATCTTATGCCGTCCGATATTATAGGTACCGAAATACTCGACGAAAACAGAAAGTTTAAATTTATAAAAGGTCCTGTTTTTGCCAATGTAATACTTGCCGACGAGATAAACAGAACACCTCCCAAAACACAATCGGCTCTGCTTGAAGCGATGCAGGAAAAAGCGGTTACAGTTGCCGGAGTAAGCTACAAACTTGATGAACCGTTTTTCGTTTTGGCAACGCAAAACCCTATCGAGCAGGAAGGAACATATCCTTTGCCCGAAGCTCAACTCGACAGGTTTATGTTTAATTTGATACTCGACTACCCTTCCACACAAGAAGAAATAGACGTTGTTAAAAGAACAACGGCGGGAAAGTCAACGGAAGTTAAAGAAATTCTTAATGCGGAAGAGATTTTGTTTTTCCAGCAATTGCTCAGGAGAATTCCTGTTGCAGACAATGTTATGCAGTATGCCGTAAACCTTGTTTCCAAAACACGTAGAGGTACTGAAAATGCTCACGAATGGGCTGATAAATACTTGAACTGGGGTGCTGGTCCCCGTGCTTCGCAATATCTTGTTATAGGTGCAAAAACTCATGCCGCCATGAACGGCAAATTTTCACCCGATATTGAAGATGTTAAAGCGATTGCACTTCCCGTATTGCGTCACCGTATTGTTAGAAATTACAAAGCCGAAGCCGAAGGTATTTCCATTGATGACATAATAAAAAAATTAATGGAATAAGCGGGAATTATTTTTTCACTGTTATCAAATCGGGTGTATTTATTGAATAAATTTGCCTTCTATGATAAAAAAAGAGGAGGTAACCGGTATTATCCTTGCCGGCGGTAAAAGCAGCCGCATGGGAAAAGATAAAGGTCTTTGCAAATTTAACGGTAAGGCTTTGGTGGAATATGCCATTGAAACCCTTAAACCGATTTGTGGAAATATTATTATCAGTGCCAATTATCATCCTGAGAAGTATTCGTCATATAATTTACCGGTGGTTGCCGACGAGATAAAAAATATCGGGCCTATGGGAGGTATATATACCTGTCTGAAAAAATCGGAAACCGAGCATAACATTGTACTATCGTGCGACACGCCTTTTGTGGGAACGCTTTTATTGAAACACATTCTTGAAAACGTGGAAAAAGAGCAAATAGTGGCACCGTCGCATCACACCTTTCTTGTGGAACCTTTGAGTGCATATTACTCTACCAATGTGCTTTCGGAAATTAAAGAATCAATTGACAAAAAGGATTATAAGCTCATTAACCTTTTCAAAAAAGTAAGATTTAAATCCGTTCCTGTTGATGGTATTTTGCTTTTTTATAACGACAACTCGTTTATGAATATAAACTGCCCCGAAGATCTTAAAGAAGCCGAAAAAATTGTAAAAAAATCTTGAGATGAGTGTTAAAGCAAAAAATGATATTTGGCTTAAAGCTTCGGTTGTGGGCGGACTATGGGCATCGATGGAGATAATAGTTGGCAGTTTTTTACATAATACACGGTTGCCTTTTGCCGGTTCCATACTTGCATTTGCGGGTACCGTTCTTCTCATAGGATTTTATCAAATATGGCCTCAAAGGGGACTGATTATAAGAGCGGGATTTATCACGGCAATTATGAAATCGGTTTCGCCGAGTGCCATAATACTCGGACCCATGACGGGAATTTTGCTTGAAGCTGTTTTGATAGAATTTGTTTTGTTGATTTTGGGCAATAATATTGTTTCCGTTTCAGTAGCGGGAATTTTCAGCCTTTCAAGTGCCTTGTTACATAAAATAATAAGTGTCTCGATTCTGTACGGTTTCGATATTTTAAAAGTTTATATAAACATTATCAATTTTGCTTTGAAACAGGTGGGTTTGAAAGAAGCGTCACCGTCGGAAATACTTTTTGCTTTATTATCGGTTTATGTTGTATTCGGAATAGCTGCAGGTATTACGGGTTTTGTGTTAGGTAAAAAATCAAAACATTTAAAACAGGAAATATCGGATGAAATATTAAAAGAGGGTGTCAAAAAAAAGGAGTTTTTCGTAATTGACGATAAAAATAAAACAAACATATATTTACTTTGGGTTAATATTCTGGCAATTCCCTTCGGACTTTATCTTTTTAACGTTTACGGAATGATTCCGGGAACCTTGTTTGCGTCGGTTTACAGCATTGTTGCTGGATATTATTATGCTAAAAACCTGCGGAGATTGAAAAAACCGGTTTTTTGGTCGCAACTGGTAATAATAGTTGTTATTACAACTCTCTTTTGGAAGACGGATGGAGGAAGCGTTTTAAATATTAATATGCAGGGATTTAAAGCAGGTGTCGAAATGATGATACGGGCAATTTTTATTGTTATTGCCTTTACCGGCCTCAGTGTAGAGCTGAAAAGCGAAAAGGTAAAATCTTTTTTAACGAAAATAGGTATGGGACGTTTTTACGAATCCATGCGTCTTGCTTTCGGAGCATTACCGCAGATGATTGCTCTTTTACCTTCAATGTCGGAAATCATCAAAAAACCCGTTGATTCTTTTTTAAAACCTCTTGTTTATGCCGACAGTTGGTTGGAAATGTTTAAAAACAAATAGATGAACATTTTTTTATTACTTCTTGCGGCAGTAATTTGGGGATTTGCTTTTGTAGCCCAAAAGGTGGGAATGGAATATATAGGTCCGTTTACTTTTAACGGATTGCGTTTTGTTTTGGGTGCATTGTCGTTAATACCTTTGCTTCCTTTTACAAAGGCTCTTTTCGGTTATAGCTCTAACAAACATAATCTTAAAAATACCGTAAAAGGAGGAGTAGTACTTGGAATAATATTATTTATTGCGGCATCATTGCAACAGATAGGCATTATAAGAGCGGAAGTAAGTAATTCGGGTTTTATCACAAGTCTGTATATTATTCTTGTTCCTTTTTTCGGAGTATTTGTTAATCATAAAATAACAAAAAATGTATGGATTGGAGCTGTATTGGCCGTTACGGGACTTTATCTGCTTTCGGTAACGGGAAATTTAAGGCTTTCCCCCGGTGACGGACTTGTATTGATAAGTGCCGTATTCTTTACTTTCCATATTCTTTTCATCGGACATTATGCACCGAAAACAAATGTTCTTTTACTCTCTATTATTCAATTTACGGTAACGGCTTTGTTAAGTCTTTTTACAGCTTTTTTATTGGAAAAAATAACTGTTGTTTCCGTAGAAAAAGCTTCAATACCTGTTTTATACGGAGGAGTTCTTTCAATAGGTGCTGCATACACTTTACAAGTTATAGCTCAACTGAATGTATCGCCTTCAAAAGCTGCAATCGTATTAAGTTCGGAATCGGTTTTTGCGGCTTTGGGAGGCTGGCTTATTCTTGATGAAACATTTACGTTAAGGAAAATTGCGGGTGGTATTCTTATGCTTGCAGGCCTTATAATATCACAAACGGATACAAAAAAATTATTAAAAGCAAAGGCTGAATAAAACTATTTTCCCATCTTTACATCATAAAACTTAAAGCGGTGGGTGATATCGAAAGAAAAAGATTTTATACTGCGGTAATTATTCCCGCAATTTTACTGGCATTCATGTGGGCCGTTAAAATAGCGGAATGGATTTTCGGAATACGTTTGGTTTTTCTGGGAGTCCATCCGTTGCATGCCGACGGTATCCCCGGAATATTTCTCTACCCGTTTATTCACGCAAGTTTTAAGCACCTTATGGCTAACAGTGTGCCGTTTATGGTCCTTGCAACGGCTCTTTTCTATTTTTACCGTGAGATAGCTTTAAAAGTTCTGATAGCAATTTGGATTTTAAGTGGTATATGGATATGGTTCGGGGCACGCGACAGTTATCACATCGGTGCCAGCGGACTTGTTTACGGTCTGGCTTCGTTTCTTTTTGTAAGCGGTTTGATTAGAAAGCACAACGGTTTGGCAGCATTATCTTTGATAGTGGTTTTTCTTTACGGCAGCTTGATATGGGGACTTTTCCCGGAACTTTTCCCTAAAGAAAACATTTCATGGGAAGGTCATTTGGGAGGACTTGTAGCGGGAGTAATCTTTGCTTTTTATTTTAAAAAGGAAGGACCTCAACGCAAAATGTATTCGTGGGATTATGAAGAAGAAGAGGATGATGAAGATGATGAAAATCCATACTGGAAACAGCCCAACTCGTCATCAACTTACAAATTATAATTGCCGTAACCGATGCGCGCAAGTATATTTAATACTTTTGTTAATGAATTAAAGAATATTTGACTTTGAGAATCTTTACAGTTACTTTTATTTTTTTAATTTTTTTGTCAACGGTATATGCCGGCAACTTAAAAGACAGTGTTTCTGTAGATTCAACACGTGCATTTTCAGGTAAAATGTTGCTTGAATACGGGAAAAAAGGTTTTATATTCCGAGATAAAACCGGCAACTACTTAATGCACGTAGAGTTCAGAGGCCAATTCCGAATTTCTTATCCTGCCGACAGCGACCCGGTAACGTATGATGATTATGATAAAAACGATATTTATTTGGCAATACGCAGAGCCAGAATCAAAATAGGAGGCCATAGCTTTAAACCTTGGTTAAAATATTACCTTGAATATGAACTGTTTTCTTCCAATTTATTGGATTTCAGATTAATGTTTGAAAAATATTCCTGGTTTAAAATAAAGATCGGTCAGTGGAAGGTCCAATATAACCGCGAAAGGATAATTTCTTCGGGTAAACAGCAAACCGCCGAAAGGTCTATTCTTACACGTGTTTTTACCGTTGACAGGCAGCAAGGCATTTCATTTTACGGTAATATTGATGCCGGTGGTATGCTGAATTTTAATTATTGGTTGTCGGTTTTTATGGGAACCGGTAGAGGCGGAAAAATGAATGACGATCATCATTTGATGTATATGGCACGTATTCAATGGAATCCCAACGGGAGGGTATTAAAGTTCTCCTCTTCGGATATTGAATATCACAAAAAGTTTACATCGCTCTTGGTAATAGCAGGAGTAACGAACCGTAGTCCTTATACACGTTTTTCACAAAGCGGGGGAGGTGAATTGGACGGTTTTCCGGCAGGAAGTCCGGGCCAATACAGGGTTAATCAATGTATGGAAGAAACTGCTTTTAAATATAGAGGGTTAAGCTGGCAACAAGAGTTTCATTATAAGCAAATATTGGATAAAATAAATAATACCGATACCCGCATGTTAGGAAATCTTGCCCAGGCAGGATATTTTTTCCATTATTTATGGACTGCCATTCCCGAAAATCTGGAAATGTATGCCAGGCATGCTTTTTTCTTTCCGGATATAACACGCAATTCAATAGTTCAAAGCGAGATAACTTTCGGGTTTAATTATTTTGTTTCGGGACACAGGTTTAAAGTTACGGCCGAAACATCTTATTTGGGCGTTAATGAAGAAGGTGTTTTAAACCCGGGTTATCCCAACCAAATTCATGAAGGTTGGAGAGGAAGATTGCAATTGGATATTTCTTTTTAAGAAGATTGAAACATAAATTTAATTAATTTTGTACTTTAATTAGTAAGATGGAATTTTTCAAAAAATATCTCAATAACAAGTACTTTTATTCGGGACTACTTTTTGTAGTGTGGATACTGTTTTTTGATCAAAACAATCTTATAGAGCAGATTAAATTGAGTAAAAAACTCGATGACCTTGAATCGCAAAAAGAATTTTACCAAAAAGAAATTAAAAAAACATCCGAGGAGATAAAAGGTTTTGAAACGGACACTACCCTTTTGGAAAAATTTGCCCGCGAACGTTATTACATGAAAAAAAGTAACGAAGACGTTTATGTAATTACTCATGATAAGGGGGAAGAGGAATAAAGAAATTATAGGTCAAAGGTCTGAAGGTCGAAAGGTCAAAGGTCCGAAAGTTTTAATATCTATATTTTTCATTCAATCTTAAATCGTTAATCGGTGTTCTTCGTTCGATATTCTATATTTAGCTTAGTGTTTGGAGTTCAGATTTGTTGAAAGGTGGTTTAAAAAGTTAATCGTTAATGGTTAAAAGATTTTTCTTTCCC
>WFZS01000170.1 GCA_015489465.1 Bacteroidales bacterium | reverse complement strand
TCGACCGTGCTCAGGGTGACACCTTCCTAATGTACCGCTATACGTCATTTACTGATTGTTGAAAATTTATTTTCTTCTCTCTACCAATGACGTCTTTTTAAATACTTGTAAATCAATCTATAAAAATTGCGCCCGAGATTGTCACGGTGAGTGATGCGAACTTTAGGAGCATCGTATCGAACCGTGTGTGCGGTGGCTTCCCCCGCCACTATTAGACAAGCTCATAGTGACACCTGCACAAAATACTTGAAAAACGTCATTTAATGATTGTTGAAAAAACTTTCTTCCCCCTCAATGTGACATTCTCCCCATCCTAATATTACGTCATTTACCGATTGTTGAAAAATTTTTTTCTTCCCTCTCAATGTGACAAACCCCGCGCGCCCGTAAAAACTGTTAACGATTAATAACTACCCTCCTTTACCCAATCATAAAACATTTTATTTGTATCTTACATACTCGTAAAAAATTTTCCGGGAAACCGCGGTATGTATTAACTAAAAATTAATTTTGCCGGATTTTTTAAAATAAGCTGTATAAAACATTATAACTATGGCATTTGTAATCAAAGAAAAACTTTTCAGTAAGAGATGGTTCCTGCATTATTCCATGATTGTTGTAGGAGCTTTTATTTTGGCTGCATCATTCGTGCTTTTTATCACACCTCATAAAATAGTCCCCGGAGGTGTTTACGGTATAGCTATCGTTTTGCACTATCTTTTGGGGACGCCGGTGGGTGCCACCGCCCTTGCTTTTGACATACCTTTGACAATACTGGGGTTACGTATAATCGGTCCCCGTTTCGGAGCCAAAACCGTTGTGGGGTTTGTATTAACAGCTGTTTTCAACGACTCTTTAACTTACTTTTACGGAACAGAACCGTTGATAAAAGATGATGTTCTGCTTTCGTCGATAGTAGGTGCCGTGGTAATGGGTGTAGGTTTGGGACTTATTTTTAAAGCCAGGGCAACTTCCGGAGGTACCGACATCATTGCAATGATACTAAACAAATATTTTCACATCCCGGTAGGTAAACTTTTGATAATGGTTGACTCAACAATTGTTCTTTTCGGATTCGTTGCGTTCGAAGACTGGAAAATACCTTTTTATTCTTTAATAGTGATTTATATAGTGGGCAAAGTTTTGGATACCATTCTTGAAGGGGTTAACTACGACAAAGTACTTTTTATAATATCCGACAAAGTTGAAGAAATTAGAAATAAGATAATAAACGACCTCAGTAGGAGTGGTACATATATCCCCATTAAAGGAATGTACAGGGAATCGGATAAAACAATGATATTTACCGTGGTAAGCCGTCGTGAAATGACTATTTTACAAGACTTTATCAGTAATGTTGATCCGAGAGCTTTTGTTACCGTTATAAATGCTCATGAGATTTTGGGAGAAGGTTTTAAAACTCTGAAACCCGAAAAAGATTGATGTAAGATTTTAAAAAACTATCTTTGCTTTACGGATAAAAAACAGTTTGGAATTTTGAAAAGCCCTAAAAAGAAAGAAAAGGTAGGCATCCAGGATATAGCCGAGTATTTGAATATTTCGGCATCCACAGTGTCGCGTGCATTAAACAATCACCCGCGAATCAGTAAAGAAACAAAAGATTTGGTGATGTCCGCCGCAATCAAATTGGGCTACAAACCCGCTATTCCCGAACTTATGGCTCCCGAAAAGGCGGAAGCCGTTGCCGTGTTGTTACCTTCGCTTAACAATGTAATTTACCGTGATATTTTATCCGGAATAAATAACTTTTTCAAAACAAAAAATTATCACACTTTTATTATTGATACGGGTGGCGATGAGGAAAAAGAGCGTCTGTTTTTTGAAACTCATAAAAAATACGGGATAAGCGGAGTGATTCACCTTACAAGCAATAAAAATACAAACAAAGATTTTTATGGCTCGCTGATATCATCCAAATTGCCTTTGGTTACCATTTGCCGGCCTAATTTTGATATTAATGTCAGCTCTATTTTACCCGATGTTTATCAAGGTTTTGAAAAAGTGGTAAACTTTTTTAATTCGGTGGGCGTTAATAGGGCACTTCTCATATTGGAGAATAAAAGTAATCCGTTGGATAATCAACTGGCCGTTTCTTTTAAAGAAGCCGTGGCATCAGGTAGCAACCCTAAACTTAAAACGGGAATTAAATTTATTGAGAAGGCTGATTATATTGACTTCGGAAAAAGAATTAAAGAAGTTTTGGAAGATAAAAACAGACCCGAAGCTATTCTGGTAAAAGATACTTTTTCGGCACTTGAAGTTTACAATATTGCTGAAAAATCGGGTGTTAAAATTCCAGAGGATATTTTACTTATTGCAATAGGTTCCAATTATACTGTTGAAAATCTGACATCCAATCTTTCTATAATTAAGATTCCCGGAAATGATATGGGAACCGAAGCCGCAACATTACTTTACGAACAGATGACAAATCCTTATGCGGAGAAGAAATCTTCAATAATTCCCGTTAATTTTATTTTAAAAAAATCATCGATGAGGTTTTAAATAACAAACCTATTTCTTTTTTCCCGAAAGTGATTTTTCGTCAAACACAATAGCTTGATAGGTGTATATGTCGGCATCTTTCCACCCGTTCCACCCCAAGCCTGCTTTGTCACGTGCGCAATGACCCAGAAACTCTTCAAGATTCCATCCCGTTTCCGTTGCCACCTGCGGTAAAAAGGTACCGCTTTTATCACCTTTCACAATGTAAATACCGTCTCTGCCGAGTTTTATCTCGTCAACGGATTTTATCTTTTTTAACGGTGTCAAAACCGATATTTCGATATCTATATCGTTAAGCTCAACGGGTTTTACGGGAGTAAACCTCGGGTCTTGAACCGCCGCCGCAACAGCCATTTCCTGAACAACTTTGTACAGCGGTTCGTCGGCCATGAACCTACCTATACATCCGCGTAACCTTTGCTCTTTGTTTAACGTTACGAATGCTCCGCTATGTACTTTCAGCGCCGGCGATAATCCGGAAGTGTCGATAACGGGGATTTTTCCGGTTTTAAGATAACTTTCAATGGTTTTCCTGGCTATTTTCAAAAGTTTTATTTTGTCTTGTACACTCAAAAAATCCTGAACGCCTTTGTTTCCGGCATTTTTCTCAAGGGCTATGGCGTAGTATCCCACAACCCTGTTTTTATCACCGTTTTCCACATCGCCGGAGTTCATATATTTTAACGGTACATATTTAAAATCGTCGTTATTTTCCGTTATGTATAAAAGAGTTAAAATGGAAGTCCAGCCGCAAGCACTTGTTACAAGTCCGGGATAACCTTTTGCTTTGTTCTCTTGCAATGCTTCTATAAATTTCCGGGGGTTGTTCGAAACTATCCCGGCTGCCGTTGTGCTATCGGCTTTTACGGCATCGGCATAACGGGGATAATGAGAAAAATCGCTGCTGATAACAAAAAGATTGTTACCGTTAAGATAGGGAGTCAAAGTTTTAGCAATGGATTTAAGCTTTGCCGGATCTTCGGTGGAAATTACCAAAGGCACTATTTGTTGCGGTTTTTTGAAATAATATTGAATAAAAGGCAGTTGGTTTTCTA
>WFZS01000169.1 GCA_015489465.1 Bacteroidales bacterium | reverse complement strand
AAATAAAAAAGTGATTGAGTAAAATCATATCTTTGAAAAAAACAGCTTAAAAACATCAAATGATGAACAAAAAAACACCTATAGACTACAATGTGGTCACGGAGAAAATCAAAGAAAGCGGGTTAAGGTCGTTGGGAACGGCCACTATCCGCGAAATCAAAAAGCTGGTGGATGAGATAGAGAATGCCACCGGTGAAAAATTCATAAGAATGGAAATGGGCATCCCCGGATTGCCTCCCGCACAAGTGGGAGTTAAAGGCCAAATAGAAGCCTTACAAAGAGGTGTTGCCGCCATCTATCCCGACATAAGAGGAATTCCGGTTTTGAAGGATGAATTTTCAAGGTTTTTAAAACTTTTTATGGACATTGAGGTCAACCCCGAAGGGTGTGTTCCTACCGTAGGCTCTATGCAAGGAAGTTTTGCAACTTTTCTGACCCTTAACAGGATAAGGGAAGAACGGGATACCACATTATTTATCGACCCCGGATTCCCGGTACATAAAATGCAGCACAAAACCCTCAACATCAAATATGACAGTTTTGATGTTTATAATTACAGGGGAGAAAAATTAAGAGACAAACTGGAATCCTACTTTAAAACTGGGAAAATACATTCAATACTTTATTCAAACCCCAACAATCCGTCCTGGATTTGTTTTACCGATGAAGAACTTAAAATTATAGGCGATTTGGCCAATAAATACGATATTATAGTTATTGAAGATCTCGCCTATTTCGGTATGGATTTCCGTAAAGATTATTCTAAACCCGGTAAACCTCCATACCAGCCTACGGTTGCCAAATACACTGACAACTATATTTTAATGGTGTCAAGTTCAAAAATTTTCAGTTATGCAGGTGAACGGATAGGTATGCTTGCCATTTCAAATAAACTTTACGATAAAAGTTTCCCGAACCTCAAACGTTTTTATGCAAATGACAAATTGGGTTACTCAATGATTTTCGGCACACTTTATCCATTGAGTTCAGGAACATCACACTCGGCTCAATATGCTTTGGCAGCATTATTTAAAGCCGTTAACAACGGTGAATTTAACTTTGTTGAATATGTAAAAGAGTACGGCGAGAAAGCCAAAATAATGAAACGGATTTTTACGGAAAACGGTTTTAAAATAGTTTACGATACCGATGTTAACCAACCAATTGCAGACGGTTTTTATTTTACTTTCAGTTATCCCGGAATGGATGCCGAAGAACTGCTTAAAAATCTTATTTATTACGGGATAAGCGCCATATCTTTATTAATTACCGGCAGTGAAAGAAAAGAAGGCATAAGGGCCTGCACGTCATTGATACAAATGGATGAATTGCCTCTGTTGGAAAAAAGATTGAAACAATTTCATAAAGATCACCCTTTATAAACCTTTTACATTTTGTTAATAACAGTTGACAACGGTTTATATAAGGTAAATGCAAAATTTTTATTTTTACGGTTTGGAAAATTCATCTGACAGTAATTCAAAAAAACAAGTTATGGCTAAAGAGATTTTAGGTATAGATGTTGGAGGCTCGGGAATAAAAGGAGCTATTGTAAATGTTGAAACCGGAGAATTGGTTACCGAAAGGCATAGAATAGAAACTCCTCAACCGGCAACACCCCGGGCTATTGCCGAAACCATAAAGAAAATTGCCGACCATTTTAATTACAATGGTAAAATAGGTTGCGGCTTTCCCGCCGTAATAAAAAACGGCGTTATTAAAACCGCTTCAAATATAGATAAATCCAATATTGATGTTGATGCCGATAAATTATTCAGCGAAATCACAGGTAGAGAAACAAGCGTAGTTAATGATGCGGATGCCGCAGGTATGGCGGAAATTGCTTTCGGAGACGGTAAAGACGTAAAAGGAGTGGTTCTTGTCATTACCATAGGTACCGGAATAGGGTCAGCCCTTTTTACAGACAGTAAATTGGTTCCCAACACCGAATTCGGACATATTTATATGGAAAACGGAAAAGTTGCCGAAAAATACACCTCCGACGCCGTTAGAAAAAAAGAAGATTTAAGTTGGAAAAAATGGGGTAAAAGATTTAACAAATACCTTACTTACATGGATTTTTTGTTAAACCCCAAGCTTATAATTTTAGGAGGAGGAGCAAGTAAAAAAATGGAAAAATTCAACGAGCAGATTAAAATTTCAACTCCCGTTAAACCCGCAAAACTTTTAAATGAGGCCGGTATTATAGGGGCAGCCGTAAACGCATCATTAAAATAAACGACGAATTTGGAAAATTATCATACGGAAATAGCTGAAAAGCTGGGAAAAGAGCGTTGGCAAATAGCCAATGCTCTTTCTTTATTCCAAGAAGGAGCAACAATACCTTTTATTTCACGGTACCGGAAAGAAAAAACGGGAGGTTTATCCGATATTGAACTCATAGAAATAGAAAAACTCTTTAAACAACTGGAGCAGCTAAACAAGAGAAAAGAAGCCGTGCTTAAAAGTTTGAGAGAACAAGGTTTACTTACCGGTAATTTAAAACAACAAATTGAGGAAGCTGAAACCTTAGCAAAAGTTGAAGATATTTACCTGCCTTACAAACCGAAAAGAAAAACAAGGGCAACCATAGCAAAATCAAAAGGGTTGGAACCTCTTGCCAAAATGATTTATTCGGAAAATATCGACAATCCGGTACGTACGGCGGTAAAATTTATAAACAACGAAAAAGATGTAAACACAAAAGAAGAAGCCATACAAGGAGCTCTGGATATTATCGCCGAATGGATAAGTGAAAACGGTACCGTTCGTGATATCGTAAGAAATCAATTTCACAAAAACGCTTACATAATTTCAAAACCTGTAAAAGGAAAAGAAAACGAACAGGATTATATAAAATACAAAGCATATTTCGATTGGGAAGAAAAAGCTTCGTCGGCACCTTCGCACAGATTACTTGCCATGTTCAGAGGTGAGAAAGCCGGAATTTTAAAACTTAAAATAGAACCGGACAAAAATTATGTGGAATCAGGAATAGGAAGATTAATTATTAAAAAACACGGTAAAGCAGGTGAACTAAAAGGGAAAGCTCTTAAAGACAGTTTAAAAAGGTTAATTTTCCATTCAATGGAAACGGAATTAAGAAACGAACTTAAATCAAAAGCCGATGAGGAAGCAATAAGGGTATTTTCCGAAAATTTAAAACAACTTCTTTTGGCACCACCATTGGGACGGAAAAATATACTTGCCATTGACCCCGGATTCAGGACAGGATGTAAAATAGTATGCCTTGACAGAAACGGGAACCTCAAGCACAACGAAACAATATATCCGCATCCGCCTCAAAACAAAAAGGGTGAAGCCATAAAAAAGATAAAATCACTTGTTAACGCATACAACATAGAAGCCATAGCCATAGGCAACGGTACGGCAGGACGCGAAACCGAAGATTTGATTAGGCATATACGATTTGACAGAGATTTAATAGCCGTTATGGTAAATGAAAACGGAGCTTCGGTATATTCCGCTTCCGAAACTGCCAGAGAGGAATTTCCCGAGTATGACGTAACCGTCAGAGGTGCCGTATCAATAGGAAGACGGCTTATGGACCCACTGTCGGAACTGGTAAAAATAGACCCCAAATCCATTGGCGTAGGTCAATACCAACACGATGTTAATCAAAAGCTTTTGCACGAAAGTCTGACAACAACAGTTGAGTTATGTGTAAATGCCGTAGGTGTGGACCTTAACAGCGCCAGCAAAGAGTTGTTAACTTACGTTTCGGGACTCGGACCTGTTTTGGCTTCAAATATCATTGAATACAGGAAAAAACACGGTGATTTTAAATCGAGGGAAGAGTTGAAAAACGTGAAAGGTTTGGGTGAAAAGGCATTTAAACAATCGGCAGGCTTTTTAAGGATAAAAAACGGAGTTAATATTTTGGATTCTAGTGCAGTGCACCCCGAAAGCTATCATATTGTTGAAAAAATATCTGAAAAAACAGGGATAGCAGTTAAAGAACTTATTGGGAATCATAAGATTCTGGACAACTTAAACCTCAACGATTTTGTTACTGATGAAACGGGATTACCTACTCTTAATGATATAATAAACGAACTCAAAAAGCCCGGAAGGGATCCCAGAAAACACTTTAAACAATTTGAGTTTGATAAGAATATCAGAAAAATCGAAGACTTGAAAGAAGGCATGATTTTAAACGGAATTGTAACAAACATTACAAATTTCGGAGCTTTTATCGATATCGGCATTCACGAAAACGGACTATTGCACAAAAGTAAAATAGCCGATGAATTTGTAAACGACCCTGCCGATTATTTGAAAATAAACCAAGAATTAAAAGTAATGGTTGTTGGTGTTGATATAAATTCCAAAAGAATATCTTTATCTCTAAAAGATGTAAAACGGTAAGATGTCTATTACAATTATAGCTTTAAT
>WFZS01000168.1 GCA_015489465.1 Bacteroidales bacterium | reverse complement strand
GAAATAAACCGTGCCCTGATTTATAGGAGCAAGACCCAAGCCTCCTCTAATGGGGATAATACTTAAAGCAGCCAAAAGTAAAAAGAACGGAGAAAATTTTACTTTCAATTTTTCACCGGATTTCAATGACGTAATCACAAATTTCAAAAACAATATGTAAAAAACGGCAATTATAAAAGCCGCTATCAATAAAAGGAAAGTAACTTTTAATAAAGGAGTTGATTCAATACTTTCTTTAGGAGTTTTTAAATACAACAGAACCGTTGAATCTATTCTGAAACCCCAGTTTCTATAAAGTTCCACATCAACCACTGATAAAAAGGTAAAAAATAATAAAAGTAAAAATGTGAAATATTTTATGAATTTTTTTACGACTTTCCCCGTAATGAAAGGTAAACCGATGAATATTGAAATAAAAAGTATTATATATCCCGTCATTGAAATATCCATTAATGCTCCGTGCCAAAACGTGCCGGCAATTTGACTGACGGGTATTTTTCCCAGGTAACGGTTATTGTAAATGATAAAAAGGAGCCTGCCGGCAAAAAAGAAAACAAGCCAAAAAACGGAATATCTGACGATAAAAAGTAACCTGTATTTCAATTCTTGCATCGTGATTAAGGCTTATAATATGATTTTTTTAAAATCATTTGGGAATCTTTAATTTTTAAAAGATCTTTCAGGGATACGTCTTTATTGTTTTTCATAAAATCGCTGACAATCTGCCACCCTATGTAAACACCCAAGCGTGCTGGTGATTCTCTTGAAAAACCGTTTGTAAAAGGACCGTCTTGTATCAATTTGTTGGCTTGTTTGAAATTAGCACTGAACAATAACTTTTGAGAAATGATAAAAGCCCAGATATTTTTCTCGTTTTCTTTTACCCATTCCAATTGCTTTTTGGTGTATCTGATTTTTATGGTGTCCGGCATTTCAGGATACATGGCATCGATAAAAACCATCTTCTTACCTTCGTTAATCATCATATCCAAAAGGTTTGTGGGTCTTGTT
Source organism: Bacteroidales bacterium (assembly GCA_015489465.1). GTDB lineage: Bacteria > Bacteroidota > Bacteroidia > Bacteroidales > F082 > B16-G9. The sequence goes on along the minus strand of WFZS01000168.1, from coordinate 3,289 downwards.
CTGTAAATGTTTATGTTATCGTAAACCGTTTTCATAACGTCAACGGGAATTTCTTCTTTTATCATCCATCTCGATTTGTAATGCGGAATCATCACCATGTCGTAAAGTTTACAATCCTGCCCCAAATAGTTATCAAGGCCTATTAATACCACAGTGTCGAAAATGATAACGGGTTGTTCGTAATACAGTCCTGAAATATAGGAGTAAAATGTTGGTGTTTTTTCATCGGGAAAAAAGTAAAGCAAATGGGAAAAACCTTCTGACAGTTGCTTCTCGAGGTCGTTTAGATTGGGAAATATTTTCTCGGTTCGTTGAAAAAGTTTTCTGTTAACCGAGTCGGTGATAAAGTTCTTTATTTTATTTACGTTTTCCGGATTGTTCAAATCAGCATCCAAAAAAAGGGGAAATTCCGGTTTAATTTTTTCAAGTTCTTGAACCGGGTTGTTTGTATCCAGGGAAAATATCGCTTTTCCGTATCTCTTTATTTTTATGTTAACTTCGGGCAACCGGCTTTTTTCAACTTCGGGTATGTATCTTTCCTTTTTACTTGAACATCCCGAAAACAACAGAACAACAAAAATTACTGCTAACGCTTTGTTTTTCATAATAAAGAAGCTTTATTTTAAGAACAAAGGCTGCCCGGTAAAATACCCGGCAGCCTCCGAATTTAATCTAATTGACCGAGATTATTTTTTGGGAACATTTTTCAAAGTTTCAACAAGGAAATCCCAGAACTTTTGTACTGTAGGTATATTTACTTTTTCATCCGGAGAGTGAGGGAATCTTATTGTGGGTCCGAAAGAAACCATATCCCAATTAGGATAAATAGCTCCCAGGAGACCACATTCAAGACCTGCATGGATTACCTTAACTTCCGGAACTTTACCGAATTTGTTGCTGTAAATCTCTTTCATTTCTTTAAGAATTGCAGAATCGGGGTTAGGTTTCCATCCCGGATATTCTCCATCGCTTTCTGCATTCAGCCCGGCTTCCGTAAATACCTTTCTCATCTGTTCTGCAATTTTGTCGCGGTCGGCATCAACAAGACTTCTTTGCAATGTGGCGATTTCCACTTTTCCGTCTTTGGCATTTACTATTGCAAGGTTTGTTGATGTTTCCACAATACCGTCCAATGATTTACTCATGGCAATAACACCGTTAGGAGCTTCTGCAACAGCTTTAAAAAGTTTTTCCTGGTCTTCTTTAGACATTACCTTTTCGGGAATTTCATCCGTAGGTTCGGCACCGATTTCCATATCCGGTTCGGTATCTTTAAATTCATCTTTTGCTATTTCCGCAAATTCCTTAACAAATTGTTCGAATTTTTCTTTATTTTCGGCGGGAACCACTACGGTAGCAAAAGATTCCCTTGGAATGGCATTTCTAAGGCTACCACCTTGTAACTCGGCAAGACGAATGTCGAATTTTTCGGCAGCCGTAAGTAACAAGGCGTTCATTACTTTATTGGCATTTGCTCTTCCCAAGTTTATATCCAGACCGGAGTGCCCGCCTTTAAGACCTTTAACATAAACTTTATAGGCAACTACATTTTCAGGAGTTTTTTCTTCTTTATACTCCATTGTTGCATTTGTGTTAACACCACCGGCACAACCTATGTATAATTCTCCTTCATCTTCCGAGTCCATGTTTAAAAGGATATCTCCTTTTAACAGTCCGGGTTTCAGGTTCTCGGCACCTGTCATTCCTGTTTCTTCATCAATGGTGAAAAGTGCTTCTATCGGTCCGTGTTCGATGTCTTTGGATTCTAAAATTGCCATTGCGGCAGCGGCACCTATACCGTTATCGGCACCCAAGGTTGTACCTTTTGCCGTAACCCATTCGCCGTCAACGTAAGCGTCGATAGGATCTTTTTCAAAATCATGGTCCGTGTCGGCATTTTTCTGGGGAACCATATCCAGGTGAGCTTGCAATATCACACCTTTACGGTCTTCCATACCCGGTGTTGCCGGTTTTCTGATTATTACATTACCAACTTCATCAACTATGGTTTCAAGTCCCAAATCTTCACCGAATTTTTTTACAAATTCAATTACTTTTTCTTCTTTTTTAGAAGGTCTGGGGATCTGTGTCAGATTATAAAAATTTTTCCATAGCGCCTTAGGCTCAAGTTCTAATATTTCTTTACCCATTTTATTATTTTTTTAGAGTTATTAATTAAGTTGTCGAATTTAAACAAAATTACCTTGTTTCAAATTAAAAAGGGCGACAAATTAGCCGCCCTTAATTCTTAAAAAATCTAAAATTACTTTTCTATGTTCGGTAATTCCAGTCCGTATCCTTTTTTCTTATCTTCAATTTTCAAAAGGAATGCGAAAAGTAGTGATGAAATAGACAGGGATAAGAAAATTAACATATCATAAAAGTAATTGTAGCGTAAATTAAGCCTTTCGTTTGCGACAATTTCAAAAGCCCTTGCTTTAGCTATGTCTATCGCCTCCGCCAACAATACTTTTTTATCTTGGTTTAAATCCAAACCCTTAAGATCTTTAACGATTTCATCGGTAATTCTTTGTTCTATTGCTTTTGTATTAACTTTTTCCTTGGAAACCGGTTCATACGAAGTGTATTGAACTATCGAGTCAACGGTTGCTCCCGAAGCTTTTTCAATGGCTTTACTTATATCTTTTGCATTTAAAGTGGAAACGGAAGATAATGTTTGTTTAAAAGCTTTTTCGATACCGTTTTTTACAACTATTTTATTAGGAGAAACATCGGGGTTGGTATTGTTCAGTACGATTCCTAAAAGTAGCGGTACTAACATAAGTCCGATATTTTGTATCCAGAAAATAACCGCATAAGCCGTTCCCAATTGTTTTTCCGGAATAATCTTAGGAACAGAAGGCCACATTGCCGAAGGAACCAACGAAAATCCTATTCCGAGGATGATAACCATAATCGTAGCTATCCACCATGCCTTTAAAAACGGTATTGCCAAAACGCCGTGAACCAATATTAATATTAACGAACCGATAATCATTATGGTTGCACCTTTTCCGTATTTATCGTAAATACCACCGAAAAGAGGTGTCAGAAACATGGTTCCCAAAGGAAGCAATCCCGGAATGGTTCCTGCCAGTGAAGGATTAACGTTGTATTTGTTAATCATAAGGTCGGTGGCGTAAAACAAAAACGGGAATACTGCCGAGTAAAATAAAACACAAAGTATTGCAATATACCAGAATCCCAAATTGGTGATAATATATTTTATATCGCTGATTTTAAACTCTTCGTCGGGAGATTTTTCAATGGTTTCGGTTCCTTCCGATTT
>WFZS01000167.1 GCA_015489465.1 Bacteroidales bacterium | reverse complement strand
GGATTGAACAGTAAATTTTAAATAGTTAACAAGATGAAACATATAAAATACGAAATCCGTTACGCTTCACATCCCGACGATGTGAAAAAGTATGACACGCAAAAATTACGTGAACACTTTTTGGTGTCGAACCTTTTTGAACGGGATAAAATAAAAATTGTGTACACCGAATACGACCGTTTTATCGTTGGCGGAGCTTTTCCCTTTAAAAATGAGTTGAGTCTTGACCCCATTGAACCGCTGAAAGCGGATTATTTCCTCGAAAGAAGGGAGTTGGGAATAATTAATGTGGGTGGTCCGGCAACAATTTCCGTTGACGGGGAAGAGTATAATCTTGAATACAAAGAAGCGCTTTACATTGGTAGAGGCGTTAAATCGGTTGTTTTCAAGTCGGCTGACAAAAACAATCCGGCCAAACTTTATTTTAACTCGGCAAATGCACACTCAACTTATTCCACCAAAAAAGTAACATTGGAAGATGCCGTTACGGTTGAACTGGGTTCGTTGGAACAGTCGAATGCACGTATCATTAACAAACTTATTGTAAACGATGTCATTCCAACATGTCAGCTTCAAATGGGGTTGACCGAGTTTAAACCCGGAAGTGTATGGAACACTATGCCTGCGCATACTCACGGCAGGAGAATGGAAACATATTTTTATTTTGAAATTGAAGAGGGGCAAACACTTTGTCATTTTATGGGAAAACCCGACGAAACACGTCATATTTTCTTGAAAAACAATGAGGCTGTAATTTCTCCAACCTGGTCGCTTCATGCAGGTGTTGGCACATCGAAATATGCATTTATATGGGGAATGGCCGGTGAAAATCTCGATTACGGCGATATGGATGTTATTCAACCCCATGAGTTGAGATAGTTAAATTTAAATTTTGGTAAAATAAAAGGTGTTAAAGATGATAAATATAAACGAGCTTTTCGACCTTAAAGGAAAGGTTGCCCTGATAACGGGCGGTACGCACGGTATCGGCATGGCTGTTGCAAAAACTCTTGCTGCTGCGGGAGCCACAATCTGCATTAACGGTCATACTGAAGAAAATCTTGTAAAAGCTGAAAAAGAGTACGCTGATGACGGTATTGATGTTTATACCGTAAAATTCGATGTAACCAAAGAAGATGAGGTGGATGCCGGAATCTCGGAAATAGAAAAAAATGTCGGTACCATTGACATCCTGGTAAATAATGCGGCTATTATAAAAAGGGTTCCGATTCTCGATATGCCTGTTGACGATTTCAGGCAGGTTATCGAAACCGACCTTGTGGGACCTTTTATTGTGTCAAAAAGGGTGGTTCCCGGAATGATTGCAAAAAAAAGCGGGAAAATCATTAACATGTGTTCGATGATGAGTGTTTACGGACGTAATTCCGTTTCGGCTTATGCCGCGGCAAAGGGCGGTTTGAAACTGCTAACTCAAAACATGACATGCGAATGGGCTAAATACAATATCCAGATAAACGGTATCGGTCCGGGTTACATAGCTACGGCTCAAACAGCTCCCATCCGTGAAGGAAATCATCCTTTTAACAAACTTGTTATGACAAGAACACCGGCGGGACGGTGGGGTGATCCGCAGGATGTGGGAAATGCAGCTCTATTCCTGGCATCAAAAGCCGCCGACTTCGTGAACGGGCATGTGCTTTATGTTGACGGCGGAATACTTGCCAATTTCGGATATGTTGAAGGTGAGAACGAAATTCCGGATTAATCGGACCTTAAACAAAATTAATGTAAACATTAGAACTATGACCACATTCATTAACGATGACTTTTTATTAAACAATGATATTTCGCGGGAGCTTTATCATAAATATTCCGAAACGTTGCCCGTAATAGATTATCATTGTCATCTTGACCCGAAGCAAATAGCCGAAGACAAAATTTTTGACAATCTAACACAGGTTTGGCTTAACGGCGACCATTACAAATGGAGAGCCATGAGAGCTTTCGGTATAAATGAAGAATACATCACCGGCAACGCTTCCGACAGGGATAAGTTCAAAGCGTGGGCGAAAACGGTTCCTTACACATTGCGAAACCCGTTGTACCACTGGATTCATCTGGAACTCAAACGCTATTTCGGTATTGACGAGCTGTTAAATGAAAGCAATGCGGATAAAATTTTTGATGAGGTATCGGAAAAGCTCAAAACAAAAGAGTTCTCCGTAAGGTCGTTGTTGAAAAAAATGAATGTGGAAACGGTTTGTACTACCGATGACCCGGTTGACAGTCTGGAATACCACAAGGCATTCAAAAAAGATAAACCGGGTTTTAAAATGTTGCCGGCTTGGCGTCCCGACAAAGTGATGAAAACGGAAGATGCGGAGTCGTGGAATAAATATATTGACGAATTGGAACAGGTGAGTGGTGTAAAAATAACGGATTTCGATTTGCTTTTGGAAGCTTTACGGAAACGTCATGATTTTTTCCACGAAAACGGCTGCCGGCTTTCCGACCACGGCCTTGACACCTTTTATGTTGAAAAATACACGGCACGCGAGGTGAATGCCATTGTGAAAAAGTTAAGATCCGAAGGTGAAATAGACAGCGAAGCCGCTTCCAAATTCAAATCGGCAATACTTTACGAACTTGCGGTAATGGACCATGACAAAAATTGGGTTCAGCAATTTCATGTGGGTGCTTTGCGTAATACCAACGAACGTCAGTTTGAGATGTTGGGTCCCGACACTGGTTACGATTCAATAAATGACAAGCCGGTGGCAGAGCCGATGGCAAAATTTTTAAGCAGGCTAGCAAAAGGCGAAAAACTCACCAAAACTATTCTTTATAATCTTAATCCCGCTCAAAATGAAGTCTTTGCTACCATGACGGGCAATTTTCAGGACGGAAGTGTCCCGGGAAAAATTCAATGGGGTTCGGCATGGTGGTTTCTCGACCAGAAAGACGGAATAACAAAACATCTTAATACCCTTTCTAATATGGGGTTGATTAGTTTGTTTGTGGGAATGCTTACCGACTCCAGAAGTTTTTTGTCGTACCCTCGTCACGAATATTTCAGACGAATAGTTTCCAACCTTTTCGGAGAAGATATGGCAAAAGGTGAAATACCCGGGGATATGGAAACCGTCGGAGGAATAATCGGTGACATAAGTTATTATAACGCAAAAAGATATTTTGATTTTTAAAACGTAAAATAATGGAAAAGATACTCACTTTCGGAGAAATAATGTTGAGGCTTGCAACTCCGGGATATGCAAGGTTCGGGCAGAAAGATTTTTTTACGGCTACTTACGGAGGAGGCGAAGCAAATGTTGCCGTTTCGTTGGCAAATTACGGAATGAATGCCGCTTTTTTGACAAGATTGCCTGAAAACGATATTGCCGAAGCATGTATCAGGGAGTTAAAGGGTTTTGGCGTTGATGTTTCCAATATTTTACGCGGCGGTGAAAGGATGGGGATTTATTTTCTAGAAACGGGAGCCGTAAACAGGGCAAGTAAAGTTATTTACGACAGAAGCCGTTCCGCATTTTCCGAAATAGAGGAGGGTATGGTCGATTGGGACAAGGTCTTCGAGGGTGTTATCTGGTTTCATTGGAGCGGAAT
>WFZS01000166.1 GCA_015489465.1 Bacteroidales bacterium | reverse complement strand
CTTCTATGGTTTTTATGATAGCTGCCGCTTCCTCACCTTTTTTCGCAAGGATGTTAAGGTCTTCTCCGTATATTTTCACGGCTATGTCTTCGCGTACACCCGTCAACAGTTCATTAAAACGCAGTTCAACCGGCTGGCTGAAAGCAAAATTCAGTCCGGGAAGTTTTGAAACCTCTTCTTTAATTTTTTCAATCAACTCCTCTTTTGTTTTTGCCGACACCCATTTGCTTTTGTCTTTTTCAAGGATAATAAAGCTGTCGGTGTAGTCGAATCCCATGGGGTCGGTAGGAATGTCGGCAACACCGATACGGGCAACCATTGTTTTCACTTCCGGGAATTTTGAAAGAATAAGGTTTTCAACCTCCGTTTCACGTTTAATTGTTTCCGAAAGTGAACTTCCGGGTCTTAAAAATGTCTGCATTGCAATATCTCCCTCATCCAGACTCGGAATAAACTCGCCACCCATACGCGAAAACAGATACAAAGAGCCGGCAAAAAGCAAAACAGCTATCGCCAACACGGTCAATCTGTTTTTTAAGGAGAGTTTTAAAACGGGATCGTAAACCTTTTGTATTCTTTTTATCAATCCGGAACTTATTTTTTCAAGTCCGGTTTCTATTTTCGCAAAAAGACTTTTTTTGTTAAAGGTAGGCTTCATCACCACTGCCGAAATCATCGGCACATAAGTTAAACTCAAAAATATTGCTCCCAGCACGGCATATCCGAATGTGAAAGCCATGGGACGGAACATTTTGCCTTCCACTCCCGTAAGAAACAAAATGGGTGTAAAAACTATCAGTATTATCAGCTGACCGAAAAAAGCGGAGTTCATCATAGTACTTGAAGCCTTGTAAGCAATTTCATCCATATCGTTGTTACTGAACTTGCTTTTCCCGGCTTTGATACGTTTTTCAATTTCATGAACCGTACCTTCCACAATTATCACGGCTCCGTCAACAATTATTCCGAAGTCTATTGCACCAAGGCTCATCAGGTTTGCCCAAACTCCCGTTAATTTCATCAGAATAAAAGCAAACAGCAATGACAAAGGAATTACCGATGCGGTAATAAGTCCTCCTCTTAAACTTCCCAATAAAATGACAAGAACAAATATCACTATCAGCGCTCCTTCAATAAGGTTTTTCATAACGGTTGATGTGGTACGGTGTATCAAATTACTTCTGTCGAGAAAAGGTTCCAGATACAAACCTTCCGGCAACGACTTCTGTACGGTTTTCAATCTTTCTTTCACATTGTTTACAACTTCGTTGGGGTTTGAACCTTTAAGCATAAGCACCATGCCTCCAACAGCCTCATGTCCGTCCTGTGTAACGGCTCCGTAACGGACGTTACTGCCGTAATGTACTTTTTCGGCTACATCTTTTATCAAAACCGGAATTCCGTTTTCATTGCGAATAACAATATTTTTTATATCGTCCAGCGTGCGTGCAAGGCCCTCACCGCGAATGAAATTTGCCATATGGTTTTTTTCAATGTATGCACCGCCGGTGTTTACATTATTCTTTTCCAAAGCTTCAAAAACTTCACCGATTGAAACATTCATTGCATTCAGTTTCTCCGGATTCAATGCAATTTCATATTGTTTGATACTGCCTCCGAAAGAGTTAACCTCCACAACACCGGGAATAAGGGCAAGCTGTCTTTTTACTATCCAATCTTGTATGGTCCGCAACTCCCTAGGTGAATACGCCGTATCGTAACCCGGCTTTGTTTTGATGGTGTATTGCAAAATTTCACCAAGCCCCGTTGTGATGGGTCCCATAAAAGGCTCACCGAATTGTTGCGGGATTTCTTCACGTATGGTGTTCAGTTTTTCCTGAACCACCTGGCGCGGCAAGTAAGTTCCCATATCGTCTTTGAAAACGATGGTTACAACCGAAAGCCCGAACCGTGAAATGGAACGTATCTCCTCTATCCCGGGCAGGTTTGCCATTTCAAGCTCTACCGGATAGGTTACAAACTGCTCGATATCTTCGGTGGCAAGGTTTGGCGACACGGTTATCACTTGCACCTGGTTGTTGGTGATGTCGGGCACGGAACCGAGGTTAACGGTAAGCATGGAATGTACTCCCACACCGATAAGTGCAAGCAACATAAGTGTTACAATGAACTTATTCTTTATTGAAAAATGTATTATTCTGTTTATCATGTTTTTATGGTTAATGAAGTTTTAAGTCAAATGACTTTCCGTAAATATTTACCGAATATTATTGACGTGTTACCTCTTGAAAAAAGGCAATAATAGCAAGGGTTTTAAGTAGATTACGACTTTAAAACCAAATAAAATTAATTATGATAAAACCGGAGAACCCCTTACGGGTGAATGTTTTGTAAAAAATAAAGAGTGAACGGGAAGTTCGTCATAAAATCTTAAAACGAATGTTTCAGGTTCTATTTCCAAATTGAAATAATGAACGCCGGTTACGGCATTAAAGGAAATAAGACTCTGAAAAGAATAAGATATTTTTTCGGGAACAATATCATTAAAAGCGTGGCAATGTAAAGGGGCTTTTTCTTCCGTTTGGTTATGCTCGAAAACGGAATCGAAATGATGCTGATGCGGTATCAAACCGTGGAACAGCAACAGTAATCCCGCCACCCAAACAAAAATCAATCGTGTATTTTCCCTTTTCCTCTGCATTATTTTTTATAAACTTTACGCAAAGATAGGTATAAGTTTGTGCAACCGGGTTGCAAAGTTTGGGGGAAGACACAAATAATTTGATGATTTTTATAAATCATGCTTTATAAAATGAACAAACAAGTCTTTTTTATAAACTATACTTTATAAACCGGTAATGGATTGAAAAAAGCAATATTTTAAATTTACCGTCTGCAACCGGCACAAACGCCTTTCACGACAAAGTTGGCACTTTCAAAAGTAAAGCCTTCGGGAAGGTTTTAACCGGGAATGGGTAAATCTTATAAACAGTATTATCATGTAATTTCAAAATTAAGATAAAAAACTTTTTAAGCAGGTTTTTTGCAAAAAGCAATATCTGTAAATGAAAGAAACCCAAAATCATTATTCATGATATAAAAGATTAATTAAATGGAAG
>WFZS01000165.1 GCA_015489465.1 Bacteroidales bacterium | reverse complement strand
TGGCTGAGAATGCAGAGCGTTTGAAAGAGGAGTTTGAAAATTAATAATTTTTTGTAATGACCAAAAAAGAGTTGACGGAACTTGTAAAAACCAAACGTTCGTTTCTTTGTGTAGGGCTTGATACCGATATCAATAAAATTCCTTCACACCTATTGGAGAGCAAAAACCCTGTTTTTGAATTTAACAAAGCAATAATTGATGCCACGATGCCTTATACGGTAGCATACAAACCCAATTTGGCATTTTACGAAGCTTTGGGAATTTCAGGATGGCTGGCTCTCGAAAAAACCGTAAAGTACATAAGGTCATTAAATCAACCGGTATTCTTAATTGCCGATGCCAAGCGCGGTGATATTGGTAACACCTCGGCAATGTATGCTAAAGCTTTTTTTGAAAAAATTGATTTTGACGCGGTTACCTTGTCACCGTATATGGGAAAAGATACCGTTGCCCCTTTTCTGGAATTTAAAGGAAAGTGGTCGATAATTTTGGTATTGACATCAAATAAAAGCGCTGCGGATTTTCAATATTTTGAAAACAAAGAGGGGGAAAAGTTATTTGAACGTGTTATAAAAACTTCGGCAAGTTGGGGTAGCACAGATAATATTATGTATGTTGTAGGAGCAACAAAAGCCGATAGTTTTGCCGGTATCAGAAAAATAATACCTAACCATTTTCTGTTGGTTCCCGGTGTCGGGGCACAGGGTGGAAATTTACATGAAGTAGCCAAATACGGTATGAACAAAAATTGCGGGTTGTTGGTAAATTCTTCGAGAGGAATTATCTATGCCGGTAAAGGTAAAGATTTTGCCGAAAGAGCCGGAAATGCCGCAAAAAAAATGCAAATGGAGATGGAAGAGTTGTTAGAGGAGCATGGGGTTGTATGAAGGTCAGAAAGTCAGAAGGTCAGAAAGTCGTAAGGTTAGAAGATTTGGAAGAAGTTGATCGTTAAACGGGCAATGTTAATCTAATTGCCGGTGCGTTATAACATTGAATTCTCAGGTATTCATCCATTCGTGTTTTCATATCATTATTAAAAAGTCGGATTAGTAGAAGTTAACGATAATATATTTGCTTCTTTAAACCTTTTATTCGTCTATACGTTTATATTCACTTATGTCCACTACTTTTTTCCGAGTAATGTTTTTATTAATACATATAAACTTACCTTTGTAAGTATGAAGATTGACAAAAAGAAATTAAATAAATCTCAAAAGCAGTCGTTTAAAGGGATAATGAACATGTTGCCTGTAATTTTCGGCATTTTACTTTTAGTCAGTATTATTACCGAAGTTGTTCCCGAATCGTTTTACAAAAACCTGTTTAACGGGAATGTGTGGCACGATTCGTTTATCGGGGATGTTTTGGGAAGTGTTTTTACAGGTAATCCCATAACCGGATATATTTTGGGTAAGGAATTGTTAAACCAGGGTGTAAGCTTGGTTGCCGTTACGGCATTTCTTGTCTCTTGGGTCACAGTCGGTCTGTTTCAGCTTCCTGCCGAAGCGGTTGTTTTGGGTAAAAGATTTGCCTTTTTCCGTAACATCACAGCTTTTGTAATGGCTGCCGTTGTTGCAGTGATTACAACATTAATAGTAAACTTTTTTTAGTATGGAAAAGAGAAAGAACAAGAAACAACGCAATAAAAAAAGTTTGATATTTTTTGTATTGATAGTTATTCTTTACGGTGTTGTCGCAATAATTTTTCCCGAAAAAGCAATGCCTATTTTAAAATATTTTGTGAACATTTCGAGCCATATAATTCCCGTTTTGTTTTTGATATATGTTATAATGGTATTAGTTAATTATTTTTTAAACAATGAAAAGCTTAAAAAATACATGGGTGAAGATGCGGGAATAAAAGGATGGCTCATATCGATAATTGCAGGAATTGTTTCGGTAGGCTCGATATATGTATGGTATCCGTTGTTAAAAGAGTTGAAGCAAAAAGGTGTTAAGGATAAATTTATTGTTACCTTTTTATATAACAGAGGGATAAAATTGCAATTACTTCCTGTTCTTTTGTTTTATTACGGCTGGAAATTTTCTATCACTTTATTAATAGTAATGGCGGTAATATCTGTTTTTCAAGGAATTGTTGCAGAGCTACTTATTGATCATTGTTGTGTCAGAAAACATAAAACCTCATCCTGAAAGAGAAGAAAATAAATTTTCAACAATCGGTAAATGACGTTGTAAAAGGGAAGATAAGGCAGTCATGGTGAGCCTGCCTGCCGGACGGGCAGGCTGGTCGAACCATGGCAGGGGAAGCCGCCGCGTGCACGGTTCGACAAGCTCACCGTGACAATCTCGGGCGCAATTTTTATAGATTGATTTACAAGTATTTAAAAAGACGTCATTGGTAGAGAGAAGAAAATAAATTTTCAACAATCAGTAAATGACGTATAGCGGTACATTAGGAAGGTGTCACCCTGAGCACGGTCGA